>NZ_AZVA01000012.1:0-114666 GCF_000513975.1 Paracoccus sp. J55
CACCGGCGCGCTGCTCGACCGACTGACCCACCACGTCAACATCATCGAGATGAACGGCGAAAGCTATCGCCTCGCCAACAGCACAGCCCGTAAACAGCGCTGATCACCATAAAATATCTACCCACGATTGGCCCTAAGGGGCCAGTGCGCCATGGCTCGCGCCAGCTATGTGGCCAGCGCGCGCGCCATGGCGCACCCCCCAACTGGCCGGACTTTACGCCGCCGCCCCGGCCGACTTTTGCTCCGCCGTTGACAGGACGACAAGCTTCGCAAGCCGCGGTTTGTCAGACGGCTTGTCCATGCCGCCGATCATTGCTTCGGCATTCTGGTCGAAATGACCTGTGAGGCCATCGGCGAGGCGCTGCTGTCGCCCGAAAATACGCTTTCCTCCAAATCCTTCGCAGCTTGTTTTGCCCGGCGATCCGGCTGTCCGGAAGGCCTCAATCCCTTCGTGGTCGTAGATTTTCTGGCTCTGGATGTACGCAAGTTGTTGCAGCTCGAATCCGGGCCCGGAGATCGGGGGAGACGGAAATGAGACTCGGCCTTAGCCTGCCCATTCTGCCGCAGGAAACTCTGCCGTCCTTCGTCTCGCATGTCGCGCGGAAGAAGGGGTCGCGCCATGTGCAGGACTTCGTGCAGGATATGGATCTGTCCTGGCGGCGGATATTGCAGCTTGATCCAGATACGGTTCAGCAACTGGCCGATCTGACGGGAACCGATACAGAGCGACTTGCGAAGAACAGTTTTGCCCCGATCGGTGACAGCTCTTTCCGCTTGCAAGGCAGCAATCTGCCCCGGTCCTTTCTTGACCGCTCAGCGCTGAAGTTCTGCCCTATCTGCATCAAAGCCGATCAGGACAATCATGGCCGGACACGGGGACGCGCCCTGTGGCAGATCGATTCGTTGCATGTCTGTCCGGATCACGACGTGCTGTTGGGAAGATTGGACCCGCCGGACTATCCTCGCTGTCCGCATGATTTTGCCGGTCGCCTTGCCGATAATCGGGTGCTGGTCGGTGAAGCCGCTGTCGAGGCAGGGGACGAGGCCGTGCGGTATGCGCGCATGCTTTCCGATCGGCTGCATGCCCCACGCCAAAGCGCACGCCACTCATGGCTCGATGCTTTGCCCATCGAGGTGGTCGCGCGCCTGTGCGAAAATATTGGTACCCTGATTAATGTTGGTCCGGAAGCCCGTCCAGGGTCGCTGAACCGCAAGGATCTGGTTGCGGTTGGTGCATCGGGATTCGCGGCCTGCGTCCAGGGACCCGATGCGCTGCGAGAGGCCTATGATGGCATCCGTCGCAGTTCACGCAGTACGAAGGGCGGCTTCTACGCCGACTTCGGCTTCTACACCCGCTGGCTCCAGCGGCTGACGCAACCGGATCGCTATCGACCGATCCTTGACCATTTCCGGGACCTTATTCTGGAAAGCTATCCTTTGGCGCCCGGACAAAAGGTGCTTGGGCGGGTCTGTTCTCAGCGGCGATGGTTTTCCTGGGCGGAGATCGGACGGAGATATGGTTTGACGGCGGGTCGTATCGCGGGGTTCCAGCGCGCTGTCGGCCTCGCTGGTGACGATCTTCGGCGTGTTGCGCCCGGTCGCCATGATGTCGAGCTCACGATTCTTTCGACCGGCCTCGACCGGAAGCAGGCGAGCCGGCATCTGAACGTTCATCCTGCCACGATCGACAAGCTTGTCGAGTTCAGGCTTATCAAACATGCCTTGGCCTTACCGCATATGGACAAGCTGTTTCTTCACGAGGACCTCGACAGCTTTCTTGTGTCAGTCTTTGCCAATGCTGGACTGGCGGGTGAGGTACCTACGGGGGCCTTTCCGCTTCGGACCATCGCCCAGAAGGCCACCTTGCCGTATAATGACCTGCTCCGTGCCGTGATCGACGGCAGGCTGGCAAAGGTCTGGCGGCTGCGCGGTATCCGTGGACTGGCAGCACTGCATCTGGATCTGGCCGAAGTTCTGGACAGATTCGAGGCCGCCCCACTGATGGGCCTGAGCCGCGACGATCTGCGAAAGCGGCTGCATATCAACTGCTCGACTGTCGCCCTTTTCATGGGGAAGGGCGTGATCGCCAGCACCGAAGCCCGTCACCCGCGGACGCGCCAACCCATGTCGCTGGTTGCGCCGGAAGAGGTGGAGCGGTTCCTTGACCGCTACCTCCCGCTTGGTCTGATGGCATATGAGCTGGGAACACAGGCGAAGCATGTCGCCGTCCGTCTGGACGATGCGGAAGTCTGGCCAATCCCGTTGCCGGAACGTTGCAGCAAGATCTATCTGCGTCGGGAGGCGGCGCCCATCATCTCGATCTGAGCCGCGCTCGCGCAGAACCATGCGCCCCGTCGACCGGTTCGGCGGGCTTTTCCATGTCCGCGAAAACCACCTTAAAATCGGCGATCTCACCGATTGAGATAATCTTGCGTGTCGTTTGAGATAGTTTCCCTGTCGTTTGCGATACTTACTAGTGTCGCTTGACACTTGACAATCTGGAAAGTGGTGAGCCCGACAGGATTCGAACCTGTGACCCACTGATTAAAAGTCAGTTGCTCTACCAACTGAGCTACGGGCCCATCGCACGGGGGGCTAACTACGGTCGGCGGCGGACAGGGTCAAGCGGAAAAATCGCCGCCTCTGGCAGAATCTTTCCGGCAGGAGTATGTCACCGCCATGGAACACCAGCAAAACCCCGGCCAGAGCGCCCCTCTGCCCTTCATGAAGATGCACGGGCTCGGCAACGACTTCGTGGTGATCGACGGCCGCCGCTCGGGCGCGCTGCCCGATGCCGCGACCGTGGCCGCCATCGCCGACCGCCATCGCGGCGTCGGCTTCGACCAGATGGCCGTCATCCTGCCCGGCGAGAATGCCGATGCGCGGCTGGTGTTCTTCAACGCCGACGGCTCGCTTTCGGCCGCCTGCGGCAATGCCACGCGCTGCGTGGCCCGCTTCCTGATGGACGAATCGGGCGCCTCGGCCCTGCGGCTCGCCACCGACCATGCCGTGCTTGCGGCCGAGGATGCGGGCAATCGCCTGACTCGCGTCAATATGGGCGCGCCGGTCCTAGACTGGGCGCGGATCCCGCTGGCCGAGGATGTCGATACGCTGCACCTGCCCATCGAAGGCGATCCGGTGGCGACGGGGATGGGCAATCCGCACATGACCTTCTTTGTGCCCGACGCCGCGGCGGTCGACCTGGAACGCTTCGGCCCCCTGCACGAACATCATCCGCTTTACCCGCAACGCAGCAATGTCGAGCTGGTGCAGGTCGTCTCGGACAGCGAGATCGTGCTGCGCATCTGGGAACGCGGCACCGGCATCACGCTGGCCTCGGGCTCGTGCTCCTGCGCGGCGGTGGTCGCGGCGGCGCGGCGCGGGCTGACCGGGCGGCGGGTCAAGGTCAACGTGCCGGGCGGCGTGCTGGAGATCGACTGGCGCGAGGACGGGGTCTGGATGACCGGGCCGACCGCGCATGTCTTCGACGGGGTCTGGCGGGGATGAAGGACCTGAAGCCGCCCGTTTTCGCGACCCTCGGCTGCCGGCTGAACGCCTATGAGACCGAGGCGATGCGCGAGATGGCCGAGGCCGCCGGGCTGCAAGGCGCGGTGATCGTGAACACCTGCGCGGTGACCGCCGAGGCGGTGCGCAAGGCCCGGCAGGAGATCCGGCGGCTGGCGCGCGAGAACCCCGGCGCCCCGGTCATCGTCACCGGCTGCGCCGCCCAGACCGAGCCCGAGACCTTCGCCGCCATGGCCGAGGTCAGCCGCGTCATCGGCAACCATGAAAAGATGCAGCCGGCGACCTGGGCCGCGATGCAGGCCCCCGACCTGATCGGCGAGACCGAGAAAGTACAGGTCGACGACATCATGTCCGTGCGCGAGACGGCGGGCCATCTGATCGACGGCTTCGGCCGGCACCGCGCCTATGTGCAGGTGCAGAACGGCTGCGATCATCGCTGCACCTTCTGCATCATTCCCTATGGCCGCGGCAATTCGCGCTCCGTGCCCGCGGGGGTGGTGGTGGACCAGATCAAGCGGCTGCGGGACCGCGGCTTCAACGAGGTGGTGCTGACCGGTGTCGACCTGACCTCTTGGGGGGCCGACCTGCCGGGGACGCCGCGGCTGGGCGATCTGGTCATGCGCATCCTGCGGCTGGTGCCGGACCTGCCGCGGCTGCGCATCAGCTCGATCGATTCGATCGAGGCGGATGAGAACCTGATGCTGGCCATCGCCAGCGAGCCGCGGCTGATGCCGCATCTGCACCTGTCGCTGCAGGCCGGCGACGACATGATCCTGAAGCGGATGAAGCGCCGCCACCTGCGCGACGACGCCATCCGCTTCTGCGAGGATGCGCGCAAGCTGCGGCCGGGAATCGTCTTCGGCGCCGACATCATCGCCGGTTTCCCGACCGAGACCGAGGCGATGTTCGAAAACAGCCTGAAACTGGTCGAGGATTGCGGCCTGACCTTCCTGCATGTGTTTCCCTATTCGGCGCGCAAGGGCACCCCGGCGGCGCGGATGCCGCGCGTGCCGGGCCCGGCGATCAAGGAACGTGCGGCGCGGCTGCGCGCGGCGGGCGATGCGGCGCTGGCCCGGCATCTGGCCGCGCAGGTCGGAGAGATGCGCATGGTGCTGACCGAGGGGCCGCGGCTGGGCCGGACGGAGCATTTCACCGAGGTGGCTTTCCAGCGCGACATGCCCGAGGGCACGCTGATGGAGCTGCGCATCGCCGGCCATGACGGTCAGCGGCTGACGGTCTGATCCTTCGCCGTTGCGCCGGGGGCTGTCTGCCCCCGGACCCCCGAGGGTATTTGTAAAACGGAGAAGGACGGGGTTTCCGGCGGGGTGGTCGCCATGGGATCGGGCCGGTTGCGCAAGATTGGCTTGCCGCGCGGGAAAGCCGCACATAATCCTTGGCCGATGACCTTGCTTTATACGCACCCCTCGGGGCTCTTGCATGTGACGCCGCCCAGCCATCCCGAACAGGTGGCGCGGCTGGATACCGTCCTGGACGCATTGGGCGGGCTCGACCTGGTCCGGGGCGAGGCGCCGGAGGCGGCGGAGGCGGACATCCTGCGCGCCCATCCGCCGGAATACCTGTCCGGGCTGCGCCGGAAATCGCCGGCCGAGGGCTGGATGATGCTGGATTCCGACACCTATCTGTCGCCCGGCAGCCTGGAAGCCGCGCGCCATGCCGTCGGCGGGGTTTGCGCGGCGGTCGATGCGGTGCTGGCGGGCGAGGCGCCCAACGCCTTCGTCGCCATGCGCCCGCCGGGACATCATGCCGAGCGGGCGCGGGCCATGGGCTTCTGCATCTTTTCCTCGGTCGCCATCGGGGCCTTGCGGGCGCTGGACCATCACGGGCTGGACCGCGTGGCGGTGCTGGATTTCGACGTGCATCACGGCAACGGCACCCAGGACGTGCTGTGGGAGGAGAAACGCGCGCTCTTCGCCTCGACGCATCAGTTTCCGCTTTATCCCGGCACCGGCGCGGCCTCGGAGCGGGGTGCGCATGGCCAGATCGTCAACATGCCGCTGGCGCCGGGCAGCGGCGGG
The DNA here is from genome assembly GCF_000513975.1 of Paracoccus sp. J55. Taxonomy (NCBI): domain Bacteria; kingdom Pseudomonadati; phylum Pseudomonadota; class Alphaproteobacteria; order Rhodobacterales; family Paracoccaceae; genus Paracoccus; species Paracoccus sp. J55. Next base: position 5,562 of record NZ_AZVA01000012.1, read on the forward strand.
GACGAGGCGCGCGCGGCCTGGCGGGCGATCTGCGACCGGGTCGCGGCCTGGCGGCCGCAGCTGGTGCTGGTCTCGGCCGGGTTCGACGCCCATGCCGACGATCCCCTCGCCGCGCTGATGTGGCGCGAGGCGGATTTCACCGCCATCACCCGGATGATCTGCGACACGGCGGCGGCCTGTTCGGCCCCGGTGGTATCGGCGCTGGAAGGCGGTTATGATCTTGCCGCTCTGGGCCGCTCGGCGCGCGCCCATGTCGATGTGCTGAGGGAGACTGCCGCGTGACCGAGATCGAGAACATGTCCTTCGAGGAGGCGATGAAAGAGCTTGAGGCGACGGTCGGCCGGCTGGAGCACGGCGAGGCGACGCTGGAGGAATCGATCAAGCTCTACGAGCGCGGTGCGGCCCTGCGGGCGCATTGCGACAAGCGCCTGCGCGAGGCCGAGGAGCGGGTGGAAAAGATCACTTTGGCGGCCAACGGCCAGCCCGACGGGACCGTTCCGGCCGAGGGGCTGTGATGCGGGACCGCCTTGCCGAGGTGAAGGCGCAGGTCCAGACCGCGCTGGACGAGGCCATGGCCGGCCTGCCCGAGGGCGAGCTGACCGATGCGATGCGCTATGCCTGCACCGGCGGCAAGCGCATCCGCGCCTTCCTGGTGATGGAATCGGCGCGGCTGTTCGGCTTGGCCGACCCGGCGGCGCTGCCCGTCGCGGCGGCGGTCGAGGCGCTGCATGCCTATAGCCTGGTCCATGACGATCTGCCCTCGATGGACGACGACGATCTGCGGCGCGGCCTGCCCACCGTGCATTTGCGTTGGTCCGAGGCGACCGCGATCCTGGCCGGCGACGCGCTGCAAGGCCTGGCCTTCGGCCTGCTGGCCGATCCGCGGATCGGCGCGCCCGAAAGGCGGCTGGCGCTGGTGCGCGGCTTCGCCGAGGCGGTCGGCGGGGGCGGCATGGTCTGGGGCCAGGCGCTGGACATCGCCGCCGAGACCGCCGCCGAGCCCTTGGACCTTGCTGCCATCACGCGGCTGCAGCAGGCCAAGACCGGCGCGCTGATCCAGTTCTCGGCCACCGCCGGCGCGGTCATGGCCGGCGAGGATCCCGGCCCGCTGGCGGATTATGCCCGCCGTCTGGGCCTTGCCTTCCAGATCCAGGACGACATTCTCGACGTGACCGGCACCGAGGCCGAGACGGGCAAGCGCACCGGCAAGGACGGCACCGCCAACAAGGCGACCTTCGTGTCGCTGCTGGGCCTGCAGGGCGCGCAGGACCAGGCGCGCCAGCTGGTCCGCGATGCCGAAACCGCCCTTGATCCCTATGGCGAGGCCGCAGGAAACTTGCGGCAGCTCGCGCGTTTCGTTATCGAGCGCGACGCCTGACAGCCCGCCCGGAGAGGGGCAAGCCATGACCCATGAGACTTCCGACCGCCCTTCGACGCCGATCCTGGACCGGGTGGCCTTGCCGTCCGACCTGAAGGATCTGTCGGATCGCGAACTGCGGCAGCTTGCCGACGAGCTGCGGGCCGAGACGATCAGCGCCGTTTCCGTCACCGGGGGCCATCTGGGCGCCGGGCTGGGCGTGGTCGAGCTGACCGTGGCGCTGCATGCGGTCTTTGACGCGCCGCGCGACAAGATCATCTGGGACGTGGGCCATCAGTGCTATCCGCACAAGATCCTGACCGGGCGCCGCGACCGCATCCGCACGCTGCGTATGGAAAACGGCCTTTCCGGTTTCACCAAGCGGTCGGAAAGCCCCTATGACCCGTTCGGGGCCGGGCACAGCTCGACCTCGATCAGCGCGGCGCTGGGTTTCGCCATGGCGCGCGAACTCGGCGGCGATCCGGGCGACGCCATCGCGGTGATCGGCGACGGCGCGATGAGCGCGGGCATGGCCTTCGAGGCGCTGAACAATGCGGGCGACCTGGGCAAGCGGCTGTTCGTGGTGCTGAACGACAACGAGATGTCCATCGCGCCGCCCACCGGGGCGCTGTCGCGCTATCTGACCCGGCTTTACGCCGAGGGGCCGTTCCAGGACCTGAAGGCCGTGGCCAAGGGCGCCGTGGGTTTCCTGCCACCCTCGCTGCAGGAGGGGGCGCGCCGCGCCAAGGAGATGCTGAAGGGCATGACCGTCGGCGGCACCCTGTTCGAGGAGCTGGGCTTTTCCTATATCGGCCCGGTCGACGGCCACGACCTCGACCAGCTTCTGCCGCTCTTGCGCACCGTCAAGGCACGGGCCACCGGGCCGGTGCTGATCCATGCCGTGACGAAGAAGGGCAAGGGCTACGGCCCGGCCGAACGCGCCGCCGACAAGGGCCATGCCACGGCGAAATTCGATGTCGAGACCGGCGCGCAGGCCAAGGCCAAGTCGAACGCGCCCAGCTATACCTCGGTCTTTGCCCGGGCGCTGGTCGATCAGGCCAGCCGCGACGCCCGCATCGTCGCCGTCACCGCCGCCATGCCGGACGGCACCGGGCTGAACCTCTTCGCCGAGCGTTTTCCGCGCCGCTGCTTCGACGTGGGCATTGCCGAGCAGCATGCCGTGACCTTCTCGGCCGGGCTGGCGGCGGGGGGGATGAAACCGTTCTGCGCGCTTTATTCGACCTTCCTGCAGCGCGGCTACGATCAGGTCGTCCATGACGTGGCGATCCAGCGCCTGCCGGTGCGCTTTGCCATCGACCGCGCCGGTCTGGTCGGGGCCGACGGCGCCACCCATGCCGGCGCCTATGACATTGCCTTCCTTGCGAACCTGCCCGGCTTCGTGGTCATGGCCGCCGCCGACGAGGCGGAGCTGGTGCATATGGTCGCCACCGCCGCCGCCCATGACGAAGGCCCCATCGCCTTCCGCTATCCCAGGGGCGAGGGCACCGGGGTCGAGATGCCCGAACGCGGCGAGGTGCTGGAGATCGGCAAGGCCCGCGTCATGGCCGAGGGCAAGCGCGTCGCCATCCTGTCCTTCGGCACCCGGCTGGCCGAGGTCATGCGGGCGCGCGAGGCGCTGCTGGCGCGCGGGATCACGCCCACGGTGGTCGATGCCCGTTTTGCCAAGCCGCTGGACCGCGACCTGATCCTGCGCCTTGCCCGCACGCATGAGGCGCTGATCACCATCGAAGAGGGCGCGGTCGGCGGTTTCGGCAGCCTGGTCGCGCAGCTGCTTGCCGACGAGGGCGTCTTCGACGGCGGGCTGCGCTTCCGCCAGATGGTGCTGCCCGACACATTCATCGACCATGCCAGCCCCGAGGCCATGTATCGCTGCGCCCGCATGTCCGCCCCCGATATCGAGGCCAAGGTGCTGGAGGTTCTGGGCGTGGCGCATCTTGGGGAAAAGCGGGCGTGAGTGGGGCCGATCTGCCGAAATTCGAAGACCTCATGTTGCCGGTATTGGAGCTTATTCAGGCAGGAAGCCAGACTGTGTCGGACTGCCTTCCCGCCCTTCAGGCCCGCTTCGGCCTGACAGATGAACAGATGGAAGAACTGCTGCCTAGCGGCAAGCAGACCACCATGAGTAATCGCACCCATTGGGCGCGGAACTACATGAAGCATGCTGGCCTTGTCGAAGCGGTATCGCGCGGGCGCTATCGTATAACACCGCTGGGTGAACAGCTCTTGGCGCAACGGTGCGCGCGGATCGACAAATCCGTGCTGGAGCGGTTCCCGCTCTATCAAGCCTGGCGTTCACAACAGCAGGACGGAGCCGGCGAAGCGGCCGCGGTGGTCGAGCCTCTCAACGCTGCCACGCCCGAAGAGCATATCGAGGCTGCGTATGCACAACTGGATGCTGCCCTTACCGAAGACCTTCTTGACCAGGTTCTTACCCTTTCCCCCGCCCGATTCGAGCAGCTGATCGTCGAGCTTCTGCTTGCCATGGGCTACGGCGATGGTCGGGCCGAGATGGGGCAGGCTATCGGACGTTCGGGCGACGGCGGCATTGACGGTGTGGTGAACGAGGACAAGCTGGGTCTCGACGCCGTCTATATCCAAGCCAAGCGGTATGCCCTGGACAATGTCGTCGGGCGCCCGGCTCTGCAAGCTTTCATCGGGTCAATGACCGGCGAAAGCGCGACCAAGGGCGTGTTCGTGACCACCTCGTCCTTTTCGCGCGAGGCGCGGGATTACGTGCGCCGCGTGCAGCAGCGTGTCGTGCTGATCGACGGTGCCCGGCTGGCCCGGCTGATGATCGACCATGGCGTCGGTGTCAGGATCGACAGGACCTATGTGTTACGCTCGATTGACGCTAACTTCTTTGATGTAGACTGATTGGAGGCTTCGCCCCGCATGAGCAGACCGATGCTGCGTATCCTTCTGACCGGCCTCGTGCTTGCCGCCCCGCTGGCGGTGCAGGCGCAGGACTATCTTCCGAACCTGTTCGACGTCACCGTGGTCGAGACTTGGGACAAGCTGAACGTGCGCGAGGCGCCGCATGGACAGGCCAAGATCATCGGCCGGCTCGCCTCGACCGCCAAGGGGGTCGAGCTGCTGGACCGCGACGCATCGGGCAAATGGGGCCTCGTGAACGTGGGCGAGACCACGGGCTGGGTGGCATTGCGCTTTCTCAAGCCGCAGGCCACGGTCTGGAAGCCAGCCGAGCTGCCGCTGTCGCTGCAATGCAGCGGGACCGAGCCCTTCTGGTCGGTCAAGACGGTGCAGAAGGGGCTGGTCTTCAGCGAGCCCGACCAGCCCGAGCGCCAGCTTTCGCTGCGCAAGGTCATGGATCGCGGCATCGAGGGGGAGCCGACGCGCGGCATCATTGCCGGCGACGACAAGGGCCGGCTCACCGCCTTCCTGCGGCCCGAGCAATGTTCGGACGGCATGTCGGACCGCGGCCATGCGCTGGCGGTCAGCGTGATCCTTGACGGGCAGGAGCAGCCCTCGCGCATGCTGACGGGCTGCTGCACGATCGCCCGCTAGGCGGGGGTCCCCTCGGCGCGGGCCAGCGCGGCCAGCCCGGCGCGATAGTCGGGATAGCGCAGCCTCACGCCCAGCTCGCGCTTGATGCGGTCGTTCGCGACGCGCTTGTTCTCGGCATAGAAGCTGCGCGCCATGGGGGTCATCTCGGCATTGGCGTAATCCTCGGCGGGCGGCAGGGGCAGGCCCAGCAGTTCCGCCGCATGAGCGATCACCGCCTCGGGCGGGGCCGGGTCGTCGTCGCAGACATTGTAGATCGCGCCCGGCCGGGGGGCGCGGATCGAGGCCAGCAGCACCTGCGCGATGTCCTCGGCATGGATGCGGGAAAACACCTGTCCCGGCTTGACGATACGCCGCGCCGTGCCCGCACGGACCTTGGCGAAGGGGCCGCGCCCCGGCCCGTAGATCCCGGCGAGGCGGAAGATATGCAGCGGCAGCCCATGCTCGGCGGCCAGCCGCTGCCAGCCCTGCTCGGCCGCGACCCGTTCGCGCCCGCGCCGGGTCGAGGGGGCGCAGGGCGTTTCCTCGTCGACCCAGCCGCCCTCGCGGTCGCCATAGACGCCGGTGGTGGAAAGATAGCCCAGCCAGCGCGGCCGCGCCGCGGCGATCTCGGCGCCGAAAGCCGCCAGAACCGGGTCCGCGCCCCGGTCCGGCCCGACCGAGACCAGGATCGCGTCGGCTTGAGCGATGGCCTCGCGCAGCGCCTCCTCCTGCCCCGGCCAGCGCAGCGGCTCGGCCCCGGTCTGCGCGACGCGATCCGTCGCCTCCCGGGTGGTGCCGGCGACCTGCCAACCCTCGGCCAGCAGCAAGGGCGTCAGGAAACCGGCCGAATAGCCGTGACCGAAGACCAGCATCCTCATGCGCGCCCCCGCAGGATCTCGGCCGCGATGGCAAAGGAGCGGTGCCGCGCGGCCTGGTCGTGGATATTGCCGACGAGGATCAGCTCGTCGGGGCGGTGGCGGGCGATCAGTTCTTCCAGCCGGGCCGCGACGGTTTCCGGCGCGCCGACCGCGCTGACCGAAAGCGCATGCTCGACGGCGGGCAGGATGCGCACCGGGATCGCGTCCAGCACGTCCTCGACCGGCGGCGGCAGCAGGCCGGGCATGCCCAGCCGCAGCCGGGCGAAGCTGATCATCTGGCTTGTGCGCAGGCGCTGCGCCTCGGCATCGGTCTCGGCCGCGATGACGTTCACCGCCAGCATGAAGCGCGGCCGGGTGCCGAATTCGGTCGGCTCGAAGCGGTCGCGGTAAAGCTGCACGGCCTGGTCGAGATCGCCCGGCGCGAAATGGCTGGCAAAGGCATAGGGCAGGCCAAGCGCGGCGGCGAGGCTGGCGCCATAGAGCGACGAACCGAGGATCCAGACCGGCACGTTCGTGCCTTCGCCCGGATGCGCCGCGACCGGGGCGCCGGGGCGCGGCGGGCCCAGATAGCGCAGCAGCTCGACCACGTCGTTGGGGAAATCCTCGTTGCGCTGCATCGAACGGCGCAGCGCATGCATCACCGCGCCGTCGCCGCCCGGCGCGCGGCCAAGGCCCAGATCGATGCGGTCGCCGTGGATCGTCGCCAGCGTGCCGAACTGCTCGGCGATGGCCAGCGGCGCGTGGTTCGGCAGCATGACCCCGCCGGCGCCGACGCGGATGGTTCGCGTATGATCGGCGACATGGCCGATCAGCACCGCGGTGGCGGCGCTGGCGATGCCGGGCATGTTGTGATGCTCGGCCAGCCAGAAACGGCTGTAACCCCAGCCTTCGGCGGCTTGCGCCAGCGCGACGGAATTGGCGATGGCCCGCCGCGCGTCCGAGCCTTCGGCCACCACCGCCAGGTCGAGAATGGAAAATTCCATGCGGATCACTCCTTTGCCCCTGTCAGATAAGGCCTCCGCTGCCGGCTTGCCAGCCCGCGGCGGCGCTGGCACTCTCCGCCGAAACTGGAGAGCGCGCATGATGACCGACCGCCGGAGACTCCCCATCGAAACGCCCGAGCCGGCCGAGCGGGTCTATTTCGACGACCCGGCCGCCGCCGTGGCCCAGCTGATCGCGCTTTACGAGCGGGCGTCGCATTTCCTGCTGGACCGGTTCCTGGCCACGCTGCAGGGCGGCCGGCCGGCAGCGCGCTATCGCGCCTTCTACCCGGAACTGCGCATGACCGTGCCGGTGCATTCCAAGACGGATTCGCGCCTGTCCTTCGGCCATGTCGCGCTGCCCGGCACCTATTCGGCCTCGATCACCCGGCCCGACCTGTTCCGCGGCTACCTGACCGAGCAGATCGGCCTGCTGATGCGCAATCACGGCGTGGCGGTGGCGATCGGCGACAGCGGCACGCCGATGCCGGTGCATTTCGCCGTGGCGACGCAAAGCGACCTGAACGTCCCGCAGGAAGGCGTGCTGGACTATTCGCTGCGCGACGTCTTCGACGTGCCGGACCTGAACACCATGAACGACGATATCGTCAACGGCACCGCGGGGCCGAACCCGGACGGCAGCCACCCGCTGGCGCCCTTTACCGCGCAGCGCGTCGACTATTCGCTGGCCCGGCTGGCGCATTACACCGCGACCCTGCCCGAGCATTTCCAGAATTTCGTGATGTTCACCAACTACCAGTTCTATGTGGACGAGTTCGAGGCCTTCGCCCGCCGCGCGCTGGCCGATCCGGATTCGGGCTATACGGGCTTCGTCGCGCCGGGAAACCAGATCCTGGAACGCCCCGAGGATATCATCGCCACCGGCGCCAAGATGCCGCAGATGCCGGCCTATCACCTCAAGCGCCCGGACGGCGACGGCATCACGCTGGTCAATATCGGCGTGGGACCGTCCAACGCCAAGACCGCGACCGACCACATCGCCGTGCTGCGCCCGCATGCCTGGCTGATGGTCGGCCATTGCGCCGGTCTTCGCAACAGCCAGTCCCTGGGCGATTTCGTGCTCGCCCATGCCTATCTGCGCGAGGATCACGTGCTGGACGACGATTTGCCGGTCTGGGTGCCGATCCCCGCCCTGGCCGAGGTGCAGGTCGCCCTGCAGGAGGCGGTGGCCGAGGTCACGCAGCTGGACGGCTACGAGCTCAAGCGCATCATGCGCACCGGCACGGTGGCCACCATCGACAACCGCAACTGGGAATTGCGCGACCAGTCCGGCCCGGTGCAGCGCCTGTCGCAGTCGCGCGCCATCGCACTGGACATGGAAAGCGCCACCATCGCCGCGAACGGCTTCCGCTTCCGGGTGCCCTATGGCACGCTGCTTTGCGTCAGCGACAAGCCGCTGCATGGAGAGCTGAAGCTGCCCGGCATGGCCACGGATTTCTATCGCACCCAGGTCGCGAACCACCTGCTGATCGGCATCCGCGCCATGGAAAAGCTGCGCGCGACACCCCTGGAACGCATCCACTCGCGCAAGTTGAGGTCCTTCAACGAGACGGCCTTCCTCTAGAACCGCGCTTTGGCGGCGAATTTCGCAGCGTTTGCTGGGGAAAACCGCCGAAAAAGCTTGATCTGCGCCGAAAAAGCTTGTGTAGCGGCAGGCGTGCCGCCAAGGTGGCGTCCGAAAATTTCCCGAACGGGGAACAACGAGGAGACAGAATATGGCCCAGGCCGCTTCGAAACCGATGACCAAGACTCAGCTCGTCGCCACGCTGGCCGATGAAATGGGCAGCGACAAGAAGACCGCCGCCGCGGCTCTTGACGCGCTTTCGGCCGTCGTGTCGCGCACCGTTGCCGAAGGTGGCGCCGTCACCCTGCCGGGCATCGGCAAGGTCGCCTGCCGCGCCCGCCCCGAGCGTCAGGTCCGCAACCCGCAGACCCAGGAAATGATGACCAAGCCGGCCGACAAGGTGGTCAAGGTCACCATCGCCAAGGCGCTGAAGGACAGCGTGAACGCCTGAGTTTCGGCTTTCGCCGCATAAGGGGCCGCGCATGACCTGCGCGGCTTCTTTCGTTTCCGGCCGCTGATCCGGCGCCGATCCGGCGCCGATCCGGTCCGGGCCCTTGCGCCCGCCGGCCCATCTGCTAGCCCATGGGGGGCAAGGGCAGGGGGGCGAGATGGATTTCAGGGCCATTCTGATGGGTTTCGGCTTCGCGGTCCTCTGGGCCTCGGCCTTCACCTCGACACGCATGATCGTCACGGCCGCGCCGCCGCTGACCGCGCTGGTGATCCGGTTCAGCCTGTCCGCCCTGGTGGCGATCCCGCTGGCCCGCGCCATGGGCCAGAGCTGGCGGCTGAGCCGCGGCGAATGGCGCACGGTGATCCTGTTCGGCCTGTGCCAGAACGCGCTCTACCTCGGGTTCAGCTGGGTCGCCATGCAATATGTCGAGGCCTCGGTCTCGGCCATCATCGCCTCGATGATGCCGCTGGTCGTCGCCTTCCTGGGCTGGCTGCTCTATGCCGAGCGGCTGCGCCCCATCGCCGTGGCCGGGCTGGTCGCGGGCGTGGCCGGTGTCACGCTGATCATGGGGGTGCGGCTGCAGCACGGGCTGGACGTGCCCGGGGTGATCCTGTGCCTGATCGGCATGGTGGCGCTGACCTTCGCCACGCTGGCGGCGCGCGGGGCCGGGGGCAGCCGCAACATGATGATGATGGTGGGCCTGCAGATGGCGGTGGGCGCCGTCCTGCTGCTGGTCCCGGCGGTGCTGATGGAATGGGGTCGCCCCGTGGCGTGGAGCGCGGGCCTGCTCTGGGCCTTTGCCTATACCGTGGCCGTGCCGGGCATCGGCGCGACCTTGCTGTGGTTCCGGCTGGTGAACCGCATCGGCGCGGTGCGGGCGGCGACCTTTCACTTCCTGTCGCCGATCTTCGGCGTCGCCATCGCCGCGGTGATGCTGGGCGAGCGATTCGGCGCCTCGGACGTGATCGGCGCGATGATCGTGGCGGCGGGCATCCTGATGGTGCAGCTGGCCAAGCTGCCCGCCGCGGCTGCGCCTCAGCCGTCGCCCTCGGCCGCGCGTGCCATCGAGGGGCGAGACTGAATCCGCCGCGCCCAGGCGTCGACGGCGGGCGTGCGCGGCATGCTTTCGCCGAAATACAGGAACAGGCCTGCGACCAGCAGGTCGGCGGCCGAGAAATCGCCGCCCAGCAGGTAGGGCTGCCCCGACAGCACCTCGTCCAGCCGCTGCAGGGCGGTGTCGTAGTCGCGCAGGGTCGCGGTCAAGGCCGGATGCTCGATCCTGAAGAAGCTCAGGATCGCGACCGGTTCCAGCACGCCCTGATACCAGCTGAGCCAGCTGAGATACTGGCCGCGCCTCGGGTCGCCCGGCAGCGGGCCCAGCCCGGCCTCGGGGAACATGTCGGTCAGGTAAAGCACGACGGCGCCGCGCTCGCGCACCCAGTCCTCGCCGTTGACCAGATAGGGCACCTTGCCCTCGGGATGCGGATTGGCCGGATCGCGCCCGCCCGAGCCGTCCTGGCGCGGGATGGTGACGGTGCGGATATCCACCTTGTCCCTGATCCCCAATTCGTCCAGCAGCACGAGGATGCTGGAAGAGCGGCTTTTCGGGGCATGGTATAGGGTCAGCATCTTGGCCTCCTTTGGTTGCGGGGGCATGATGGGGCCGGCCCCCTGACAGAAGGTGACAGCATGTCCCGCACCGACCGGCTGATGCGCCTGATGGACGCGATGCGCCGCCTGCCCGCGCCGGTGACCGCCGCGCGGCTGGCCGAGGAGACCGGCGTCTCCCTCCGCCAGCTCTATCGCGACATCGCCACGCTGCGCGCCGGCGGCGCGCTGATCGACGGCGAGGCGGGGCTGGGCTATACGCTGACCGAGGACCCCGCCCTGCCGCCGCAAAGCTTCTCGCGGCTGGAGATCGAGGCGCTGCTGCTCGCCATCTCGGGCCTGCGCACGCTGGGCGATCCCGAACTGACCCGCGCGGGCGAGGATGCCATGGCCCGCATCATCGCCACCCTGCCGGAAAGCCAGGGCCGCCATGCCATGCACGCCACCATGCGGCTGTTCCGCGAGCCGGCGCAGCGTCCCAGTCCGCAGGTGGACATGGCCCTGCTGCGTCAGGCTTTGTGGGAAGAGCGCAGCCTGATCATCGACTATCTGGACCTGCAGGGCCGGGCCAGCACGCGCGAGATCTGGCCGCTGGGCATGTCCTACAGCGACAATCACATGATGCTGCTGGCGCATTGCCGGCTGCGGCAGGATTTCCGCACCTTCCACATCCCGCGCATCCGGGCCATGCGGCCGGGCGGCGAAAGCTTCCGGCCCCGCCGCGTGGCCCTGGTGCGCGACTATGTCGCCTGCCGCGCTACTCCGCCGCCACCGGGGTGAAGATCGCCGTGGCGCGGTCGCAGCGGTAATGCGCCAGGTGATCCGGCGCGCGTTCGGCCAGGTCGCAGACGGCGTCCAGGATCGCCTCGATTTCGGCAAGCGGGGCGGCCCAGCACAGGTTCAGCCGCACGAAACCGGGCTTCTCGATCTCGTCCCCGGCCAGGATGGCGGCGCGCAGCCGGGCCGAATCCTCGGGGCCCAGCCCCAGCAGGTGATGGACGTAAGGCCCGGCGCAGGCGCAACCGCCGCGCGCCTGCACGCCGTAAAGGTCCGACAGCATCCGCGTCGCCAATTGCTGATGGACAAAGCCGCCCCGCCCGTCGCGGATGCGGAAGCTGAAGAAGGGCAGGCGCGGCGCGTCCGGATTGCCCAGCAACTCGATCCTCGGATGGTTCCGCAGCCGCGCCATCCCCAGCGCCAGCCATTCGGCATTGCGCGCGTCGATGGCGTCCTGACCCACGGCGGCCTTGGTCAGGAAGACCAGCGCGGCGCGGATGTCGCCGATCACGTTCGGGGTGCCGCCTTCCTCGCGCGCCTCCAGCGACAGGGCATAGTCGTGGCTCTCGGGCGAGACGAAACGCACCGTGCCGCCGCCGGGCAGGCTGGGGCGGTCGGCGACCACCGCCTCGCGGCGCAGGATCATCACGCCCGAAGCGCCCGGCCCGCCGATGAACTTGTGCGGCGAGATCACCACCGCATCCATGCCCAGCCGCATGTCGATGGGCAGATAGGGCGCGCCGCCGGCATGGTCCCAGACCACCTTGGCCCCAGCCGCCTTCAGGATGCGCGTGACCTCAGCCACGTCGGTCAGCGTGCCGGTGACATTCGAGGCGGCCGAGAAGCTGCCGATCACCGGCCCCTCGGCCCGCGCCAGCGCCTGCTGCAAAGCCGCCAGATCCGGCCCGCCGGTGGCGGCTTCGGGGATCGTCACGACCTCGGCGCCGCTTTCGCGCCAGGGCAGGATGTTCGAGTGATGCTCGTAAGGTCCGATCAGCACGGTCGTGCCGGGCCCCGCGCCCAGCAGGTGCACCAGCCGGTTGATGCCCTGCGTCGCGCCCGCGCCGGTGAAGATCACCGCATGCTCTGCCCCGGCATGGGTGATCGCGCCGATCGCCTCGCGCGCGGCGCGGCGCATCCGGGTCATGGTGCCGCCGCAATGGCTGGCCTCGGTATGGCTGTTGGCATACCAGGGCAGGAGGTTTTCCATCACCCAGTCCTCGATGGGCCGCAGCGCCCGGCCCGAGGCGATGTAATCGGCATAGATCATCCGCCGCGGCCCGAAGGGGCCGTCGATCACCGCGTCGCGGCCGATCACGCCGTCATGGATCACCTGCATCGGATCGTCGCCCAGCCGGGCGAGGTAGCTGTCGAAAGGCGGCATCGGGTTCCTCATCTTCATGCGCGCATCTTGACCCGCAATAGCCGAGGAATCATTCTTAATATCAGCCGATATCCTGTGTTTTGATTGTCAAATGAACGATAAAACTCTCATAATTGATGAAATCGACAACCGCCTGCTGGCGCTGCTGCAGCGCGATGCCAGCCTGTCCCAGCGCGAACTGGCCGAGCGGGTGGGCCTGTCGCAGAACGCCTGCTGGCGGCGTTTGCAGCGGCTGACCGAGGCCGGGGTGCTGCAAGGCAGCCGCGCGGTCATCGACGCCGCGGCGCTGGGGCTGGGGCTGACGGTGTTCATCATGGTCCGCACCCGCCATCACGACGACGCCTGGGCGCGGCGCTTTCGCGCCCGGATCGAGTCGCTGCCGCAGATCACCGAGTTCCACCGCATCGGCGGCGAATGGGACTACATGGCCAAGGCGGTGGTGGGCGGCATGGCGGGCTATGACGCGCTTTACAAGCAACTGATCGCCGATATGGATCTGGAACGCGTCACCGGCGTTTTCTCGATGGAGACGATCTTCGAGGGCCGACCGCTGTCCCCGGCTTGATTTTCACGAAATGTTCTACATCTTCGGATCATGCGCGCCGATTCCATCCTGTTCCCGACCGAAGCCGGCCTTTTCTGCCCAGAAGGCGGCTTTCATATCGACCCGCTGAAGCCGGTCGAGCGCGCGCTGATCACCCACGGCCATTCCGACCATGCCCGCTTCGGCCATGGCGCGGTCATGGCCACGGCCGAAACGCTGGAGATCATGCGGCTGCGCATGGGCGACGGCTTCGCGGGCTCGGTCCAGGCGGCTGAAGGGGAAACCCGCATCGGCGGCGTCACCGTGGGATTCCACCCGGCCGGGCATGTGCTGGGCTCAAGCCAGATCGCCGTCGAGGCGGGGGGCTGCCGCGTCGTCGTCTCGGGCGATTACGCGCGCCAGCCGAACCCGACCTGCGCGCCGTTCCAGCCGGTGCCCTGCGACGTCTTCGTGACCGAGGCGACCTTCGGCTTGCCGGTGTTCCGCTTTCCCGACCCGGCGACGCAGGTGGAAAAGCTGCTCTCCAGCATGGCCGAGTTTCCCGACCGCCCGCATCTGGTCGGCGCCTATGCGCTGGGTAAGGCGCAGCATGTCATCGCCCTGATGCGAGAGGCCGGCTATGACGCGCCCATCGCCATCCATGGCGCGTTGAAGGTGCTGTGCGATTTCTATGCAGCCCGCGGCGTCGATCTGGGCGAACTGGTGCCGGCCACCGCCGAGGATGTGGCGGCGCAGCTGGTGATCGCGCCGCCCTCGGCCTTTGCCAGCCCCTGGGTGCAGCGGTTCCGCGACCCGGTGATCGGCTTCGCCTCGGGCTGGATGGCGGTGCGGGCGCGGGCGCGGCAGCGCGGGGTGGAGCTGCCGCTGGTCATCAGCGATCATGTCGATTGGCCGGCGCTGACCAGCACGCTGGCGGAACTGGCGCCCGCCGAGGTCTGGGTCACGCATGGCGCCGAGGACGGCGTGATCCGCTGGTGCGAGCTGGCGCAGATCCCCGCCCGGCCGCTGCGGCTGGTGGGTTACGAGGACGAGGCGGAATGAAGGCCTTTGCCGCCCTGCTGGAACGGCTGGCCTTCACGCCGGCGCGCAATGCCAAGCTGCAGCTTTTGCAGCACTATCTGGAACGCACGCCGGACCCGGATCGCGGCTGGGCCCTGGCGGCGCTGACCGGCGATCTGGAACTGCGCCGGGTCACGCCCTCGCTTCTGCGCGGGCTGGCGGCCGAGCGGGTCGACGACCAGCTTCTGGCGCTGAGCTATGATTTCGTCGGCGACCTGGCCGAGACCATCGCGCTGATCTGGCCCGAGGGCGCCGAGGATGATCCTTCGCTGTCCCAGGCGGTGGCGCTGCTGCAGGGCACCGGCAAGGCGGCGCTGCCCGGCGCCATTGCCGCGATGCTGGACCGGCTGGGCCCGTCCGAGCGGCTGGCCTTCCTGAAGCTCGCCACCGGCAACCTGCGCGTCGGCGTCTCGGCCCGCATGGCGCGGATGGCGCTGGCGGGGATGGGCGCCCCCTCGGTCCCCGAGATCGAGGAGATCTGGCACGGGCTCGCGCCGCCCTATGCGGCCCTGTTCGGCTGGCTGGGCGGCGGGACGCGGCCGGACAGCGCGGCGCTGGCGCCGTTCCGCCCGGTGATGCTGTCCACGCCGACCGATCTGGACGAGCTGCGCGCGCTGGACCCCGGCGCGTATTTTGCGGAATGGAAATGGGACGGCATCCGCGTGCAGGCGGTCAGCGAAGGCGGCATGCGGCGGCTGTATTCCCGCACCGGCGAGGACATCTCGCATGCCTTTCCCGACGTCATCGAGGCGATGGAGTTCGAGGGCAGCGCGGATGGCGAGCTGATCGTGCGCCGCGAGGGCGAGGTCGCGCCCTTCGGCGAGCTGCAGAAGCGGCTGAACCGCAAGACCGTCGGCAAGGGCCTGCTGTCCAGCCATCCGGCGGGCTTGCGGCTTTACGACCTGCTGCTGTGGGAGGGCCGCGACCTGCGGGCCGAGCCGCTGGAGATGCGCCGCGCGGTGCTGGAGGCGGTGGATTTCGGCACCCGCATCGACATCTCGCCGCTGCTGGATTTCGCCACTTGGGAGGATCTGGCCGCGCTGCGTGCCGATCCGCCCGCCGCGGTGATCGAGGGGGTGATGATCAAGCGCCGCGACAGCGCCTATGTCGCCGGCCGGCCGCGCGGGCCCTGGTTCAAGTGGAAGCGCGACCCGATGGTGGTCGATGCGGTGCTGATCTATGCGCAGCGGGGCCATGGCAAGCGCTCGGGCTTTCATTCCGATTTCACCTTCGGCCTGTGGGATGGCGGCGAGCTGGTGCCGGTCGGCAAGGCCTATTTCGGCTTTACCGATGCCGAGCTGCGCGAGCTGGACCGTTTCGTGCGCCAGAACACCGTCGAGCGTTACGGGCCCGTCCGGGCGCTGGCGCCGAAGCTGGTGGTCGAGGTGGCCTTCGAGGGGCTGAACCGCTCGACCCGGCACCGCTCGGGCGTGGCGATGCGCTTTCCGCGCATCAGCCGCATCCGCTGGGACAAGCCGGCAGCCGAGGCGGACCATTTGGAAACGCTCGAGGCGATGCTGTGATCCTGCCGGCCGCGTTCCAGGACTGGTTCGCCCGCCAGGGCTGGCAGCCGCATCCGCATCAGCTGGCGCTGCTGGCCGCCGAGGGGGACAGCCTGCTGATCGCGCCGACCGGCGGCGGCAAGACGCTGGCGGGGTTCCTGCCCTCGCTGGTGGAACTGGCGCAGGCGGCGCGGCCGGATGGGTATTTGGAAAACAGAGAAGGCCGAAAGGGCCTGCATACGCTCTATGTCTCGCCGCTGAAGGCGCTGACCGCCGATATCGGCCGCAACCTGGCGCGGCCGGTGGCGGAGCTGGGGCTGGGGGTGCGGGTCGAGGACCGGACGGGCGATACCGGCCAGAGCCAGCGCCGCCGGCAGCGCGTCGATCCGCCCGAGATCCTGCTGACCACGCCCGAGAGCCTGGCGCTGATGCTGAGCTATCCCGAGGCGCCGGCGATCTTCGGCGGTTTGCGCCGGGTGGTCCTGGACGAATTGCATGCCTTGGCGGAAAGCAAGCGCGGCGACCAGCTGATGCTGGGGCTGGCGCGGCTGCGGACCTTGGCGCCGGGGCTGCGGGTCACGGGGTTGTCGGCGACGGTCGAGGATCCGCAGGCTTTGGGGGGGTTCATGGCGGGCGCGCAGCCGGTGTCGGTGGTCGAGGCCGATCCCGGCCCCGATCCCGACATCGCCATGCTGCCCACCGCCCGGCCCGCGCCCTGGTCGGGCGGCGGCGGGCATCATGCCATCCCCGAGGTGCTGGCGGCGATCCGCGAGGCCCGCACCACCATCATTTTTATCAACACCCGCGCCCAGGCCGAGCTGTTCTTCCAGGCGCTCTGGGCCCAGAATGACGAGAACCTGCCCATCGGCTTGCACCATGGCAGTCTGGCACGCGAACAGCGGGCCCGGGTCGAGGCGGCCATGGCGGCGGGCGAGTTGCGCGCCGTGGTCGCGACCGGCAGCCTGGACCTGGGCATCGACTGGGGCGCCGTCGATCTGGTGATCCAGGTCGGCGCGCCCAAGAACGTCAAGCGGCTGGTGCAGCGCATCGGCCGGGCGAACCACCGCTACAACGCGCCCTCGAAGGCGCGGATCGTGCCGGCGAACCGCTTTGAGCAGATCGAATGCGTCGCGGCGCTGGAGGCGGTGCGCGAACGCGACCTGGATGGCGATCCGCGCGGACCGGGGCCGTTGGACGTGCTGTGCCAGCATATCCTTCTGACCGCCTGCGCTGCGCCCTTCGACGCCGATGCGCTTTATGCCGAGGTGGTGACGGCCGGCCCCTATCGCGGCCTGACGCGGCCGGATTTCGATGCCTGCCTGGATTTCGCCGCGACCGGAGGCTATGCCTTGCGTGCCTATGACCGCTGGCAGCGGCTGATGCTGCGGGACGGGTTGTGGCAGCTGCGCGACCCGCGGGCGGCGAAGTTGCTGCGGATGAATGTCGGCACCATCGTCGAGGCCGAGATGGTGAAGGTCCGGCTGCGCGGCCGCGGCGGCGTGCCGCTGGGCGAGGTCGAGGAGGGCTTCGCCGCCAGCCTGACCCCCGGCGACAGCTTCCTGATCGGCGGCCGGGTGGTGCGCATGGACGCGATGCGCGAGATGGTGATCGAGGTCACGCCAGACCCCACCCGGCAGCCCAAGATCGCGGTCTATTCCGGCGTCAAGCTGGCCATGTCCACGCAGCTTTCGCATCGCGTGCTGGCGCTGATCGGCGATCCGGCGCGGCATGGCGCCTTGCCGGAGCAGACCCGCGACTGGCTGGATCTGCAGGCCCGGGTCTCGGCCCTGCCCGAGCCGGGGCTGCTGTCGGAAAGCTTTCCCCATGCCGGGCTGTGGCATTTCGCGCTTTACGGTTTCGCCGGCCGCAATGCCCTGCAGACGCTGGGCCTGCTGCTGACCCGCGAGATGGAGGAGGAGGGGCTGGGTCCCCTGGGTTTCCTGTCCACCGATTACGCGCTGCTGGTCTGGTCGCTGGATCCGCTGCGCGATCCGTCGCCGCTGCTGGATCGGGCGCGGTTGCGGGCGGGCCTGGGCGACTGGCTGGGCGGGAATGCGGTGATGAAGCGCACCTTCCGCAATGTCGCCACCGTCGCCGGGCTGATCCAGCGCAACATGCCCGGGCAGCGGAAAACCGGGCGGCAGGCGACGTTTTCCAGCGACATCCTTTACGACACCTTGCGCAAATACGATCCCGGCCACTTGCTGCTGCGCATCACCGCCGAGGAGGCCGGGCGGGGCCTTGTCGATTTCGGCCGGATCGAGGAAATGCTGGACCGCTCGCCCCGGCGCGAGCATCGGATGCTCGACCGGGTCTCGCCCATGGCCGCGCCCTTGCTACTGGAGGTCGGCCGGGTGCCGATCCGCGGCGAGGGGCGCGAGCGGCTGGCGCAGATCGAGGCCGAGGCGCTGATGGCCGAGGCCGGGCTGGAAGGGATCGCATGAGCGGATACGCCTTTGATTTCCATGGCTTGCGGCTTGAGGCGCGGGCCTCGGGCGCGCTGTGGTGGGCCGATGGTGGCTGGCTGATCGTGGCCGACCTGCACCTGGGCAAGTCCGAGCGTCTGGCCCGGCGCGGCGGTCCGCTTTTGCCGCCCTATGAAGGGCTGGCGACGCTGGAGCGGCTGGCGGCCGAGATCGCGGTTCTGCAGCCGCAGTGCGTCGTCAGCCTGGGCGACGGTTTCGACGATCTGGCGGCGGCCGAGGCGCTGGACCCGCTGGTGGCGGCTTCGCTGGCGCGGCTGGCGCAGGGGCGGGGCTGGCTGTGGATCGCCGGCAACCACGATCCCGGCGCGCCGTCGGGCATGCCGGGGCGGGTGGCGGACAGCGCGACCCTGGGCCGCGTCGCGTTGCGGCACGAGCCGGCGGAAGGGCCTGACATCGCCGGGCATTTCCATCCCGCCGTGCGGCTGGCGGGCGAGCGCCGCCGCGCCTTTCTGATCGGGCGCGACCATCTGCTGCTGCCGGCCTTCGGCGCCTATACCGGCGGGTTGATGCATGACGATCCGGCACTGCGCGCGCTGGTGCCGCAGGGGCTGGCCGTTGCCTGCGGGGCCCGCGCCATCGCCATGCCGCTGGCCCGGCGCTGACGAAAAAAGGCCGCCCGAAGGCGACCCTTTCAATCCGTGGAGCCGGATCAGGACGGCGGATCAGAACTTGAAGTTCAGACCCAGTTTCACATTGTGGAAATCCGGGGTGGCACGGGTCGAGGCGCCGAGGCCGTCTTCCAGGGTTTCCTTGCCGAAATTGGCATATTCGTATTCGCCGGTCAGCGACAGGCGTTCGGTCAGCTTCTTCTCGGCACCCAGGCCGACGATGTAGCCGGTCTTCGAATAGGAGTCGTTGACGGCGATCGGGCCATGGTCCCCGTCGCCCTCGACGCGGTAGTCGACCTTGGCGCGGGCGACACCGACGATCCCGTAGACCAGGATGTCGTTGCCGGTCAGATAGCCGGTCTTCACGCGCAGGGCGAGAACGCTCTTGATCTCCGATTCGGCCTCGTAGCCGCCGGTCGAGAAGCTGTCCTCGATCTTGCCGCCTTCATAGCCCAGTTCGGGGCCGAAGACCCAGCGGTCCCTTTGCCAGCGATAGCCGAGACGCAGGCCGGCATTCGCCCCGCTGATCTCCAGCGAAGCGGGGGTGCCGACTTCGGGCTGGTCCACGCCGACCGCGTCGTCGCCGCCGAAGGCATAGCCCAGCGTCAGACCGGCATAGCCGCCGGCCCAGTCGCCAACCGGCGCGGCCTCGATGACCGGGGCCACGACGCCGGTGTCAACGACCGGGGGGGTATAGCCACCCGCATTCGCAGCCAGAGCCGAGCCAAGGACCAGCGAGGCCGCGACGGCGGCGGCGCGAGGGGTCTTAACACAAACAGCGCACATGTCCACATCTCCTATAGATGGTGATGCCGGCAGGGCGCAGCGTCCCGAGGCATCGAATTTCCTAACTGCTAGCCCTGCAACCGGCAGGCTGCAAGAACGGCGTCGCGATGGGGTCACTCTGTCGCGCAATGCGCGGCATGATGGCAACAATAAACCATAGGTTGTAACAAGAAATGATGATTCGCCTGTGGCGATTTGACGACGGTGCGACTCAGATGTCCAGATTTTCCACGCTCAGCGCGTTCTGCTGGATGAAATCGCGACGCGGTTCGACCACATCGCCCATCAGCTTGGTGAAGATGTCGTCGGCCTCGCTCAGATCCTCGATTCGCACCTGCAGCATGGTCCGCGCCGCCGGGTCCAGCGTGGTCTCCCACAGCTGTTCCGGGTTCATCTCGCCCAGGCCCTTGTAACGCTGCAAGGACAGGCCCTTCTCGCCTTCCAGGAAGATGGCCTGCAACAGGCTGATCGGTCCGTGGATGGGGATGTCGCGGTCCTTGCGGATCAGATGCGCGGTCTGGCCATAGATCTCGTGCAGCGCATCGGTCATGGCGCCCAGCCGGCGGCTTTCGGCGCTGCGCAGCATCGGCCCGTCCAGGGTGCGGCTTTCCTCGACCCCGCGCAGCAGCCGGGTCAGGCGGATGCCGGCATCCTGGGTCGGGCGGCCGGTCCAGCCGCGCTCGTATTCCTCGGCGATCATGTCCAGGCGCTGCGCCACGGCATTGGCCACGCCCTGCGCATCGGCATCGACCCGGCCCTGCACCAGCGCGCCGGCAATGGCGGCCTGTTCGGTGATATGCGCCGGGTAATGCGTCGGATAGGCGCGCAGCACGCGCCGCGCGGTGCGGGCCTCCTCGACCACCCGGGCCAGGTCCGCGCCGCTGAGGGTTTCGCCATTGCCCAGCCGCAGGCTGGCGCCGTCGATGCCCTGCTCGATCAGGTAATCCTCCAGCGCCGCCTCGTCCTTCAGATAGACCTCGGACCGTCCGCGGCTGACCTTGTAGAGCGGCGGCTGGGCGATATAGAGATGCCCGGCCTCGATCAGCTCCGGCATCTGCCGGAAGAAGAAGGTCAGCAGAAGCGTGCGGATATGCGCGCCGTCCACGTCGGCATCGGTCATGATGACGATCTTGTGGTAGCGCAGCTTGTCCAGGTTGAACTCGTCCCGGCCGATGCCGGTCCCCAGCGCGGTGATCAGCGTGCCGATCTGGTCGCTGGACAGCATCCGGTCGAAGCGCGCCCGTTCCACGTTCAGGATCTTGCCGCGCAGGGGCAGCACCGCCTGGTTCTGGCGCGAGCGGCCCTGCTTGGCCGAGCCGCCGGCCGAGTCGCCCTCGACGATGAACAGCTCGGACAGCGCCGGGTCCTTTTCCTGGCAATCCGCCAGCTTGCCGGGCAGGCTGGCCACGTCCATCGCCGTCTTGCGCCGGGTCAGCTCGCGGGCCTTGCGCGCCGCCTCGCGGGCCAGCGCCGCCTCGATGATCTTGCCGAGGATCGACTTGGCCTCGGCCGGGTTTTCCTCGAACCATTCGGCCAGCTTCTCGCCCACCAGCCCCTCGACCGCCGGGCGCACCTCGGAGGAGACGAGCTTGTCCTTGGTCTGGCTGGAGAATTTCGGGTCCGGCACCTTGACCGACAGCACGCAGGTCAGCCCCTCGCGCGCGTCGTCGCCGGTGAAATCGACCTTTTCCTTGCGGACCTGGGCGTTCGACTGGGCGTAATTGTTGATGACCCGGGTCAGCGCGCCGCGGAAGCCGGCCAGATGGGTGCCGCCGTCGCGCTGCGGGATGTTGTTGGTGAAGGGCAGCACCGTCTCGTGATAGCTGTCGTTCCACCACATCGCCACCTCGATGCCGATGCCGTTCTTCTCGCCCTGGATGAAGATCGGCTCGGGCATGACCGGGGTCTTGGAACGGTCGATGAACTTCACGAATTCCCGCACGCCGCCTTCATAGTAAAGCTCGGTCCGCAGCGGTTCGGCATGGCGCTCATCCTCCAGGATGATGCGCACGCCCGAGTTCAGGAAGGCCAGCTCCCGCAGCCGGTTCTCCAGCACCTTGAAGCTGAAGTCGCGGTTCGAGAAGGTGCCGTCCGGCCGGTCCTCCTTGGACGAGGCGAGGAAGCGCACCTCGGTGCCCTTCTCGCCGGGCCCGGCCTCGCCGACGACGCGCAGGTGCTCGACCGTGTCGCCGTTCTCGAAGCGGGCGTAATGTTCCTTGCCACCCCGCCAGATGCGCAGCTCCAGCCAGTCCGACAGCGCGTTCACCACCGAGACGCCGACGCCGTGCAAGCCGCCCGAGACCTTGTAGCTGTTCTGGTCGAACTTCCCCCCGGCATGCAGCTGGGTCATGATAACCTCGGCCGCCGAGACGCCCTCGGTCGGGTGCATGTCCACCGGAATGCCACGGCCGTTGTCGCGCACCGAGACGCTGCTGTCGGCATGGATCTTCACGCGCACGAAATCGGCATGACCGGCCAGCGCCTCGTCGATGCCGTTGTCCACGACCTCATAGACCATGTGATGCAGGCCCGAGCCGTCGTCGGTATCGCCGATATACATGCCGGGACGCTTGCGCACCGCTTCCAGGCCCTTGAGAACCTTGATGGAATCGGCGCCGTAATCGGAGGTCTGGGGGGCGGGTTCGGTCATTGTCTTCTTATCCTGCCTTGGACCCGCATCTTATAGTGTGCGCCGCACGGAATGTCACGGGAAAGCCACAAGATTTAGCGGTTCGCGCGGCATGCGCGCGGCGTCACGCTTCCATCGCACGGAACCGGTCCGAACCTCGGCTTCTTTGCTCCCCGAATACCCATGCCGCCCGTCAAGCCGGACGAGTCCGCCGACCCTTTCACCGTTTTCCAAATACTCATTCGGGCGGTTCAAGCCAGCCCGTCCTCGTCCAGCAGGGTGCGGCCGTCGCGGCTCTCGATCTCGATCACCCACAGGTCGGGGTCGCGGGCGGCGTTGCGGGCGATCTCGGCGTCGATCTCGGGCTCACCGGCCTCGTTCAACTGCAGCCAGATCCGCCGGTCGGTCTCGAAATCCCATTCGCGGATCCACAGGCTGGCGCGGCCGTCCAGCGTGGCGCATTTCACCATCACGCTGCCCGCGGTGTCGTCGCCGTGCCGGGCGACATAGGCCGGGATGTCGGCCAGCCCCAGCCGGCGCAGATAGGCCGCGACCCAGATGCCGGCGGCCAGCCGCGGCTCAGGCATCGCCGTCGCGGAAGTCGAGGCCCATCTCGTTATAGCGCTCGGCTTCGTCCAGCCAGTTCTCGCGCACCTTCACCTGCAGGAACAGGTGGACGGGGCGGCCCATGAACTCGGCCAGCTCGGCCCGCGCCGCCTGGCCCACGGCCTTGATCGTCTCGCCGCCCTTGCCCAGGACGATGCCCTTGTGGCCGGGGCGGGCGACATAGACCACCTGCTCGACCCGGGCCGAGCCGTCCTTCTTCTCCTCCCAGCGTTCGGTTTCCACCGTCAGCTGATAGGGGATTTCCTCGTGCAGGCGCAGGGTCAGCTTCTCGCGGGTGATCTCGGCGGCGATCATGCGCATCGGCAGGTCGGCCACCTGGTCCTCGGGGTAAAGCCAGGGCCCCTCGGGCACTTCCTGCGCCAGCCAGTCAAGCAGGTCGTCGCAGCCATAGCCCTTTTCGGCCGAGATCATGAAGGTGCGGGTGAAGTCGAAAGCCGTGTTGAGCTGCTGCGACAGCGCCAGCAGCGCCTCGGACTTCACCCGGTCGATCTTGTTGATGACCAGCGCCACCGGGGTCTGGCCGGCATGCTCGCGCAGGCTGTCGATGATCGCCTGCGCGCCGTCGGTCAGCCCGCGGTGCGCCTCGATCAAGAGCAGGATCACGTCGGCATCGGCCGCGCCCCCCCAGGCCGCCTTGACCATGCTGCGGTCCAGCCGCCGGCGCGGGCGGAAGATGCCGGGCGTGTCGACGAAGACGATCTGGCTCGCGCCGCGCATGGCGATGCCGCGGATGCGGGCGCGGGTGGTCTGCACCTTGTGGGTCACGATCGAGACCTTGGCCCCGACCATGCGGTTCAGCAGGGTGGATTTCCCGGCATTCGGCTCGCCGATCAGGGCGACGAAGCCCGCGCGTGTTTCGCTCATGTCGTTCTTTCGATCTGCTCGAGCAGCGCGGCGGCGGCCGCCTGTTCGATGCTGCGTTTGGTGCCCTTGCCGCGGGCGGCGGCCTCGCGGCCGTCGTCCAGCCGGACGGTGATCTCGAATTCCGGGGCGTGGTCCGGGCCCGTGCGCGCGGTCTGGAGATAGCGCGGCGGGGTCATGCCCTGCGCCTGCGCCCATTCCTGCAGCGCGGTCTTGGCGTCGCGGGCGTCGCTTTCGACGTTCTTCAGCCGGCTGGACCAGAGCCTCAGCACCATGCTGCGCGCGGCCTCGAAGCCGGCATCCAGATAGACGGCGGCGATCACCGCCTCCATGGCGTCGGCCAGCAGCGCCTCTTTCCGCCGGCCGCCCGACATCATCTCGGACCGGCCCAGCTTCAGCACCTCGCCCAGCCCGATCTCGCGGGCGATGGCGGCGCAGGTCTCACCCTTGACCAGCGCGTTGTAGCGCGGCGCCAGCTGGCCCTCGGTCGCGGCGCGGTCGGCCAAGAACAGCGCCTCGGCCATGGTCAGGCCCAGCACCCGGTCGCCCAGGAATTCCAGCCGCTGGTTGTCGGGCCGGGTGGCGCTGGCGATCGAGCCATGCGTCAGCGCGCGGCGCAGCAATTCGGGGCGCGAGAATTCATGCCCCAGCCGTTCCGAGAATGCGCGCAGGTCTGCAGAAATCTTCATGTCCCGATCCTGCCACGGCGCGGGGCGCCGCGGCAATTCTTCCCTTAGTTCACGGCCTTCAGGAACCGGTCCGGACGCCAGGTCCAGAAATACAGAAGCGATTTCCCGGCCGAGGAGAACATGATCCGGTCGGCGCGGCCGATCAGGTATTCGGCCGGCACCATGCCGACCCCGCCCACCGCCGCCGGCCAGCGCGAGTCGCCGGAATTGTCGCGGTTGTCGCCCAGGAAGAAGTAATTCCCCTCGGGCACGGTGAACTCGGCCGTGTTGTCGCCGGGACCGTTGTCGAAGATGTTCAGCACGTCATGCGTCAGCCCGTTCGGCAGCGTCTCGGTATGGCGGTCCTTTTCGCAGGCCGCGCCCTCGGGCACCGGCTCGTTGCGGCATTTCGGCAGGGTCTGCTGCGGGCCCTGCGGCGCGTAGGGTTCGGTGAAGGTGCCGGCGGGCTGCTGCGGCACCTCCTGCCCGTTGATCCACAGCACGCCGTTCTTCATCTGGATGCGGTCGCCGGGCAGGCCGATCACCCGCTTGATGAAATCGTCGCCCCGCGTCGGGTGGCGGAAGACCACGACATCGCCGCGCTCGGGTTCGGAACCCAGGATGCGGCCCGAGATCGGGCAGAGCGCGAAGGGGCAGGAGACCCGCGAATAGCCATAGGCCATTTTGTTCACGAACAGGAAATCGCCGATCAGCAGCGTGTCCTTCATGCTGCCCGAGGGAATCCAGAACGGCTGGAAGAACAGGGTGCGGAACACCCCCGCGATCACCAGCGCCCAGAAGATGGTCTTGACGGTTTCCCAGATGCCCCCATCCTTGCGGGCTACGCTTTTCGCCATGGATGCCATTCCCTTCATCGGCAAGTCGCGCGTTCATGGGGTGCGGGGGACGGCAAAGTCAAGCCGTGCCCGTCCTCATGCCGTCGTCTTCACGCTGTCGGGAAGCGCCTCGATCACCACGAAGGCCTGCGCCCAGGGGTGGTCGTCGGTCAGCGTGACATGCACATGCGCGCGATGGCCGGAGGGCGTCATCGCCGCCAGCCGCTCGGCCGCCCAGCCCGTCAGCTGCATGGTGGGCTGGCCGGTCGAAAGGTTCCTGACCGCCATGTCCCGCCAGCTGATCCCCATGGCGAGCCCGGTTCCCAGCGCCTTGGAACAGGCTTCCTTGGCGGCCCAGCGTTTGGCCAGGGTCGCGGCTTCCTGCCGGCGGCGGCGGGCCAGCGCCAGCTCGGTCTCGGTGAAGACCCGCTGCCGGAAGCGGTCGCCGTGGCGGTCCAGCACCCCGGCGATGCGGTCGATGTTGCAGAGGTCCGAGCCTATGCCGAGAATCATGCGCCTGGTTGGTCCTGTGGTGACATGGGTATTTGGGCAACGAAGAAATCAGGGGCGGGCCGCGTCCATGCGGCGGCGCATCTCGCGGATCGCCGGGCCGAGGCCGAGAAAGACCGATTCGGCAATCAGGAAATGGCCGATGTTCAGCTCGCGCAACTCGGGGATGGCGGCGACGGGGCCGACCGTGTCGAAGGTCAGGCCATGCCCGGCATGGACCTCGAGCCCCAGAAGATACGCCTGTGCCGCGCCCTTGCGCAGGGCTTCCAGTTCCAGGTCGCGTTCGGCCAGCCGCCCCTCGGTGTCGAAATCGCAATAGGCGCCGGTATGCAGCTCCACCACCGCGGCGCCGATGCGGGCGGCGGCCTCGATCTGCTCCTGCTCGTGGCCGATGAACAGCGACACCCGGCAGCCCGCCTCGCGCAGGGGGGCGATGAAATCGGCCAGGTAGCTTTCGTTGCCGGCGACGTCGAGCCCGCCCTCGGTGGTGCGCTCCTCGCGCTTTTCGGGGACGATGCAGACGGCATGCGGGCGGTGGCGCAGGGCGATGGCCTGCATTTCCGCCGTCGCGGCCATTTCCAGGTTCAGCGGCAGTTGCAGCGCAGCCATCAGCCGGTCGATATCCGCGTCCGAGATATGGCGCCGATCCTCGCGCAGATGCGCGGTGATGCCGTCGGCGCCGGCCTCTTCGGCCAGTTCCGCTGCGCGCACCGGGTCGGGCCAGGGCGTGCCGCGGGCGTTGCGGATGGTGGCGACGTGGTCGATATTGACGCCGAGGCGCAGCATGGTTTCCCCTCTCGGATTTTTACGGCAGGTTAGAGCTTTGCCGGCGCAAGTCCAGATGCGGCCACCCACCAGCCGGGATTTGCCGCGGCGATGCGGGCGCGGGCAGCCTCGGCCGCGGCCGCGCTGGCGAAAAGCCCGAAGCAGGTCGCGCCCGAGCCGGACATGCGGGCAAGCGCCGCGCCTTCGGCCCGGATCGCGGCGAGGCAGTCCGAGATTGCCGGCATCAGGGCGATGGCCGGCGCCTCGAGATCGTTGCGGCAATCCTGCAGGAAGGCGATCAGCGCGCCGGCGTCGGGAAAATCCGGCAGCGGTTCGGGCATGGGCGTATTGTGGCGCCGTGCCAGTGCCCTGAACACGGCGGGGGTCGGCAGGCCGCGCCCCGGATTGACCAGCAGCACATGAAGCGCCGGCAGGGGCGGCAGCGGCGTCAGGACCTCGCCCAGGCCCCGCATCCGCACCGGCCGGCTGGCAAGGCAGGCGGGCAGGTCGGCGCCCAGCGTTTCCAGCCGCGCGGGCCCGGCCTCCAGCGCGCGCAGCACCGCCGCCGCATCGGCCGAACCGCCGCCGAGGCCCGAAGCCACCGGCAGGTTCTTTTCCAGGGTGATCCGCGCCTCGCGCCCGGCCAGACGCGCGGCGCGCAGGCAAAGGTTGTCGGGCTCGGCCGCGAGGCCCTGGGCGAAGGGGCCGGTCAGGCTGAGCGACAGGGGGCCCGGCGCGACCGTCACCACGTCGCCCAGCTCCAGGAACACCACCAGCGAATCGAGCAGGTGATAGCCGTCCGGGCGGCGGCCGGTGACATGCAGGGTCAGGTTCAGCTTGGCGGGGGCCGCCTCGCGCCGGGGCAGGGGCATGGCTCAGTCGGCCCGGGCAGGGTCCGGCGAGCGGGTTTCGGGGGCGCGCGGTTCGGGCAGCTTGCCGCCATTGGCCTTTTCCTCCTCCAGCACCGCATCCAGCCCGCGCTCGAGCTTGGCGCGGATGCGGCTGGCCTCGGCCTCGGTTTCCGGCTTCAGCGACAGGGCGCGGTGCCATTGGATCTCGGCCTCGCGCTTGCGGCCGACCATCCAGTAGATGTCGCCCATATGGTCGTTGACCAGCGAATCGCTGGCCATGGCTGCGACGGCCCGCTCCATCGGCGCCACGGCTTCCTGATAGCGGCCGAGGCGGAAATAGGCCCAGGCCAGCGAATCGAGGATATAGCCGTCATCCGGCCGCAGTTCGACCGCGCGCTGGATCAGCTTCAGGGCCTCGTCCAGCTTTTCGTTGCGGTCCACCAGGCTGTAGCCCAGATAGTTCAGCACCTGCGCGGAATCGGGGCGGATCTTCAGCGCGGCGCGGAAGTCGGCCTCGGCCTTGGGGAACTGGCCCGCGCGTTCCAGCGCGATGCCGCGGGCATAGAGCGGGAACCAGCGCGCCTCGGGATTGTCCTCGCCGATGAGGCTCAGCGCCTTGTCATAGGCCGGGACCGCCTGGCCGAACTTGTCCTGCTGGCGCAAGAGGTCGCCAAGCGCGATCCAGCCCTGCGCCAGCTCGGGATGGGCGGCGGTCAGCGCCAGCGCGGCCTTTTCGGCATCGGCCAGCCGCTCGGCCCGGGCCAGCGCGTCGATGCGGGTCAGCTCGGCGACGGGGCGCATGTCGCCCAGTTCGCGCAGCTTCTCGAATTCGCGCTCGGCAAGGTCGAACTGGCCGAAACCCTGCAGGAGCTGCGCCGCCAGCAGCCGCGCCTCGCCCAGGTCGGGGGCGAGATATTCGGCCAGCCGGGCATGGATCAGCGCCAGCGGGTCGGGTTCGTCGCTGGTCGCCAGAACCGAGCCGAAGGTCAGGAAGACCTGCGCGATGCCGTCCGAGGGCGTGCGGATCGAATCGAAGGGCAGCGTCTCGCCCCGGGCCATGCGGTCGCGCAGGGCGACCAGATGCGGCTCTTCCGTGAAGCCCGGCGTGGCTTCGAGCATGGCGATGGCATCCCTGTTGCGCTCAAGCTGCGACAGCACCTGCGCGCGGGCCACGACGCCCAGGATATGCGCCCCTGTGGCCGGATCGGCCAGCAGCAGCTCGGCGCCCTCGAAATCGCCGACCCGTGCCTTGGCCAGCGCCAGGTGATAGTTCACCATCGGCTCGGCGCCGCGCAGCTCGGCCAGTTTCTTAAAGGCGGAAAGCGACTCGCCCGCCCGGCCGGCGCCCAGCAGTGCCCAGGCCCGCATCATGCCGTCGACCAGCATGCCGCCGCCGGGCGCGCCGGCCTCGTCCTCGGGCGGGGGGGCGGCGTCGATGGCGGCCAGCAGCGCGTCCCAGCGACCGGCGCGAGCCATCTCGGCGCGCTGCACCAGCCGGGCCAGCTCGGTGGCGCGGCCCTGGTCGGACATGGTGCCGGCCAGGGCGGTGGCACGCTCCATCTCTCCGGCCGAGATCAGCGCGACCATGGCGCTGTCCTGCAGATAGCCGTCGCTGTCATCCTGGGCCAGCGCCTGCAGATAGTAATGCGCGGCGCGGGCATAGTCGTTCTGGATCGCCGCCATGCGCGCGGCCAGATAGGGGCCGGAAAGACCGCGCAGCTCGGGCGCCGGCGCGGCCGGGCGGTGCGCCGGCCGCTCGCCGTTCGGGGGCGCGGGCTGTTCGGCCTGGGCCAGCATGGGCGCGGCGAGGGCGCCCTGCGGCAGCGGCAGGGCGATCAGCGCGATCAGCGCCATGGGGATCAGTCTTGTGGTCACGGCTTGGGCCCATGTCTCGGCGATTGCGCCAGCGACCCTAGCCGCCGCAGCGCGGATGGGCAACGCCGCGACCGGCGCGGCGCGCGCCTCTGCGATCACATATTCGGGTAGTTCGGCCCGTCGCCGCCCTGTGGGGTTGTCCAGTTGATGTTCTGGCTGGGGTCCTTGATGTCGCAGGTCTTGCAATGGACGCAGTTCTGGAAGTTGATCTGGAAGCGCGGGCCATCGTCGCCCTCCAGCACCTCATAGACCCCGGCCGGGCAATAGCGTGTCGCCGGCTCGGCATAGACCGGCAGGTTCACCTGGATCGGGATCGCGGGATCCTTCAGCTTCAGGTGGCAGGGCTGGCTTTCCTCGTGGTTGGTGAAGGAAAACGCCACGTTGGTCAGCCGGTCGAAGGACAGCTTGCCGTCGGGCTTCGGATAGTCGATCGGCTGGAAATCCGCGGCCTTGCCGGTGGCCTGCGCATCCGTCTTGCCGTGCTTCCAGGTGCCGAGCGGGTTCCAGCCGGTGAGGTTCGCCACCCACATGTCGAAGCCGCCGAGCGCCAGGCTGGCCCAGAGCCCCAGCTTCGACCAGAGTGGCTTGACGTTCCGGACCGGCTTCAGGTCGCGGGCGATGGGGCCCGAGCGCAGGTCGGCCTCGTATTCGGCCAGCTCGTCACCCGCGCGCCCCGCCGCGATGGCCGCCGCCGCCGCCTCGGCCGCGGCGATGCCGGACAGCATGGCGTTGTGGTTGCCCTTGATGCGCGGCACGTTCACCAGCCCGGCCGAGCAGCCCAGCAGCGCCGCCCCCGGCACGGTCAGCTTCGGGATCGACTGCCAGCCGCCCTCGGAGATCGCCCTTGCGCCATAGGCGACGCGCTTGCCGCCCTCCAGCAGCTCCGCGACCAGCGGATGGTGCTTGAAGCGCTGGAACTCCATATAGGGATAGAGATAGGGGTTGGCATAGTTCAGGTGCACGACGAAGCCGACCAGCACCTGGTTGCCCTCAAGGTGATAGATGAAGCTGCCGCCGCCGGCGTTCTTGCCCAAGGGCCAGCCCATCGTATGCGTCACCGTGCCGGGCCTGGCCTTGGCCGGGTCGATCTCCCAGATCTCCTTCATGCCGAGGCCGAATTTCTGCGGCTCATGGCCGGCCGAGAGGTCGTATTTGCCGATCAGCTCCTTCGCCAGCGACCCGCGCACGCCCTCGGCGATCAGCACGTATTTGCCGCGCAGTTCCATGCCGGGCTCATAGGCCGGGCCGGGGGTGCCGTCGGCGTTGAGCCCCATCTCGCCGGCGACGACGCCGACGACGCGGTCGCCCTCGTAGACCAGCTGCGAGCAGGCCATGCCGGGGAAGATCTCGACCTCCAGCGCCTCGGCCTGCTCGGCGAGCCAGCGGCAGACATTGCCCATCGAGACGATGTATTTGCCGTGATTGTTCATGAGGGGAGGCATCGGCCAGTTCGGCACCCGGACCTGGCCATGCGGGCCGAGGATGTAGAAGTTGTCCTCCTTCACCTCGGTGGTGACCGGGGCGCCCTTCTCCTTCCAGTCCGGGATCAGCTTGTCGAGGCCGGCGGTGTCCAGCACCGCGCCCGAGAGGATATGCGCGCCGATCTCCGAGCCCTTCTCCAGCAGCACCACGGAAAGTTCGGGGTTGAGCTGCTTGAGCCGGATCGCCGCCGACAGGCCCGCAGGCCCGCCGCCAACGATCACGACGTCGTAATCCATCGACTCGCGGACGATCTCAGACATGGCTCGGCCTCCAATCCCCTGGCTCTTGACTCTGCGCCGAACACCTAACGCGTAACATTCTTGCGGGCAATCGGAACGCGACGAACAATTGCAATTCTGCGACCTTTCTGCGCGAGGTCTCGCGGATGGCCTTTGCCGGGGCTTGAAACAGGGCCCGGAACCGGCCACGATGCCTTTCGGATTTCAGCGGACGCCCCCGGCCCAAGGTCGGGGGCGTTCCAACACCTTGTTTCGCGTTGACTGGCGTCGCACCGTTGCGACCGGAAGGACTGGAATGGAAAAGATACCGATGACCCGCGCGGGCTATGACCAGCTGGACGAGGAATTGCGCGAGCTGCGCTCGGTCCAGCGTCCGGCGGTGATCCGCGCCATCGCCGAGGCGCGCGAGCACGGCGACCTGTCGGAAAACGCCGAATACCACGCCGCGCGCGAGAAGCAGAGCTTCGTCGAAGGCCGCATCAAGGAGCTGGAGATGATTCTGTCCCGCGCCGAGGTCATCGACCCGAGCCGGCTGAACGGCTCGATCAAGTTCGGCGCCACCGTCACCCTGCTCGACGAGGACAGCGAAGAAGAGCGCACCTATCAGATCGTCGGGGAGGCCGAGGCGGATCTGGAGCGCGGGCTGCTGAACATCCGCTCGCCCCTGGCCCGCGCCCTGATCGGCAAGGACGAGGGCGACAGCGTCGAGGTCGTCACCCCGGGCGGCGGGAAATCCTATGAGATCATCTCGATCCGCTATGTCTGAAGGATGGGGCCGGGCGCATGAACTCGCTTGATCCGCTGCGCAGGCTGGCCATCGAACAGGCGCGCGGCCGCGTGCTGGCCGTCGGCGCGGCGTCCAGCCTGGCCTGGCTGGCGCTGGCCGGGCTGTTCGCGCTTTTCGGTCCCGAGTCGGAAGGGACCGGGGCGGCGGGCTGGCTGCTCTGGCTGGTCGGCCTGTTCCTGCCGCTGGCGCTGATCTGGCTGGCGGTCTGGGCGGCGCGCAGCCTGCTGGCGCTGCGGCAGGAGGCCGAGGAACTGCGCGCCATGCTGGCCCGGATGCAGGACGAGGACGCTGCGGCCGAGCCCATGGCCGAGCCGCGCCCCGTCGCAGCCGCGCCCGCACCCGCCGCGGCGGCGCGGCGCAATGCCATTCCCGCGCCGCCGCGGCCGGCGGCGGACACGCGCCAGGCCACGCTGGAGCTTGATTCGCCGGCGGCGGCCGAGCTGACCCCGACCGAGCTGTTCTATGCGCTGAACTTCCCCGACGGTCCCGAGGATCGCGAGGCGATTCGCTGCCTGCGCCTAGCGCTGGCCGATCCGGGCATGGCCCGGCTGATCCGGGCGGCGCAGGACGTGGTCACGCTGCTGGCCGGGCAGGGGGTCTATATGGACGAGCTGGCGCTGGCCGAGGCCGATCCCGCACTGTGGCGCCGCTTCGCCGAGGGCGCGCGCGGCGAGGCCGTGGCGGCGCTGGCGGTGATCCGCGACGAGGCCGCGCTGGCCACCGCCGGGACGATGCTGCGCGCAGACGAGGTCTTCCGCGACGTGGCCCATCATTTCCTGCGCCATTTCGACCGGCTGCTGAGCCGCAAGGCGCAGGACGGCGATCCGCAATTGCTGGCCGTGCTGGCCGAGACGCGCTCGGGCCGGGCCTTCACCTTGCTGGCGCAGGTGACCGGCATGCTGGGCCAGGCCGGAGCAGAGGCCGAGGCGGCGGAGGGGTCCTGAAGCCGAGGGTGCGCGCGGGTCGCCTTGCGCCCCAGGCGGGCGGCGTGGCTAAAGCGGCAGCCGCAGCACATGGGCCGGCGCCGACCAGGGCCAGCCCAGCCTTTGCCGCGCCAGCGGGCGGAAGCCCATCGCCTGCCATGCCGCCAGCCCCTCACGGTTGCCCGCCTGCACCTCGGCGCGCAGGGCCGGATGGCCCAGTGCGCTTGCATGGGCGGCGGCGCACCGGATCAGGGCGCGGGCGATGCCCTGCCGCCGCCATTGCGGCAGCACGGCGATGCCGTCCAGCACCAGATCCGCGGTCGCCGCACCGGGACGGTAGAGCCCCGCCGCCAGATGCCGCAGCCGCCCGCGCGCCGGGCCCCAGACCGCGACGAAGCCCTCGGCGCTGGGGTCGAGAAAGCCGCCGCCCGCCCCGCGCAGCCCGACGATCCCGACCAGCCGCCCCGAGGGCGCCAGCGCCACCAGCGCCCGCTCGGCCCGCATGGCGGCGCGGATCAGCGCCACCCCCTGCCGCGCCGCCACCGGCAGCGGCAGGACCTGCGCGCCGAAATGGCGCCAGTAAAGCGCCGCCGCCGCGCCCTGCAGCTCGGGCGGGATGCCGCGCAGGATGCGGGGCGGGATCTGCGGTCCGGGCATGGCGGTCCCTTCAGGTTCTTGTATGGAGGTTCTTGTATCGGGCCGCGGTTTTAGCCAATGTGCCGCCAGCCATATCCCGAACATGAGCCGTTTTCACCATGTCCGCGCAAGCCGATCTTGCGGCCCCTTCCCGCCTGACCCCCGAGCAGAGCCGCGCCCTGCAGCGCAGCCCGGCGCAATGCCTGCGCCATGGCTTCCTGCAGGCGCTGCCCTTCATCCTTGTGCTTCTGCCCTTCGGCATGCTGTTCGGCGTGGTCGCCAGCGATGCGGGGCTGGACCTGCCGCAGATCCTGGGCTTCACCGTGCTGGTGCTGGCCGGGGCCTCGCAATTCACCGCGGTGCAGCTGATGACCGATCACGCGCCGGCGCTGGTGGTCATCGTCTCGGCCATCGCGGTCAATTTGCGCATGGCGATGTATTCGGCCTCGCTGGTGCCCTGGCTGGGCGGGGCAAGGCCGCGCGACCGGGCCTGGATCGCCTATGTGCTGATTGACCAGAGCTATGCGCTGGCGATCCAGCATTATGAAAAGCATCCCCGGCTGAGCCTTGAGCAGCGCATCGGCTATTTCCTGGGCGCGGTGCTGGCGACCTGTCCGTTCTGGCTGCTGGCCACGCTGCTGGGCGTCTGGCTGGGCAAGGCCATCCCCGAGGACTGGGCGCTGGATTTCGCCATGCCGATCACCTTCCTGGCGCTGATCGCGCCGATGCTGCGCAGCCCGGCCCATGTCGCGGCGGCGCTGGTCGCGGTGCTGGGCTCGCTGGTCTTCGCCTTCCTGCCCTCGGGGCTGGGGCTGTTCGTGGCCGCGCCGCTGGCCATGCTGACCGGCGCAGGGGTCGAGGCGCTGATGGAACGCAGAAACGGAGCCCGCCCGTGACCGGCTACAGCAATGCCACCATCTGGCTGATCATCCTTGTCCTGGCGCTGGGGACCTATGGCTTGCGCTGGTCCTTCCTGGGCGTGCTCGGCGGCCGGCCGATGCCGCTCTGGGCGCAGCGGTTGCTGCGCTATACCGCTGTCGGGGTGCTGCCGGCCATCGTGGCGCCGCTGGTGGTCTGGCCGGCGGCGACGCATGGCGCGCCCGATCCGGCGCGGATGATCGCGGCGGTCGTCGCCGTGGCGGTGGGGGTCGCGACGCGCAACGTGCTGGCGGCCATCCTGTCCGGGATGGCCACGCTTTACACGGCGCTTTATCTCATCACGTGAAGGCGGCCGTCGGCGCCATAGCCGGCGATGGTGCCGCTTTTCTGGCGCAGGAGCACGTCATGGTTGTTGGCGGGATCGCCGTCCATGTGCTTCTTGGAGGTCACGCCCGGCAGAGTCAGGAACCAGTCGCGCAGCTTGAGCACCGAGAAGCCGGTCGGCGCGGCCTCGAAGCCCGGCACGCGGCTCAGCGCCTTGCCGGTGTTGACGGCGCAGAAGCTCTTGTTCGAGGCGCCCTGCCGCTCGACCGAGCGGATCGCGGCATCGGCGACGGCCAGCGGCACGCGGACCGTGTCCTCGGCCACCCAATAGGTCGAGCGCGCGTGATAATCGATGTAGAAGTTCTTGAAGTTCGGCGTGATGCCGTAAAGCACGTCGTGCCGTTCCGGGATCGCCGGATGTTCCCAGCTGCCGGCGGGGTCGTAGATCACCCGCTGGCTGCCGTTGATCATCAGCGCGGAATGCCCGCCCTCGCCGCGCGGGATGCCGATGACGCTGAACAGCGTGATCGAGGGCGGCTCGTCCGAGACATAGCGCGCGCGCCGGATGGCCTCGTCGCTGGCCCATTTGTTGTCTGCCCCGCAAGCCGCAAGCGCGGCCGGCAGCGCCAGCGCAAGGAAGGCACGCCTTTGCATTTCTGGTCTTTCCCCGGTCAGGATCAGGCGTTGGTCAGCGCCAGGAACACCAGCACGGCGATGGCAAGGATGCTGACCCAGGTCGCAGCCTTGATGAAGCCGGCAAAGGTCGCCTGCTGGGCGCGGATGTCCATTTCGCCATGCTTGTGTTCGGTGATTTCGTGATGCGAGGCCATGATCCTGTCCGTAACGATGCGATGCGTCGGGCGCAGGGATAGCGCAAGGCGGCGGCCGTGTCACGCCCCCCAAAGCACCGCGCCGGACCCGGTCTTGCCCATGGGCCACACCCGGCCGGTCGCGCGCAGGTGGTTGATATGCCCGACCGCCTCGGCCAGCGCCAGGCCGAATTCGGGCTTGGCGATCTGCCGGCGATAGAGCAGCGGGAAGCAGTCCACCACGCTGTGCGGTTGCTGGCGCAGCCCGTCCAGCAGGCGGTCCAGCGCCGCGCGCTGGTTCTCGGCCAGTTGCCGCAGCCGGGTCGGCAGGCCGCGATAGGGCAGCTTGTGACCGGGCAGCACCAGCTGCTCGGGCCGGGCGAATTCCGCCAGCCGCGCGCAGCTTTCCAGCCAGTCGCCGACGGTATCGGCCTCGGGCTCGGTCGGATAGACGCCGAGATTGGGCGAGATCGTCGCCAGCATCTGGTCGCCGCCGATCACCAGATCGTCGTCCAGAGACCACAGCGTCACATGTTCCGGCGCATGGCCATGGCCCATGCGCACGATCCAGCGCCGCTCGCCGAATGTGACCTGCTGCCCTTCCCACAGCCGGCGATAGCCGGGCGGCAGCGGGGCGCAGACATCGGCGCTGTTGAAGGGACGCTCGTGGCTGCGTTCCTCGATCAGCTCGGGCGGCATGCCGGCCTCGCGCCAGAAGGCGATCGCCTGCGGGGTCGGGCGTTCCTGCACGTCGAGGATGCCCATCCGCGCCGTGAGCCAGGCCGAGCGCGAGGTCCAGAGTTCGGCCCCCTGTGCCTGAAACCAGCCGGCAAGGCCCATGTGGTCGATATGGTGATGGGTGGCGATCAGCCGGCTGACCGGCGCCCCGGCCAGCGGACCCTGCAGGATGCCCTGCCAGATGCCGCGGGTGCGGCGGGTGTCCAGCCCGCTGTCCACCAGGGTCCAGCCATCCGCGTCGCGAAGGGCGTAGACATTGACCGTATCGGGCTTGAACGGCAGCGGAAGCTGGAACCAGAACACGCCGGGGGCGATCTCATGCGCCTCGCCCTCGGCCGGCGGGTTATGGGTCTCGCTGCGTATCACCCAGCCATTTGACCCAGCAGCGCGGCATCGTCAAGCGCCGCCAGATCGGCCAGCCCGGCCCGCGCGGCCGCCAGATCGGCGGCGAAATGCGGCAGGATGCGGGTGATGTAGATCCGCGCCAGCGCCTTGCTGCCGCCGCCGGTCGCGGCGCGCAGGTGGTAATGCGCCCCCAGCACCCGGGCAAAGGCCGAAAGATAGGGCACCGCGCCGGCGAAACGGTCCTCCATGCCCAGCTCCAGCAACTCATGCGTGGCCTCGCGCAGGGTCTCGGCGGCTTGCCAGAGCTGGTTGGCCAGCTCGGGCTCGGCCGATTGCGCGGCCTTGGCGCCGTCGAGGATCTCGTCCAGCAGCGCCATGGCCGCCGCGCCGCCGTCCGAGAGCTTGCGCCCGACCAGGTCCATGGCCTGGATGCCGTTCGTCCCCTCGTAGATCGCGGTGATGCGCACGTCGCGCAGATACTGGGCGGCGCCGGTTTCCTCGATATAGCCCATGCCGCCATGCACCTGCACGGCGGTATCGGCGACGCGGATGCCGATATCGGTGCCATGCGCCTTGGCGATCGGGGTCAGGAAGGCTGCGCGCGCGGCCCATTCGTCCGAACCGGTGGCCCGCGCCATGTCCAGCGCCACCGCGCAGCCCAGGCAGATGGCGCGCGCCGCAAAGACCTCGGCCCGCGATTCCGCCAGCATCCGGCGCACGTCGGGATGGCGGATGATCGGGCCCATCTGCACCCGCTCGGCGGCATAGGCCACGGCCTGCTGCAGCGCCGCCTCGGCCTGGGCCACGCCCTGCACGCCGACGCCCAGCCGGGCGCAGTTCATCATGGTGAACATGGCGGCCATGCCCTTGTGCTCTTCGCCGACGATCCAGCCCTTCGCGCCCTCGAAGCTCATGACGCAGGTCGGGCTGCCGTGGATGCCCAGCTTGTGCTCCAGGCTGACGACGCGAAGGTCGTTGGCGAGGCCGGGCTTGCCCGCCTCGTCGGGGATGAACTTGGGCACCATGAACAGGCTGATGCCGCGGGTGCCCGCGGCCCCGTCGGGCAGGCGCGCCAGCACCAGATGGCAGACGTTTTCCGTCACGTCGCTGTCGCCCCAGGTGATGAAGATCTTCTGCCCGGTGATGCGATAGCTGCCGTCCCCGGCCCGCTCGGCCCTGGTGGTCAGCGCGCCCACGTCCGAGCCCGCCTGCGGTTCGGTCAGGTTCATGGTGCCCGACCATTCGCCCGAGATCAGCTTGGGCAGATACAGCGCCTTGAGCTCGTCGCTGCCGTGATGCTCCAGCGCCTCGATCTGGCCCTGGGTCAGTAGCGGATTCAGCTGCAGCGCCAGGCAGCCCGAGGCGATCATCTCGTTCACCGCCATGTTCAGCGCCTGGGGCAGGCCCATGCCGCCATGTTCGGGGTCGGCGGCAAGCCCGATCCAGCCGCCCTCGGCCAAGGCGCGGAAGGCCTCGGCATAGCCGGGGGATGAGCGCAGCTTGCCGTTCTCCAGCCGCGCGGGGGTCAGGTCGCCGGCGCGGTTCACCGGCGCGACGACTTCGGTCGCCAGCTTGCCGGCCTCGGTCAGGATGGCGGACATGGTCTCGGCCGTCGCCTCGGCGAAGCGGTCGGTGCCGGACAGGTCCGGAAACGACACGACCCGGTTCAGGATGAACGCGATCTGATCGACGGGGGCTTGATAGGCCATCCGCACTCTCTCCCTCTGGCGCCTTGGCAAATCCGGCTGCGGCGCGTAACTGATGCCTTGGTTTCGATCATATTTGCCGCCCCGCGTCCATCAACCACAACCCGACGTAACGAATGCAGACCCTGATCCTAGGCCACGATCCCCGGGGCGTGCGCGCCGCCGCCGACCTGCTGGCGCAGGGCGAGCTGGTCGCCATCCCGACCGAGACGGTCTACGGCCTGGCCGGCGACGCGCGCGACGCCCGCGCCGTCGCGCGCATCTACGAGGCCAAGGGCCGGCCCAGCTTCAACCCGCTGATCGTGCATCTGCCGGACCTTGCCGCGGCCGAGCGCATCGCGGTCTTCGACAATGCGGCGCTGGCGCTGGCGCGGGCCTTCTGGCCCGGCGCGCTGACGCTGGTGCTGCCGCTGCGGCCGGGGGCCGGCATCGCCTCGCTGGTGACGGCGGGGCTGGACACGGTGGCGATCCGCGTGCCGGCGCATCCGGCGGCGCAGGAGGTGCTGCGCGCCTTCGGCGGGCCGCTGGCGGCGCCCTCGGCCAATCCCTCGGGGCGGATCAGCCCGACCTCGGCCGCCCATGTCGCGGATCCCGAGACCGGGCTGGGGGGGCGCATCGCGGCGGTGCTGGATGCCGGCGCCTGTCCGGTCGGGGTGGAATCCACCATCGTCGGCTGGGTCGGGGGCCAGCCCGCGCTGCTGCGCCCCGGCGGCGTCGCGGCGGAAGAGATCGAGGCGGTTCTGGGCCGGTCGCTGGCCCGGCCCGAGGCCGATCCCGACGCGCCCACCGCGCCGGGGCAGCTGACCAGCCATTATGCGCCGCGCGCCAGCCTGCGGCTGGATGCCGGGGCCGCGCGGCCGGGCGAGGTGCTGATCGGCTTCGGCCCGGTGGCGGGCGAGATGACGCTGAGCGAAACGGGCGATCTGACCGAGGCTGCGGCGCGGCTGTTCGACCTGCTGCGCCGCGCCGACGAGCTGGGGCGGCCCATCGCCGTGGCGCCGGTGCCGGAACGGGGGCTGGGCGCCGCGATCAATGACCGGCTGCGCCGCGCCGCCGCGCCGCGCTAGGCGTCAGGCATGGCCGGCGCTGGGCGACAGCATCAAGGGGTCGATGCCCAGCGATTTCAGCGCCGCGCGCCATTTTCCGGAATTGTCGGGGCCGAAGATGATCTCGTCGCCGCGGTCCGAGGTCAGCCAGCCGTTGTCGCGGATTTCCGAATCAAGCTGACCCGGCCCCCAGCCGGCATAGCCGAGCGCCAGCATCGCCGGCTGCGGCCCGTGGCCATGCGCGTAATCCTCGAGGATGTCGCGGGTGGTGGACATGGCGAGGTCGTCGGCGATGCGCATCCGGTTTTCGTCAAGCTGGATGTCGCGGGGCACGCGATGCAGCACGAAGCCGCGCCCCGGCTCGACCGGGCCGCCGAAGCGCACGGGAATGTCCAGCGCATTCGCGTCCGCATGGATGCCAAGCTGCGCCAGCAGGTCGGAAAAGCCGATCTCGGGCAGCGGCCGGTTGACCACCAGCCCCATGGCGCCGTCCTCGGAATGGGCGCAGACCAGGATCACCGACTGTTCGAAGCGCGGGTCGCGCATGCCCGGCATGGCGATCAGCATCTTGCCGGTCAGGTTGCTCGACTGGTCCATGATCTGCTCCGTCCTTTTCCCTAAAGATCGGTCCTGCCGGCTGTTTTCGCAAGGGATTGTCGCTATTGTGACTTCACGCCGGGGGCGGGGGGCGACTAGAACGGCGCCATGAAGACCCTTGCCCTGCTATTCCTGACCGCCGCGCCGGCTTTGGCGCAGGACCTGCCGCCCGGGCTGGTCTCGGCCGAGCTTCTGCCCGGCTGGATCACCGCCGAGGGCGAGCGCATGACCGCGCTGCACCTGCGGCTGGAGCCGGGCTGGAAGACCTATTGGCGCAGCCCCGGCGATGCCGGCGTGCCGCCGCGCTTCGACTGGGGCGCCTCGCGGAACCTGGGCGAGGTGCGGCTGCTCTGGCCGCGCCCCGAGGTGATCGAATCGGGCGGCGAGCGCACGCTGGGCTATCACGAGGAACTGGTCCTGCCGATCGAGATCGCCCCCGCCCGCCCCGGCGTGCCGGTCGAGCCGAGGGCCGTGGTCGATTTCGGCATCTGCCTGGACATCTGCGTGCCGGTGCAGGTGGCCTTGCAGGCCGGACCGCCCGGCCCAACGCCCGATCCGCGGATCGAGGCGGCCATCGCCCGCCAGCCCGAAGCCTCGGACCGGCAGCCGGAATGCCGCATCGCCCGGATCAAGGACGGCATGCAGGTCACCGCCACCCTGCCCGCGGCGGAAAGCGCCCGCGGCGACGAGGTGGCGATGGAGCTGGCCGATGACGAGATCTGGGTCTCGGCGCCGGAAACCCGCGAGGCGGGCGGGCGGCTGATGGCGCAGGCGGATTTCGTCGCCGCCTCGGGCAAGCCGTTTCCGCTGGACCCGGAGGCGCTGCGGGTG
This sequence comes from Paracoccus sp. J55, assembly GCF_000513975.1. Lineage (NCBI taxonomy): Bacteria > Pseudomonadati > Pseudomonadota > Alphaproteobacteria > Rhodobacterales > Paracoccaceae > Paracoccus > Paracoccus sp. J55. The sequence goes on from NZ_AZVA01000012.1 coordinate 46,056, forward strand.
ACCCTGATCGGCCCCGACGACGCGGTCGAGTTCGAGGGCTGCCGCGAGGTGGCCGACTAGCCGTCGAGCCGGGCTGCCAGCGACAGCAGGTCGGCCCAGGCATCGCGCTTGGCCAGCGGCGTGCGCAGCAGATAGGCCGGATGCGCCATCGGCAGCGCCGGCAGGCCGAAGGCCGCGGTCCATTTGCCGCGCAGCTTCAGGATGCCCTGCTGGTTCAGCGCCGCGATGCAGGGCGTGTTGCCCATCAGCACCAGCAGCTGGGGCTGGACCAGTTCCACATGACGGCGCAGGAAGGGCAGCATCATGGCGATCTCGGCCGGCTCGGGGCGGCGGTTGCCCGGCGGGCGCCAGGTCAGCACATTGGTGATATAGAGCGCGCGTTCCGCATCCACCGCCTTGCGCGACAGGCCGATGGCGTCGAACATCATATCCAGAAGCTGGCCCGCGCGGCCGACGAAGGGGCGGCCCTGGCGGTCCTCCTCCTCGCCCGGGGCCTCGCCGATGATCATGACGCGCGCTGCCGGATTGCCGTCGCAGAAGCAGAAATTCCGCGCGCCCTTCTTCAGCTCGATCCCGTCGAAGGCTTCCTGCGCGGCGGCAAGCGCGTCCAGGGACCTCGCGGCGGCCGCCATGGCCTCGGCGCGGGCGACCAGGTCCTCGGCCGCGTCCCTGGCCTCGTCGCGCGGTGCCGGGGCGGCGGCCGGCGGCGGGGCGGGGGGCGGCTCGGCGCGCTCGGGCATGACATAGCGGTCGAGCGGCGCGTCGAGGCAGGGCTCGTCCGCGCCCAGCTCGGCCTGCCATTGCAGAAGCGCCAGCGCCGTCTCGGCATCCAGCGCGAATCCTCTGAAGGTCGGATCGGCGGTCATGGCCGCAGGCTAGGCCGCGGCGTGGGCGCGGGCAAGGTGCGACGCGCGATTGCGCGGCGGCGCGAGGCTTTATTGCGATTGCGTCAGCGGCGTCGTGCCGCCGCCCATGCCGACCAGCCGCTGGATCAGCGGCTTCGCCGTCGGCCCGATGCGGTCGCAGGCGCCCGGATCGTCCAGAAGCTTGAAGGCCGGCCCGTAATAGGTCCGGTCATAGGCCGAGGCGTCCAGACCCAGTTTCGCCGCCAGCAGGTCGCCCGTGCCGGTGATCAGCGTCCATTCCCCGTCCGTGATCGGGTAATCCGGGCAGTTCGAGGTGATGACGTTCACATTCGCCAGGTCCGCGATCAGCGACTTCGCCTCGGCCTCGGACAGGCCCGAGACATCGGGAAGCCTGACGGTGATGCCGCCGTCCGCCAGCGCCGCGCCTGACACCAGGACCAGCGTGCCGGCCAGAGCCGCGAGTGCCTTCATGGATTGCTCCCTTGCTTGTTCTGGGCGTTCGGTTTGCCCGCCCATCCCGCCCGATCCGCCCAGCCGGCGCAACCCAATTCGCCGTGAACTTGACGCAGCGGGGCCGCAAGGCTAGGCGGGTCGCCAAGTGCCAGAAGCATAGAGGATGCCTGCGATGACGACCTATTCCCTGCTGATCCTGCCCGGCGACGGCATCGGCCCCGAGGTCATGGCCGAGGTGCGCAAGGTCATCGGCTGGTTCGAGAAGAACCGTGCCCTGTCCTTCGACGTCAGCGAGGATCTGGTCGGCGGCGCAGCCTATGACAAGCACGGCAAGCCCCTGGCGGACGAGACCATGGCAAAGGCGCAGGCGGTCGATGCGGTGCTGCTGGGTGCCGTTGGCGGGCCGAAATACGACGACCTCGACTTCTCGGTGAAGCCCGAGCGCGGCCTGCTGCGCCTGCGCAAGGAGATGGACCTGTTCGCCAACCTGCGCCCGGCGCAATGCTTCGACGCGCTGGCCGATTTCAGCTCGCTCAAGCGCGAGGTGGTGGCCGGGCTCGACATCCTGATCGTGCGCGAGCTGACCTCTGGCGTCTATTTCGGCGAGCCACGCGGCATTTCCGACGACGACACCCCTGGCAACGAGGGCGGCCGCGTCGGCGTGAACACTCAGCGTTACACCAGCGGAGAGATCCGCCGCGTCGCGCGCTCGGCCTTCGAACTGGCCCGCAAGCGCGCGGGCCGCGTCTGCTCGATGGAAAAGGCCAATGTGATGGAATCCGGCATCCTCTGGCGCGAGGAGGTGCAATGGGTCCATGACAACGAATATCCCGATGTCGAGCTGTCGCACATGTATGCCGACAACGGCGCCATGCAGCTGGTGCGCAACCCGCGCCAGTTCGACGTGATCGTGACCGACAACCTGTTCGGCGACATCCTGTCGGATGCGGCGGCGATGCTGACCGGCAGCCTGGGCATGCTGCCCTCGGCCAGCCTTGGCGCGCCGATGGCGAACGGCCGGCCCAAGGCGCTTTACGAGCCGGTGCACGGTTCGGCCCCCGACATCGCCGGGCAGGGCAAGGCCAACCCGATCGCCTGCATCCTGAGCTTTGCCATGTGCCTGCGCTATTCCTTCGATCTGGGCGCCGAGGCCGACCTGCTGGAAAAGGCCGTCGAGAAGGTGCTGGCCGATGGCGTGCGCACCGGCGACCTGATGGGTGCCGAGGGCGGCAAGCCGGTCTCGACCGCCGAGATGGGCGACCACATCGTCGCGGCGCTTTCGGCGCTGTAATCGGCCGGCCGCGCCTGTCCCGGGCAGGCGCGGCCCCATCGCGGAGCGTCGGAGGGGCGCATGACGGCGGGCAATATCAAGGGCGCGCTGCTCGCCCTTCTGTCCATGGGGCTCTATTCCACCCATGACGTGATCATCAAGCTGCTGGGCGAGAGCTACCCGGCGCTGCAGATCCTGTTCTTCTCGGCGCTGCTGTCCTTTCCGCCGCTGGCGGTGCTGCTGCTGCGCGACCCGACGCATGGCACATTGCGGCCGCGCAACCCGTTCTGGGTCGGGCTGCGTTCGCTTTGCATCGTCGCCTCCGGGGTCGGCGGCTTCTACGCCTTTTCCGTGCTGCCCCTGGCGCAGGTCTATTCCATCCTCTTCGCCGCGCCGCTGATCGTCACCGTGCTGTCGGTGCCGCTTCTGGGCGAAAAGGTCGGGCTGCACCGCTGGCTGGCGGTCTGCGCCGGGCTTTGCGGGGTGCTGATCGTGCTGCGCCCCGGCGCGACCTCCCTGGGCCTCGGCCATCTGGCGGCCTTGATGGGGGCGACGGCGACGGCGCTTTCCGCCATCGCCGTGCGCAAGCTGGGCCGGTCCGAGCGGACGGTGATCCTGCTGCTTTGGCCGATGATCGGGAATTTCCTGCTCACCGGCGCCTCGCTGGGCTTCGCCTATCGCCCGATGGAGCTGGGGGACCTGGCGCTGACCGGGGTGATCGCGGCCCTGGGCCTTGCGGCGGGTTTCCTGCTGATCCTGGCCTATCAGGCCGGCGAGGCGGCCAATGTCGCGCCGATGCAATATTCGCAGATGCTCTGGGCGGTGGCCTATGGCTGGTTCCTGTTCGGAGAGCGCCCGGACGGGCCGACGGTGCTGGGGGCGGGGCTGATAATGGGCTCGGGCCTCTACATCCTGATGCGCGAGCGGCTGGGCGCGTCGCGGCTGCGCCCGGCGACGCGGGCGCGCTTTGGCAGCGATGCGGTGACCGCGCCGCGCTGGAGCCTGCTGCAGCGCCTGCTGCGCGAGCGGGGCTGAGGCGGTTTTTCTGGGGCTGAACCGCAAGATTCCCCCTTGCATTCCGCCGTCCCAGGGGCTACCTGCCCCACACGGTCGGAGCGTAGCGCAGCCTGGTAGCGCACCTGCTTCGGGAGCAGGGGGTCGGAGGTTCGAATCCTCTCGCTCCGACCAGTTTTCGCTTGGTGTGGCGTTTCAGAGAGTCCTGCCTTTTTTTTTCATGAGGTGGTCATTCTGCCTCTCGTCTTACGCCCCATGAAAGTCATGTCTCCATGCACCGGTGACGGACCATGGCTACCAACAAAGCTTGGCACCCGGCGCCGTCGCTCCCGGCCTTTTGCAGATCTACGACGCTCTCAAAAGCTGCGCCGGGGCATTCCTTAAAGCTGTTTCCTTGACGGTGGCGGCAAGGCCGCACATGCCCCGCTCAAAGGCGGTGACGCTGCCAGAACTGTCCCGCGGCTCCGGCAGAGCCGTAACGATGTGAACGGAGCGGCGGTTTGCCGGTGATGCCGAGCAGCACGCTGCCGGTTTCGTGCGGCAGGCGTTCTGCGCGCAATGCCGCGATCTGCCCGGCAAGGCCCTCATCTTAGGTTACAGTCCAGCTGCCGAGCGCGATTTTCCGGGCCGGCAGTGCCGTCGCTTCCGTCAGGCTGACGCTGTGATCGTCAGCGAGGGTCGAGGACAAGCGCATCCGGGGCATGGACCAGAAGACCCCGAAGGCCCACATCCGGGCGACCAGGGATTTGCAGCGTTTCCGGATCCTCTGTCATAGCGTGCGGCGCCGGATCGCAACCCGCTGCGACAGGCGGAAAGGTCTTCCTGTCCGCCATCCTCCTTGCTGCAGCCGTCTTGTTCTGGCTGTGAAACTCCATGAGTCTGGAACCCGAAGCTTGCTGCGGAAAGGCGATGGACGGATGACGGCACAGCCCTATTCAACGATCGGAGAGGACCGGCCCTCGCGCTGGTTGATCACCTGCGATCATGCGACGAACCGCGTGCCGGACTGGATCGCGGGCGGCGATCTGGGCATCGCGCCAGAGGACATGGCGCGCCACATCGCCTATGACGTCGGCGCCGCCGGGCTGACGCGCGCGCTGGCCGAGCGCCTGGACGCGCCGGCGATCCTGTCGGATTTCTCTCGGCTGGTGATCGACCCGAACCGCGGCGAGGACGATCCGACCCTGCTGATGCGCATCTATGACGGCACGGTGATTCCCGCGAATCGCCGCATGGACGCGGCCGAGCGCGAGCGGCGGCTCGAGCGGCTCTACCGTCCCTATCACGCCGCCTATGCGCGGCTGGCGGCCGGGCGGCCGGACCGGGCGATCTGCGCCATCCACAGCTTTACCCGCCAGCTGCGCGGCCGGCCGCGCCGGCCCTGGGCGGTGGGGGTGCTCTATTCGCATCGCGACAAGCGGCTGGGCCCGGCCCTGGTGCGCGAATGCCGCGACCTGGGCTGGATCACCGGCGAGAACGAACCTTATTCCGGCCATCTGGATGGGGATTCCATCGACCGCCACGCCCTGGCGCATGGCCGTCCGAACGTGCTGATCGAGGTCAGGAACGACCTGATCGCGGACGAGGCTGGCCAGCAGCTCTGGGCCGACCGCCTGGCCTCGGTGCTGGCGGGTTTCCTGGCGCGGCACCGGGTCTGAGGTTGCCGCCGCGGTCCCTCCGATGCATCGGCCATCTTCAAGGCGTGAATGGTCGGCTGTCGGGCGAACGCGAAAGGGGTGGTGGCCTGAGCCTCTTCGCCCGATGATGGAGGGGCCGACCGGCAATGAGTTCGGGCCCAAAGCCAATCGCAAGGCCAAGCATAGTTGCCGCAGACCGGCCAATAGGCCATAAACGCAGCGACGATAGCGCAAACATCCGCGGGAGGAACGCATGAGACGGCATCGCAAGGTCAAGATCGTGGCAACGCTTGGGCCGGCCTCCAGCGATTTCGCCACCATCCGCGCCCTTTTCGAGGCCGGCGCGGACGTGTTCCGCCTGAACATGAGCCACGGCACGCATGAGGAGCAGCGCGCCCGCTACGACATCATCCGCAAGGTCGAGGCCGAATCGGGCCGGCCCATCGCGGTGCTGGCCGACCTGCAGGGCCCGAAGCTGCGCGTCGGCACCTTCGCCGAGGGGCCGCATGATCTGCAGGACGGGCAGGTCTTCCGCTTCGACCTCGATCCGGCGCCGGGCACCGCCAACCGCGTGCAGCTGCCGCATCCCGAGATCTTCGCGGCGCTGGAACCCGGCGCCGAGCTGCTGGTCAACGACGGCAAGATCCGCCTGCGGGTCGAGGCCTGCGGCTCGGATTTCGCCGATTGCGTGGTGACGGCGGGGGGCGCGATCTCGAACCGCAAGGGCGTGAACGTGCCCGACGTGGTGCTGCCGCTGGCGGCGCTGTCGGACAAGGACCGCGACGACCTGGAATTCGCCTGCGGGCTGGGCGTGGACTGGCTGGCGCTGTCCTTCGTGCAGCGCCCCGAGGACGTGATCGAGGCGCGCGAACTGGCCAAGGGCCGCGCCGCCATCCTGTCCAAGATCGAGAAACCCGCCGCCGTGCGCGCGTTTTCCGAGATCCTGAAGGTCTCGGACGGGATCATGGTGGCGCGGGGCGACCTGGGGGTGGAACTGCCGGTGCATTCGGTGCCGCCGATCCAGAAGCGGCTGGTGCGCGCCTGCCGCGCGGCGGCCAAGCCGGTGATCGTGGCGACCCAGATGCTGGAATCGATGATCGAAAGCCCGATGCCGACCCGCGCCGAGGTCTCGGACGTGGCCACCGCCATCTACGAGGGCGCCGATGCGGTGATGCTCTCGGCCGAAAGCGCGGCCGGCGCCTATCCGGTCGAGGCGGTGGCGACCATGGACAATGTCGCGCGCTCGGTCGAAAGCGACCCGACCTATCGCGACATCATCGAAAGCTCGCGCAGCGCCAGGCGCCAGACCGTGGCCGATGCCATCGTCGCCGCGGCGCGCGAGATCGCCGAGACCACCGACATTTCCTGCATCTGCGCCTTTACCCAATCCGGCACCACCGCCAGCCTGACGGCGCGCGAGCGGCCGCGGGTGCCGATCGTCGCCATGTCCTCGGAACAGGGCACGCTGCGCCGGCTGTGCCTGACCTGGGGCACGCATTGCGTCAAGACCCCCTCGCTGGAACGCTTCAAGCAGGCGGTGGTGAACGCGGCCAAGGCGGCGCGGGATTTCGGCTTTGCCGACGAGTCGAACCAGATCGTCGTCATGGCCGGCGTGCCCTTCAACGTGCCGGGCACCACCAACATCCTGCGCATCGCGCCCTGCGACGAACGCTTGATCTACCGCACCGATCCGGAATAAGCCGCGGGTTCAAAGAGATCCGCAACGGAAAGGTGATCCGATGATCGACATCCTGCTGCTGGCCGGCGTGGCGCTTTGCGCCCTCTCGGTCCTTCTGGCCATCCTGTCGGTGGCGCGCACGCAGGCCCCCCGAGGTGCCGCGATCCTGCTGGTGCTGGGCATCGTGCTGCTGCTGGCGGGCGGCTGGCTCGATCAGCGGCCCTTCGGCATCCAGTCGCTGCAGGAAAGCTGGCAGCGGCTGGTGAACGGCGAGGTGACGACCGGCACCGACCCGGTCACGGCGCCCGCGCCCGAGGCCCCGGCCGAGGAAGCCCCGGCCGGCGAGGCCGCGCCCGAGACCCCGGCGTTGGAAGCCCCCGCGGAGACGCCTGCCGCCGAGAACCCCCCGGCTGATTCCGCGCCGGAAGCCCCCGCGCCGGAAGCCCCCGCCGCGGAGGAGCCTGCCGCCGATCCCGTTGTCGAGGATCCCGCCGCCGACACCCCGGCTGCGGATGCGCCGGCGGCAGAGGACGGGGCCGAGGCTCCGGCCCAGGGCCAATAACCCTTGCCAATCCGTGCGTGCCCGCTTATAGGGCACGCTTCCACCCGCGCGGCCGGCCGAGATGGCATTGCCGAGTCGCGCGTTCACTCTGACCGCAAGGAGAGTAAAATGCCGAAGATGAAGACCAAATCGGCCGCCAAGAAGCGGTTCTCGATGACGGCCACCGGCAAGGTCAAGGCCGGCCCGGCCGGCAAGCGCCACGGCATGATCAAGCGCTCGACGAAATTCATCCGCGACGTGACCGGGACCATGGTCCTGTCCGATGCGGACGCGAAGATCGTCAAGAAATACATGCCCTACAACCGCTAAGGAGAACCGGACATGGCACGAGTCAAATCGGGTAAGATCACCCACGCCCGCCACAAGAAGGTTCTTGACGCGGCGAAAGGCTATTACGGCAACCGGTCGCGCAACTTCCGCACCGCGACCCAGGCCGTCGACAAGGCCAACCAATACGCGACCCGCGACCGCAAGACGCGCAAGCGCAATTTCCGCGCGCTGTGGATCCAGCGCATCAACGCCGCCGTGCGCGCCGTCGATGCCGAGATGACCTATTCGCGCTTCATCGCCGCGCTGGCGAAAGCCGGGATCGAGGTGGACCGCAAGGTCCTGGCCGACCTGGCCGTCCACGAGCCCGAGGCCTTTGCCGCCGTGGTCGCGCAGGCGAAAGCCGCCGCCTGATTCCGGGCCAAGGCTGAAACGGACAGGACCCGCGCCGCGAGGCGCGGGTTTTTTCGTTGCCGGCGGCGCGCGGGTCCGGGGGCTCTGCCCCCACGCCGCACCGGCCCCTTGGCGGGGCCGGTGCGGCGTTCCCCCGGGATATTTGGGCAAGAAAGAAGCTTTCGGCATCGGCCGCCGGGAACCTCGGTCGCCTTGGCGGGTTTGGCCGCTGATGTCTCTGGACCCGTCGCCCGACCGCTACCCCGCCCGCGTGCCCCTGCATCGCCAGCCGATGGGGGTGCTGGCCAGCGCCATGACCGCGCGGCGCAACGTGCTGGAGCTGATCCCCGAGATCGCCGTGCGCCAGCCCATGGTCTCGGGCAAGACCGGCAAGCGCTGGCACATGGTCATGGACCCCGAGGCGCTGCGCCGGGTGCTCAAGGACCGGGTCGAGGATTATCCGAAATCGCTGGTCACCCGGCTGATCCTGGAGCCTGCCATCGGCAATTCCATGTTCGTGGCCGAGGGCGCGCATTGGCGCTGGCAGCGCCTGGCCGCCGCCCCGGCCTTCGCCCAGCGCCATGTCGAGGCGCTGGCGCCGGTGATGACCGCCGCCGCCGAGGCCAGCGCCCGGCGGCTGGCGGCGGCGCAGGGCCCGGTCGATGTCTTTGCCGAGACCGTGGCCGCGACCTTCGAGGTGATCTCGGACGTGACCTTTTCCGGCGACGAGGGCTTCGACCGCGACGCGGTGCATCAGGCCATCGACGCCTATATCGCCGGCGCGGCCCGCATCTCGGTCCTGGACATCCTGGGCCTGCCGGGCTGGATTCCGCGGCCCGGGCGGCTGGTCTCCGGCGGCGATCTGCGGCGGATGAAGCGCGTCGCCGACGAGGCGATCCGCGCCCGGGCGCGCTCGGGTCCGCGCCCGGTGCCGGACCTTCTGGACCTGCTGCGCGCCGGCGAGGACCCCGAGACGCATCGCCGCATGACCCCGGCCGAGCTGCGCGACAACCTGCTGACCTTCATCGTCGCCGGGCACGAGACCACGGCCTTGACGCTGGCCTGGGCGCTTTACCTGCTGGCCTTCGACCCCGAGGTGCAGGACCGCGCCGCGCGCGAGGCCCGGGCTGCGCTGGCCGGCCGGGCCGCCACCGCCGACGACCTGCCGCGCCTGACCTATATCCGCCAGGTGGTCGAGGAGGCGCTGCGGCTTTACCCGCCCGCCGCCTTCCTGTCGCGCACCGCCCGCATCCACGACAGCCTCGGCGGGCGCGAGGTGCGGCCGGGCGACACGATCATGCTGCCGATCTATGCGCTGCATCGCCACCGGATGCTCTGGGACGATCCTGACCGGTTCGACCCCGGGCGTTTCGCCCCCGGCGTGACCCGCGACCGCTTCGCCTTCCTGCCCTTCGGCGCCGGGCCGCGCATCTGCATCGGCGCCAGCTTCGCCCTGCAAGAGGCGGTGATCATCCTTGCCACGCTGGTCTCGCGCTTCCGCTTTGCCCTGACGGCGCGCCGGCCGCAGCCGCGCATGATCCTGACCCTGCGCCCGCATGGCGGGGTTTGGCTGCAGGTCGCGCCGCGGCAGGCGGGTTGCGATGCTCACGCATCCGTTACACAATCCCCCGGCGAACGGGGGACACGACCATGACCGGCATCATCGACTTCCTGAACACGATCTTCTGGGGCTACGTCCTGATCTATGGCCTGCTGGCGGTGGGGATCTTCTTCACCATCCGGCTGGGCTTCATCCAGATCCGGCATTTCGGCGAGATGTTCCGCTGCGTGCTTGGCTCGCGGACGGCCGACAAGGACGGCATCTCGCCCTTCCAGGCGCTGACCGTCAGCCTGGCCAGCCGCGTCGGCACCGGCAATATCGCCGGGGTCGCGGTGGCGATCACGCTGGGCGGGCCGGGCGCGGTCTTCTGGATGTGGATGGTGGCGCTGGTCGGCATGGCCACGGCCTATGCCGAATCGACCCTGGCCCAGCTTTACAAGGAGCACGGGCCGAACGGCATGTATCGCGGCGGCCCGGCCTTCTACATCAAGAAGGCCCTGGGGCAGGGCTGGCTGGCGGTCATCTTCGCCGTGGCGCTGATCATCGCCTTCGGGCTGATCTTCAACGCCGTGCAGTCCAATTCCATCGCCGAGGCGGTCGCGGGCGCCTTCGGCATCGACAAATCCGTGGTCGGCATCGCCATCGCGGCGCTGACCGGGGTGATCATCTTCGGCGGCATCCCGCAGATCGCCCGGGTGGCGGAATATGTCGTGCCCTTCATGGCCGGCGCCTATCTGCTGGCGGCGGCCTGGGTGCTGATCGCCAACATCACCCTGGTGCCCGGGGTGATCGGCCAGATCATCGGCTCGGCCTTCGGCCTGCAGGAGGCGGCGGGCGGCGCCGCCGGCGGCATCGCCGCCGCCATGCTGAACGGCGTCAAGCGCGGGCTGTTCTCGAACGAGGCCGGCATGGGCTCGGCCCCGAACATCGCCGCCGTCGCCGTGCCCGATCCGCATCACCCCTCCAGCCAGGGCTTCGTGCAGGCGCTGGGCGTGTTCATCGACACCATCCTGGTCTGCACCGCCACCGCGATCATGATCCTGCTGTCGGGCGCCGTGCCCTCGGCCGAGTTGACCGGCGTCGCCCTGACCCAGGCGGCGCTGGGCGAGCATTTCGGCGGCTTCGGGCATTATTTCGTCGCCATCGCCATCTTCTTCTTCGCCTTCACCTCGATCATCGGCAATTACGCCTATGCCGAGAACGCCATCGTCTTCCTGGGCCATGGCAGCCCGGTGCCGGTGATCGCGCTACGCATCGGCGTCATGGCCATGGTGATCTGGGGGGCGATCCAGACCGTGCAGACCGTCTTCGACTTCGCCGATGCCTCGATGGGGCTGATGGCGACGATCAACCTGATCGCCATCGTGGCGCTTTCCGGCACCATCGCCTATGTCACCCGGGACTATCTGCGCCAGCGTGCCGAGGGGTTGAACCCGACCTTCCGCCTGGCCGATCATCCCACAGTGGCGCCGGGCGCCAGCGCCTCGATCTGGAAATAGGACATGATCACCATCTATCACAAGCCGACCTGCTCGACCTCGCGCAAGGTGCTGCAGATGATCCGCGACGCCGGGCACGAGCCCGAGATCGTCGATTACGCCCGCGACGGCTGGACCCGCGGCCAGCTTCTGGGCCTGTTCGCCGCCGCCGACGTGACCCCGCGCCAGGCCCTGCGCGTCAAGGGCACCGATGCCGAGGCGCGCGGCCTGCCGGAAGCCAGCGACGAGGACATCCTGGCCGCCATGGTCGAGAACCCGCTGCTGGTCGAGCGGCCCTTCGTCTGCGGCCCCGGCGGCGTGCGGCTGTGCCGCCCGGCCGAGCGGGTGGCCGAGACCTTCGCCCGCTAAGGGCCTCCCCCGGGCTTTTCCCTGCGGTCTCCGCGTGCTAATCGGCCCGCGAACCGCAAGGAAACCTGCCCATGTCCGACCAGTCCGACCTGACCGCCCTTCGCCAGTCCTATCTCGACCGCATCGCGACCGCCGCCGACGGCGAGGCGCTGGAACAGGTGCGGCTGGCCGCCCTGGGCAAGAAGGGTGAGATCAGCGGCATGATGAAGGAACTGGGCCGGATGACGCCCGAGCAGCGCCAGACCACCGGCGCGGCGCTCAACCGCCTGAAGGACGAGATCGACGCCGCGCTGCGCGCCCGCAAGCAGGGGCTCGAGGATGCGGCGCTGGACGCGCGGCTGAAGCAGGAATGGCTGGACGTGACGCTGCCCGGCCGGCCGCGGCCGCAGGGTACGATCCACCCGATCAGCCAGGTGACCGAGGAAGTCACCGCGATCTTCGCCGACATGGGTTTCCGCGTCGCCGAGGGCCCGCAGATCGAAAGCGACTGGTTCAATTTCGACGCGTTGAACATCCCGCCCGAGCATCCCGCCCGGCAGGAGCACGACACTTTCTTCATGGCCCGCGCGGCGGACGACCCGCGCCCGCCGCATGTGCTGCGCACCCATACTTCGCCGGTGCAGATCCGCGCCATGCAGGCGACGGGCGCGCCGATCCGGGTGATCTGCCCGGGCCGGGTCTACCGGATGGACATGGACCAGACCCATACGCCGATGTTCCACCAGGTCGAGGGGCTGGCGCTGGGCAAGGGCATCTCGATGGCGAACCTGAAATGGACGCTTGAGGAGTTCTGTCGCGCCTTCTTCGAGGTGGACGAGGTCGAGCTGCGCTTCCGCGCCAGCCATTTCCCCTTCACCGAGCCCTCGGCCGAGGTCGATATCCGCTGCTCGTGGGAGGGCGGCAAGCTGACCATCGGCCAGGGCGAAAGCTGGCTGGAGATCCTGGGCTCGGGCATGGTGCATCCCAAGGTGCTGGCGGCGGGCGGCATCGACCCCGAGGAATGGCAGGGCTTCGCCTTCGGCATGGGCATCGACCGCATCGCCATGCTGAAATACGGCATTCCCGATCTGCGGGCGTTCTTCGAAAGCGACCTGCGCTGGCTGCGGCATTACGGGTTTGCTGCGGGGGATGTGCCCAGCGTGGCGGGCGGTCTGTCGCGCTAAGCCGCTCGGGATTGCTTCACGTCTGAGGCGTTACCGTGAGCGGCTAGGCGTCCGCGCGATATGCGGGCCTTTATCGGCCCTGCCGCGAATCGCGTGCCAGCCGTTGCAGCGCCGCTTGCCGCCACGCCCGGCACAACCGGAACCGTGTCCACTGCGTCCTCCGTTCCCGCCTAGCCGCAACCTGCGACGGCCGGGCTTGGCAGCAAGCCGCAGCCCACGCCCCTGTCAGATGACAGCTCTGCCGCGCGCCGCTATCTTGCGCCCGACCGCGAGTCACCGCACCAAGCCAGCAGCAAAGGGCCAGCATGTCGAACCCCACCACGCTCACCGCCTATGCCTCGGCCTTCATGGCCTCGATCAGCCTGTTCGGCCTTGTCGATGCCGGGCGGGTGACCGAAGGGGCGCCCGTCGCCTCGGCCATCACCCAGGCCTATCTGTTGCCGGTGCTCGGCATTGCTGCGGCAACCTTCCTGGCGGTCACCATCATCACGCTGTCGCGCGGCTACCTGACCCGCCCGCATCGCTGGAACGACGAGCGGACCGAGCGCGCCGTGCTCGAGGTCGGGTTGGCCGCCGCCTGTTATTTCGGGGTGCTGGCGCTGATCGGCTATTTCCTGGCGCTGATGGCGCCGGGCTGGATCTCCGGCGCCGCGCCGGGGCTGGCGCGGCACTGGCCCTGGTTCCTTGCCGCGCCTTGCCTGGGTTTCGGCATCCTCGGCCACCGGCACAAGCCGGCCTGGCTGGCGGCGGCGGCGGTCTTCGTCACCCTGGGCTTGTTTACCGGCTGAAGCCTCAGCGCAGGCCCGAGCCCAGCCGCCGGCGGATCTCGTCCTTGTCCTCCTGGATCATGCCGGGGATCAGGAACAGGTCGACCAGCGCCCACAGGCAGACCAGCCCGACCAGCGGCCAGCCGATCAGGATCGGCGCCGTCAGCCAGCCCAGACCCCACAGCGCCAGCATGATGAGGCCGCTGGCCCAGCGGCCCAGATACATGCGATGCGCCCCGAAGCCCCAAAGCAGGATCGCCAGCAGATAGGCGACCAGCGGCGATTTCGCGTCATTCGCGACCCTCTGTTCGATCAGCAGTTCCCGTTGCGTGTCCATTGGCTCCCATGCCCATGTTAATCCTGTTCACATATAGGTCGCCGCGCAGCCCCGACAAGACCGGGCGGCCGGCGTGCCCTTTCCCGCACGATCTCCGGCAAATGCTGGAAAACCCGCCTCGGGCGGGCAGGGGCGGTGCACGACCCTACCAATCCGCCGCGCCATGCGCTAAGGGACGCCCAAACCGACGGAGCCCTCGCCCATGAAATTCACCCTCTCCTGGCTCAAGGAGCATCTCGACACGACCGCCAGCCTCGACGAGATCACCGAGGCGCTGACCGATCTCGGCCTTGAGGTCGAGGGCGTGACCGATCCGGCCGCGAAGCTGAAGACCTTCACGCTCGCCAAGGTTCTGGAGGCGGTGCAGCACCCCGATGCCGACCGGCTGCGGGTCTGCAAGGTGCTGACCGACGAGGGCGAGAAGCAGATCGTCTGCGGCGCCCCCAATGCCCGCGCCGGCATCACCGTGGTGCTGGCCAAGCCCGGCGACTACGTTCCCGGCATCGACGTGACCCTGGGCGTCGGCAAGATTCGCGGCGTCGAGAGCCATGGCATGATGGCCTCGGAGCGCGAACTGGAGCTTTCCGACGAACACAATGGGATCATTGAACTTCCCTCGGGCGGGGTGGGCGAGAAATTTGTCGACTGGCTGGCCGCGAACCGGCCCGAGGCGGTCGATCCGGTCATCGAGATCAAGATCACCCCGAACCGCCCCGATGCGCTTGGCGTGCATGGCGTCGCCCGCGATCTGGCGGCGCGCGGGCTGGGCCGGCTGAAGCCGGTCGCGGACGTGACCGTGCCCGGCAGCTTCACCTCGCCGATCAGGGTGGTGATCGCGCCGGAAATGGCTGAAAAGGCGCCGTTTTTCAGCGGCAGGCTGATCCGCGGCGTCAGGAACGGCCCCTCGCCGGACTGGCTGCAGAAGCGGCTGACCGCCATCGGGCTGCGGCCGATCAACACGCTGGTGGACATCACCAACCTCTTCACCTTCGACCTGAACCGGCCGCTGCACGTCTTCGACGCCGACAAGGTCAAGGGGGACCTGACCGTGCGCGCCTCGGCCGAGGGCGAGGAACTGCTGGCGCTGGACGGCAAGACCTATGCCTTCGCGCCCGGCACCATGATCATCGCCGACGAGGCAGGGCCGGAAAGCATCGCCGGCATCATGGGCGGCGAGCATAGCGGCTGCTCGGACGGGACGGTGAACGTGTTCCTGGAAAGCGCCTATTGGGACCCGATCGCCATCGCCGCGGCGGGCCGGGCGCTGAAGATCAATTCCGACGCCCGTTACCGCTTCGAGCGCGGCGTGGACCCGGCCTTCACCCGGCCGGGGCTGGAACTGGCGACGCGGATGATCCTGGAGCTTTGCGGGGGCGAGGCCTCCGAGGTGGTGACGGCGGGCACGGTGCCCGACACCCGCCGCAGCTACCGGCTGGAGCCGGCGCGGGTCAGCAGCCTGGTCGGCATGGACATTCCCGAGGACGAGCAGCGCGCCACGCTGACCGCGCTGGGTTTCCGACTGGATGGCGATCAGGCTTTCGTCCCGAGCTGGCGCCCCGATGTGCAGGGCAGCGCCGACCTGGTCGAGGAGGTGGCGCGCATCGCCTCGCTGACCAAGCTGCAAGGCCAGCCGCTGCCGCGCCCGCAGGCAGGGGTGCCGCAGCCGGTGCTGACGCCCTTGCAGCGCCGCGAGCAGGCGGCGCGGCGCATGGCGGCAAGCCTCGGCTATAACGAATGCGTCACCTACAGTTTCATCGACGCACAGGCGGCGGCGCTGTTCGGCGGCGGCTCGGATGCCGTCCGCATCGAGAATCCGATCAGCAGCGAGATGACGCATATGCGCCCCGACCTTCTGCCCGGCCTGCTGGCGGCGGCGGCGCGCAACCAGGCACGCGGCTTTGCCGATCTGGCGCTGTTCGAATGCGGCCCCGTGTTCAGCGGCGGCGAGCCGGGCGAGCAGGACCTGCATCTCTCGGGCATCCTCGTCGGCTCTATCGCGCCGCGCGACCCCTATGCCTCGCGGCGCAAGGTGGATATCTACGACGCCAAGGCCGATGCCGAGGCGGTCTTGCAGGCCATCGGCGCGCCCGCCAAGGCGCAGATCAACCGCAAGCTGGACGGCTGGTGGCATCCGGGCCGGGCGGGGAACATCGCGCTGGGGCCGAATGCGCTTGCGACCTTCGGCGAGATCCATCCGCGCGTGCTGCGGCATTTCGGCATCAAGGGCGCCGCGGTCGGCTTTACCGTGCGCGTGGCCGCCGTGCCGCTGCCCAAGGTCAGGACGCCCTCGCGCCCGGCGCTGGTGCTGTCGGACCTGCAGGCGGTCGAGCGCGACTTTGCCTTTGTCGTGGATGCGCAGGTCGAGGCGCTGACGCTGGTGAATGCGGCGGCCGGCGCCGACAAGGCGCTGATCGAGCGGGTGACAGTCTTCGACCAGTTCACCGGGCTGGAGGGCGGCAAGAAGTCCATCGCCATCACCGCGCGCCTGCAGCCGCGGGAAAAGACCCTGACCGATGCCGAGATCGAGGCGGTCAGCGCGAAGATCGTCGAGAAGGTCGGCAAGGCCACCGGCGGGGTGCTGCGCGGCTAGACCCGGAAGGGCGTCCCCCGGTCAGGATGGATCAGGCCGGGGACGGGCCCCGGCCTTTCCCCTCAATCATCGTCGTCGTCGTCGTCGTCGTCATCGTCGCGGCCATGCCAGCGGCGTCCGCGGCGGTCATCATCGTCGTCGTCTCGGTCCCAATGGCGATGGGCGCGATACCCGCCGCCCTGATCCCGACCAGGATGTCGCCAGCCAGGCTGCAACAGCCGGTCGTCCCATCCGGTCAGGCCGCGGATCAGCAGGTTTTCCAGCGAGGGAGGGTGAGAACGCCATGGTCCGTCATCGTCAGCCTGCGCGATACCGGGCAAGGACATCGCCGAGAACGTGGCGGCGGCAAGAAGTTTGTGCAAGGATTTCATCTGTCCGTCCTCTGAGCTGCAACATCAACCGTTGCGGCAGGTTTACGGACGGCGGGACGGATTATTCCCCGGCCTTCGGGATTTTACGCCCGGCGGTGCGCCCCGCCCGGCTGGCGGGGCGCTTTCGATGTCAAGCAGCGCCGACCTCGATCCCCCTTTGCACCGCCGGTCGGGCCAGGAAGCGGTCCAGATAGGCCTGGACATTGGCAAAGCCGTCCATCCCCGTTTCCTTCTCGGCCTCGTAATTCACCCGCACCGTGCGCAGCCAGGGACCGACCGCCATGTCGGCGATGGAATAGTCGCCGGTGATCCAGTCGCGGCCCTGCAATTGCCGGTCGAGCACGCCCAGAAGCCGCCGCGCCTCGTTGTAATAACGGGTGCGCGGGCGGGGGTCCTCGATCTCGCTGCCCTTGTAGCGGTGGAAATAGCCGACCTGGCCGAACATCGGCCCGACGCCGCCCATCTGCCACATCAGCCACTGGATGGTATGATAGCGCGCCGCGCCCGAGGCGGGCAGGAACCGGCCGGTCTTGTCGCCCAGATAGATCAGCATGGCGCCGGTCTCGAACAGGCCGATGGGCCGGCCGTCGGGCCCGTTCGGGTCGATCATCGCCGGGATCTTGTTGTTGGGGTTCAGCGACAGGAATTCGGGGGTGAACTGATCCTCGGGGTCGCCGATGCTGATGCGGTGGGCGTCATAGTCCAGCCCGCATTCCTCGAGCATGACCGAGGTCTTGATGCCGTTCGGCGTGTTCAGCGTATAGAGCTGGATCACCTCGGGGCGCCGGGGCGGCCAGCGGCGGGTGATCGGGAAATCGGAAAGTGCCGTCATGTCGTTTCCTGTGCTGACTATGTTGCAAGGGGCAATCGTGATATGGCAGCCTGTGCCGGAACGCGCGCAACAGGCTGGAAAAGGTAAGCCCATGTTCAAGGAATTCAAGGAATTCATCGCCCGTGGCAATGTCATCGACCTGGCCGTCGGCATCATCATCGGTGCAGCCTTCACGGCCATCGTGAATTCGCTGGTGGCCGACCTGATCAACCCGATCATCGGCCTGTTGACCGGCGGGACCGATTTCAGCGGGCATTACCTCGTGCTCAAGGGCGAGGTTCCGCCGGGCGCCAGCCTGCAGGTGGCGCGCGATTCCGGCGCCTCGGTCTTTGCCTATGGCGCCTTCCTCTCGGCGGTCATCAATTTCCTGATCATCGCCTGGGCGGTGTTCCTGCTGGTCAAGGCGGTGAACAGGGTGCAAAGCGCCGCGGTCCGCAAGAAAGAGGACGAGGCGGCGCCCGCCGGCCCGACGCAGGAAGAGCTGCTGATGCAGATCCGCGACGAGCTGCGCGCCAACCGCGCCTGAGATCGCCCCTTCGGGATAGTGCGGCGGCGCGGCCTGGGGGTCGCGCCCTCGTCGTTTCGGGCCTTGGCGATTTTCGCTTATGCGGGCGGCCGTGGCGCGCTATTGTCGAAGAAACCGGCGCCGCAGGGCGTCCGCGAGACAGGGATCGCCCCGATGATCGAGCTTGACGCAACGGATCGCCGCATTCTGTCGGTCCTGCAGCGCGACGGACGCATGACCAATGCCGACCTAGCCTCCGAGGTCGGGCTCTCGGCCAGCGCCTGCCACCGCCGCGTGCAGCGGCTGGAGGAACTGGGGGTGATCCGCGGCTATGTCGCGCTGCTCGACGCGCGCAAGCTCGAGCGCCCGACCACGGTCTTTGTCGAGATCACCCTTTCGGGCCAGGCCGATGAACTGCTCGAGGCTTTCGAGCGCGCCGTGCGCACGATTCCGGATGTGCTGGAATGTCACCTGATGGCGGGTTCGGCGGATTACCTGCTGAAGGTGGTGGCGCAGGATACCGACGATTTCGCCCGCATCCACCGCCAGCGGCTGGCGAAACTGCCGGGAGTCCAGCAGATGCATTCCTCGTTCTCGCTGCGCACGGTGGCGCAGACCACGGCGCTGCCGGTGTGAATAGAAAACCCCCGCGCCGGGCACGGGGGTTTTCCTGAAACGAACGTGTCGCTCGTCTTACAGCGCGCCTTCGCGTTGCGCTTTCTTGCGCGCCAGCTTGCGGGCGCGGCGGACGGCCTCGGCCTTTTCACGGGCCTTCTTGACCGAGGGTTTCTCGAAATGCTGCTTGAGCTTCATTTCACGAAACACCCCCTCGCGCTGAAGTTTCTTCTTCAGAGCACGAAGCGCCTGTTCGACGTTGTTGTCGCGAACACTTACCTGCATGTGGTTGTCACCACCTTCCTAGGTTAGAGTTGATCTGATTGCAGGACGCGGGCTTCTAGCAAGGCGAATCGGCTTTGTCCAGATTTTCCGGGCCGGGTCCGCGTGATGGAGGAAGGAGAGCGCCATGACGGATGAACGCGAGCGGCTGGTCGAGGCCGCGCTGTCGCATGTCATCTTCGAGGGCATGGGCGAAAAGGCCATTGCCGAGGGCGCCCGCGACATCGGCATCAACCCGGCGCTGGCGCGCGTCTATCTGCCGCGCGGCGGCGCGGATCTGGCCGCCGCCTATCACCGCAGGGGCGATGCCGCGCTGCGCGACTGGCTGGCCGCGCATCCGCCCGAGGGGCGGTTCCGCGACAGGGTCTCGGCGGCGGTGATGCATCGCCTGTCGCTCAGCAACCGCGAGCTGGCGCGGGCCGGGGCGGCGATCCTGGCGCTGCCGCAGAACGCGGCCCTGGGCGCACGGCTGGTCTGGGAGACGGCGGATGCGATCTGGGACGGGCTGGGCGACCGGTCCGAGGACGTGAACTGGTATTCCAAGCGCGCGACGCTGTCGGCGGTCTACGGCGCGACGGTGCTCTACTGGCTCGGCGACGATTCGCCCGAGGCCGAAGAGACGCGCAGGTTCCTCGACCGCCGCATCGAGGGCGCGATGCGATTCGAGACCCTCAAGGACCGTCTCGGCGCGCTGCCCGGGGTTTCGGCGCTGGCCGGGCTTGCAACGGGCTGGATCAGGCGGCCGGAAAATCGCAATCTGCCCGGAGAGTTGCGCGCAGGCCCGCGCGCCCGGACAGAAGGAGGCGATGGGTGATTCCCGATGTGATGCAGGCGGTCGAGATCTCGTCTCCGGGCGGGGCGGAGATGCTGCGGCCGGTGACCCGGCCGGTGCCGGTGGCCGGACATGGCCAGATCCTGATCCGCGTCGCCTGGGCCGGGGTGAACCGCCCCGATCTGCTGCAGCGCGCCGGCTCCTATGCGCCGCCGCCCGGCGCCTCGGACCTGCCGGGGCTGGAATGCGCCGGGGAGGTGGCGGCCGTCGGCCCGGGGGTGACGCGCTGGAAGCCGGGCGACCGCGTCTGCGCATTGCTGCCGGGCGGCGGCTATGCGGAATACGCCACCTGCCCGGCCGAGCACGCCCTGCCGATCCCCCAGGGCCTGTCGTTGCGCGCCGCCGCTGCGCTGCCGGAAACCGCCTTCACGGTCTGGTCCAATGTGGTCATGCGCGGCGGGTTGCAGCCGGGTGAGCGGTTCCTGGTCCATGGCGGCTCCTCGGGCATCGGGACCATGGCGATCCAGACCGCCCGGGCGCTGGGGGCACGGGTCTGGGCGACGGCGGGCTCGGCCGGGAAATGCGCGGCCTGCGAGAGGCTGGGCGCCGCGGCGATCAACTATCGCGAGGAAGATTTCGTCGCCGTGCTGCGCAAGGCGGGCGGCGCCGACCTGATCCTGGACATGGTGGGCGGCGACTACATCGCCCGCAACATCCGGTGCTTGGCCGATGACGGCCGGCTGGCGATGATCGCCTTCCTCGCCGGACCCAAGGCCGAGATCAACTTCGCGCAGATCATGGCGCGGCGCCTGACCGTGACCGGCTCGACGCTGCGCCCGCAATCGGACCTCGCCAAGGCGCGGATCGCCCGGGAATTGCAGGAGCGGCTCTGGCCGCTGATCGAGGCGGGAGCGGTGCGTCCGCTGATCGACAGCGCCTTTCCCTTGCGCGAGGCGGTCGAGGCGCATCGCCATATGGAAAGCAGCAACCATATCGGCAAGATCCTGTTGCAGGTCTCGGCCGAGGACTGAGCCCTTCGGTGCCAACGGCGCGGCCCGAGGCCTCCGGCGGGGATATTTGAACAAGAAAGAAGCGCACACACCCCGCCCGCCGCAGCAAAGGTCGGGGTGTGGCTTCTCTCTTGACGGTCATCGGCGTCCCCGCCTGTACCGTGAGGCCAGACTGACAGGAAATCCTTGCGATTCGGTTAACAGCTTCTTTCTTGCCTAAATATCCCCGCCGGAGGCCCGCCGCCGCGCCATCACCGCGGCGCCGGCATCAGGAAACTGCCCGGGCAATCGCGCCGGATGTCCGGGGCGCAGGCCCGGGGTTCGAGTTCGCGGGTCAGGCAGATGCGGACCTCCTGCAGGGCGCGGCTGCGGCAGGTGACGGTGATTCCGTCGCGGGCAAGACCAGGGTTCGCCTCGATGAAGGCGTCCTCGACGACCGTCGCGGGCAGGGTGGCGTCGCGGTCGAGCCGGCGCAGCGGCTCGGGAATCGCGATCGCGTCGGCGGCCTTGCGGGTCAGCGCGAAATAGTCCCCCGCCGGCAGGCCCGAGCAGCGGCCGTGTTTTTTCCATTGATACCAGGCCAGTCCGCCCGAGCCCATCACATCCGCCATGGCCCGGGTCTCGCGCCGCGTGGGGTCGCGGGCATCGGTCGGGCAATCCTCGGGCCAGCCGCGCTCGTATTGCGGCCAGAGGCCATGGACGATGAAACCGGTGCGCCGTCCGCTCTCGCATTGATCGGCGCCTTCCGCATCGCCCTCCGCCCGGCACCAGCTGGGCGACCAGCTCAGCGACAGGACGTAATAGTCGAAACGTCCGGCGGCGTCCTGGGCCAGGGCGGCGGGGGCAATCAGCAGCGCGGCAATCAGGGCAAGGGCTTTCATGCTCGCGAACCTAGCGCCCGGCCCGGCGGCGCGCCATGAAATTCAGGCTTTATTTTGACCTTTTCTGGCCCTATATAGCCCGTCAATCCCCCGAAAATGGAATGGCAGCCGCCGAAAGCCGTTTTCCCCGGCCGGAAGAGATATTGTTAAGGAGAAGGTCATGAACAAGCCGCTGATGGCCAAGGCCACCGCCGTCTGGCTGGTCGACAACACGACGCTGAGCTTCAAGCAGATCGCCGATTTCTGCGGCATGCACGAGCTCGAGGTGCAGGGCATCGCCGATGGCGACGTGGCCGCCGGCGTCAAGGGTTTCGACCCGGTCGCCTCGAACCAGCTCGACGCCGCCGAGATCGAGAAGGGCCAGAAGAACCCGCTCTACAAGCTGAAGCTCAAGCACAACCCCGCCGCCGAGGGCGAGGAGAAGCGCCGCGGCCCGCGCTACACCCCGCTTTCCAAGCGCCAGGACCGGCCCGCCGCCATCCTGTGGCTGGTCAAGTTCCACCCCGAGCTGGCCGATGCGCAGATCGCCAAGCTGGTCGGGACCACCAAGCCGACCATCGCCTCGATCCGCGACCGGACGCATTGGAACATCCAGAACATCCAGCCCATCGACCCGGTGGCGCTGGGGCTGTGCCGGCAGTCCGAGCTGGACGCCGCCGTGCAGAAGGCCGCCAAGCGCAAGGCCGCCGAGGGCGGGGCGATGACCGACGACGAGCGCCGCAAGCTGCTCTCGACCGAGACCTCGCTGGCCATGTCGGACGAACCGCGCCTGCCCAGCTCGATCGCCGGGCTGGAGAATTTCAGCCTCAGCAAGAACGACGACAAGCCCGAGCAGGACGACAATCTGGATGCGGACAGCTTCTTCAACCTGCCCGAGGCGGATGACGATGAGGACGAGGACGACCGCCGCTGATCGCGAAAACCCCGGAGCCAGGCTCCGGGGTTTCTTCCTGGCCGGTCAGATCGACAGGCAGATGTATTTCATCTCAAGGTAGTCCTCGATGCCGTGGCGCGAGCCCTCGCGGCCGAGGCCGGATTGCTTGACGCCGCCGAAGGGCGCCACCTCGGTCGAGATGATGCCGGTGTTCACCCCGACGATGCCGTATTCCAGCGCCTCCTGCACGCGGGTGATCCGGCCGATGTCGCGGGCATAGAAATACGAGGCGAGGCCGAAGATCGTCGCATTGGCGCGCTCGACGGCCTCTTCCTCGGTCTCGAACTTGAACAGCGGCGCCAGCGGGCCGAAGGTCTCCTCGGTCGCCACCTTCATCCTGTCGGTGATGCCGGTCACGACCGTCGGGTCGAAGAACAGCCCGTCGCGCGGCTTTCCGCCGGTGACGACGGTGGCGCCGCCCTCCACCGCGTCCTGGATATGTTCCTGGACCTTTTCGACCGCGTCCCGGTTGATCAGCGGGCCGGTGGTCACGCCCTCCTCCAGCCCGTCGCCGACGCGCAGCTTGTCCACCGCCGCCGCCAGCCGCCTGGCGAATTCGTCATAGACCCCGGCCTGCACATAGATGCGGTTGGCGCAGACGCAGGTCTGGCCGTTGTTGCGGAATTTCGAGGCCATGGCGCCCTCGACCGCCGCGTCCAGATCGGCATCGTCGAAGACGATGAAGGGCGCATTGCCACCCAGCTCCATCGAGCATTTCAGCACCTGATCGGCGGCCTGGCGCAGCAGGATGCGGCCGACCTCGGTCGAGCCGGTGAAGGTCAGCTTGCGGATCAGCGGGTTCTCGCAGAACTCCTTGCCGATATCCGAGGATCGCGACGAGGTCACGATGCTGAACAGCCCCTTGGGCACGCCCGCGCGTTCGGCCAGCACCGCCAGCGCCAGGGCCGAAAGCGGCGTCTCGGCGGCGGGGCGGCCGACGAAGCCGCAGCCGGCGGCGATGGCCGGGCCGCATTTGCGGGTGATCATCGCGTTCGGGAAGTTCCAGGGCGTGATCGAGCCGACCACGCCGATCGGCTGGCGGATCACCGTCAGGCGCTTGTCGGGCTGGTGGCCGGGAATGGTCTCGCCATAGATGCGCTTGGCCTCCTCGCCGAACCATTCGATGAAGCTGGCGCCATAGGCGATTTCGCCCTTAGCCTCGGGCAGGGGCTTGCCCTGTTCGGCAGTCAGGATGCGGCCCAGGTCGTCCTGGTTCTCCATCATCAGGTCGAACCATTTGCGCATGATCTGGGCGCGCTCCTTGGCGGTGCGGGCGGCCCAGCCCTTCATCGCCTCGGCCGCGGCCGAGATGGCGCGGGCGACCTCGGCGCGGGACAGGTCGGCGACCTCGGCGATCACGTCGCCGCGGGCCGGGTTCACCACCGGGAAGGTCTTGCCGTCGTCGGCGTCCACCCATTCGCCGGCGACATAGGCGCGGGTCTCCAGCAGCGAGGGGTCTTTCAGCAGCATCTTCAGGTCGGTCGCGGGCTTGTTCATGGCGGGGCTCCTTCCAATCTGGTCGCCTTGCAGGCTTGCGCTTTTGCCGGGGCAACGCAAGCCGCAGCTTCCGCGTCCCGCGGCTCGAGGAATTGTGATGAACCTGATGGGGTTTTCCGGCGTTGCACCCTCATCGTCAGGTTTTCCCTCTTGGCGTGTGTGACTGGGGACGGCGCTTCTCTCTCGCGCCGTCCCTTTTTCTTTCTTGTCCAAATATCCCGGGGGAGCGGCTCGCCCGCCCCGTCCAGGGGCGGACGAGCCGCGGGGGCAGAGCCCCCTTTATCCTCGGCTCCAGCAGGGCTGCAGATCGCCCGGGCGCGGCCGGGCCGCATGGATGCCGCGCGCGATGGCGCGGGCCAGCGTGCAGGCGGCGGCATGGCCCAGCCGGAAGGGCGTCAGCGCCGGATCGGGCAGGGGCTTGGCGCCGGTCGAGACGGCAAAGACCAGATCGCCGTCGAAAGGCGTATGGCTGGGCACGATGGCGCGGGCCATGCCGTCCTGCGCCGCGGTGGCCAGCCGCGTCAGCCCGGCCTTGTCCAGCGCCGCGTCGGTGGCGATGATGGCGATGGTCGTCGCCTCGCCCAGCCGTTTCGTGGGGTCTGGCTCATGCGTGGCGGGGTAGGGGCCGGACAGGCCGAGCCCGCCGAATTCCGCGCCGAGCTCCCAGGGCGCGGCCCAGAACTGCCGGGATGCGCCCGCCGTCACCGATCCCAGCGCGTTCACCACCACCAGCGCGCCCAGGGTGATGCCGTCCTCCAGCACCGCCGAGGCCGAGCCGAGCCCGCCCTTCCAGCGATGCGTCATCGCCCCGGTGCCGCCGCCCTCGCTGCCAAGCGCGAAATCGACCCCGGCCGCCTCCAGCGCCTTACGCCCAAGCGCGGGATAGGGGTTCGTGGGCCAATCCTTGTCGCCGCCGTTCAGCAAGTCGAAGACGATGGCGCCGGGCACGATGGGCACGCGCACCGGGCCCACCTGAAAGCCCCTGCCCATGGCGCGCAACCCCTCCGAGACGCCGTCGCAGGCGGCAAGCCCGAAGGCCGAGCCGCCCGACAGCACCAGCGCATCGACCCCGCCGACCAGCTTGTCGGGGGCCAGAAGCTCGGTCTCGCGCGTGCCGGGGGCGCCGCCCATGACATTGATGCCGCAGGCGAAGGCCGCCTCGCCCAGCAGCACCGTGCTGCCCGAGCGCAGCCTGTCGTCGCGGGCATTGCCGACCCGCAGGCCGGAAACATCGGTGATCAGGTTTCGCGGTCCGGGACGCATCGGGGCCTCATGCAAGCGGGATCGGCCCGCAGTCTGCACGACGCCCCCCGCCGCCCGCAACCCGCGGCCGCATTCCGGCGTTGCAGGACGGCGACGCCGCGCCTACCTAAGGCGGCAGGACATGCGAAAGGACGCAACCATGAATGCCCCCATTCACAGGATCTTCGGCCGCCCGCTGGATGCCGAAATACCGAAAGGCTACGATCAGGCGATCTTCGGCATGGGCTGTTACTGGGGCGTCGAGCGGCTGTTCTGGCAGCAGGAGGGCGTCTGGCTGACCGAGGTCGGCTTTGCCGGCGGCACCGCCGAAAATCCCAGCTACAAGCAGGTCTGCGCCGGCGGCACCGGCCATGCCGAGGTGGTGCGCGTGGTCTATGACAGCTCGCGCGTCAGCTATGAGCGGCTGTTGCAGATCTTCTGGGAAAACCACGACCCGACCCAGGGCAACCGCCAGGGCAATGACGTGGGTTCGCAATACCGCTCGCTCATCATGGTGTTCAACGACAGCCAGAAGGCGGCGGCGGAACTCAGCAAGGCCGATTACGGCAACCGGCTGGCGGTGCAGGGCTATCCCGACATCACCACGCAGATCATTCCCGCCGGGCCCTTCTGGCGGGCCGAGGACGATCACCAGCAATATCTCGACCGTTATCCCGATGGCTATTGCGGCTTGCGCGGCACGGGTGTCAAAGCCCCCCTGACCGATACAGCCGAGGGATATTGAATGCCGACCTGGACCGCGCTGACCCACACCATCGGCCGCGAGGCGGCCGAGGCGCTTGCCGAGGCGGGCGAGGAGCTGACCCCCGAACCCGTAGGCACCGGCGTTTTCGAGATCGAGGACGGCTCGAACCGCTGGGAGGTGGGACTTTACTTCACCGAGGCCCCCGACGAGGTGGGACTGGCGCTGCTGGCCGCGGCCTGGGACGCCGAGCCCTTCGCGGTCTCGGAACTGCCCGAGGTGGATTGGGTGGCCCATGTCCGGCGCGAGCTTTCGCCGGTCGAGGCCGGACGCTTCTTCGTCCATGGCGGCCATGACGCCGACAAGGTGCCCGAGGGCGCCGAGGCGCTGCTGATCGAGGCGGCCATGGCCTTCGGCACCGGCCATCACGCCACGACCAAGGGCTGCCTGCTGGCGCTGGACCGGATGATCGCCGAGGGCGTCGAGCCGCAGCGCATCGTCGATATCGGCTGCGGCACCGCGGTGCTGGCCATGGCGGCGGCGCGGTCCTTCCCGGTGATCGTGCTGGCCGGCGACATCGACCCGCAGGCGGTGGACGTGGCACGCGCCAATGTCATCGCCAACGGGCTGGACGGCCGTGTCGAATGCGTCGAGGCGGTGGGATTCGACCATCCGCTGATCGAGAGCGCGGCGCCCTTCGACCTGGTCTTCGCCAATATCCTGAAGCAGCCGCTGATCGACCTGGTGCCGGACATGGCGCGCCATGTCGCGCCGGGGGGCAGGGCGATCCTGTCGGGCATCCTCGCCACCCAGGCGGACGAGGTCATCGCGGCCTATGCCGCGGGCGGGTTGGCGCTGGAGCGGCGCGACGACTTCGGCGAATGGTCCACCCTGGTCGTCAGGCGCGGCTGATCGGGGCAAGCGCCCCGCAGAAAATACTGAAGGCGGCCTTGCGGGCCGCCTGGTCGTCTTGCCCCTCCGGGCCGGGAAAAGGTCTGCCCCGGGGTTTCCGCGCAGCCGTTTTCGCGTCTTCAACCGCTGCTTAGCGGGCGCGCGCAATCCGTTCGATATCGCCGCGGCACAGACCGATATCGTCCAGCTCGCGATCCGAAAGACGGCTCAGCGCGTTTTTCGTGATGCGCGCATCGTTCCAGGCCGACAGGGCCGCCCAGAATTTCGAGCCAATACCGAGAGAGCCCGCCCCGCCATGGATGCGGTTCGTGTCAATCGCCGACATAGTTTTCACCTTGAGATCATTGCCCGCTCATCGGGCGCTTCGTTGATGCATCAGCATATAGGCCGGGCAATTTGCGAAAACCACGGACAAAGCGGCATCTCTGCCATGCAGCGCGTGCATAAGGCGCCGGAATACTTAACTTTTTGCGGCAAGACCTCCTAACCGACGCTGCGGCGCAATATTCTCCTGCCGCGGGGTGGTTTGTTGCGGAAAGATTGCGCGATTCAGCCCGGTTCGCTCAACGCCAGTCACCCAGCGCCGCCTGCCACAGCGCCAGTGATGCCACGGCAGCCGTGTCGGCGCGCAGGATTCGCGGCCCAAGCGCGATGCGCGTGACGCAATCCATGGCCGAAAGCCGCTTGCGTTCCGATTCGGACCAGCCGCCCTCGGGGCCGATCAGAATCGCCCAGGGACCGCGCGGCAGGGCGGACAGCACCTGCGCCGGTCCCGCCAGCGCCTCGTCGGCCCAGAGGATGCGCCGCCCGGCGTCCCAGCCGTCCAGCAGCCGCGACAGCGGCACCAGTTCGCCGACCTCGGGGACGAAGGTGCCGCCGCATTGCTCGGTGGCCTCGACGGCATGGGCCTGCAGGCGGTCCTGGCGGATGCGCTCGGAATTGGTGTGGTCGGTCTGCACCGGCAGGATGCGGGCGGCGCCCATCTCGGCCGCCTTTTCCACGATGAAATCGGTGCGCGCCTTCTTGATCGGGGCAAAGACCAGCCACAGGTCGGGCGGGTCCAGCTGAGGCGCGGTCCGGCGCAGCGCCTCCAGCGCGCCGCCCCGCTTGGCGATGCGCCCGATCCGCGCCAGCCATTCGCCGTCCCGCCCGTTGAAGACCAGGATCTCGTCCCCCGGGGCCTGCCGCATGACCGAGGACAGGTAATGCGCCTGGTCGGGATTCAGCTCGATGCCTTGTCCCTCGGCCAGCGGGTGATCTATGAACAGTCTGATTTTCGCCATGATGGGGCGCAGCCTAATGCAGACCGACCGTCAGACGCCAGAGGGGCCGACGCCAGAGGACCACAGCACCGTTGCCGACGCGCCGCCCGACAACTGGGTGGACCGCTACGCGCCGCCCGGCTGGAGGCCGTGGCTGCGCCTGTCCCGCGCCGACCGGCCGATCGGCACCTGGCTTCTGCTGCTGCCCTGCTGGTGGGGCATCGGGCTGGCGATGATCGCCGACCGGCCGGAATGGCGCGACCTGTGGATCGCGGTGGCCTGCGGCGTGGGCGCGGTGCTGATGCGCGGCGCCGGCTGCACCTGGAACGACATCACCGACCGCGACATCGACGACAAGGTGGCGCGCACCCGCTCGCGTCCCATCCCCTCGGGGCAGGTGACGGTCCGGGGCGCGATGGTCTGGCTGGTGGCGCAGTCGCTGGCCGGCTTCGCCATCCTGCTGACGCTGGGGGGCGCGGCCATCGCGCTGGGCGTGGCCTCGCTGGCGCTGGTCGCGATCTATCCCTTCGCCAAGCGGTTCACCTGGTGGCCGCAGGTCTTTCTGGGCCTGGCCTTCAACTGGGGCGCGCTGCTGGCCTGGGCGGCGCATACCGGCAACCTGGCCCCGGCGCCGGTGCTGGCTTACCTGTCAGGCATCGCCTGGACGATCTTCTACGACACCATCTATGCCCATCAGGATGCCGAAGACGACGCGCTGATCGGCGTCAAGTCTACCGCGCGGCTGTTCGGCCGCGACACGCCGCGCTGGCTGGCGGGCTTCGGCACCGGCTCGGTGCTGCTGCTGGGGCTGGCGGTGATGGCCGCGGCGCCCGAGGGGCTGGGCCTGACGCTTGGCCTGCTGGGCGTCGTCGGGTTTGCCGCGCATCTGGCCTGGCAGCTGTGGCGCTTCGACATGACGGACAGCGCCGGCTGCCTGCGGCTGTTTCGCAGCAACCGCGATGCCGGGCTGGTGGTTGCGCTGTTTCTTGCCTTGGCCGGCCTGTTCTGATTGCGGAAATCCGGCGCAGGCATTACATGCGGCGGGTCGGAAACAGCCCGAAGGTCCCCCTGATGGCCAATCCCCAGCGAACCGCAAGGCGCACCGCGCGCCGGGGTTCCCTTGTCGCAGCCAGCCTGATCGCCCTTGTCGCGGCCGGCGGCCTGTCCTTTCTGGGCGCCCGCGCGGCCGCCGATTTCATCGAGACCAGCACGGCCCAGGACCTGCGCGCGGCGCTGGCCGATTACGACTGGCTGCAGGTCAGGACCGACGGGCTGCAGGTCCAGCTTGAGGGGATCGCGCCCGACGAGGTGCAGCGGTTCCGCGCCCGCGCCCGGGCCGCGACGGTGGTCGATGCGGGGCGGGTGGTCGACAAGATGCAGGTCGCGGCCAGCGCCGAGCGCGCCACCCCCGCCTTCGAGATCGAGCTTCTGCGCAATGACGAGGGCATTTCCATCATCGGCCTGGTGCCCGCCGGTCTGGACCGCCCGTCGCTGGTCGAGCGGCTGAAGCGCCAGACCGGCGCGGCCGAGGTCTCGGACCTGATGGAGAGCGCCGACTACCCTGTCCCCGAGGGCTGGGAGGACGCCTTTGCCTTCGGCCTCAAGGCCGCGCAGCTGGCCAAACGGGCCAAGGTCTCGATCGCGGCGGGCGAGGTCTCGATCCGTGCCCTCACCGACAGCCCGCGCGAAAAGCGCGAGCTCGAGGCGGCGCTGAACCGCGCCAAGCCCGCGGCGGTGACGCTCGTGGCCGATGTCACCGCGCCGCGCCCGCTGATCGCGCCCTTCACCCTGCGCTTCGTCAAGGATGCGACCGGCACCCGCTTCGATGCCTGCGCCGCCGATACCGAAACTGCGCGCGACCGCATCCTGGAGGCGGGGCGCGAGGCCGGCGTGCCGGGCGAGCCGCAATGCACGCTGGGCCTTGGCGCGCCCTCGCCGCGTTGGGCCGATGCCGCCGTGCCCGCGATCCGCGCCATCGAGGCGCTGGGGGCCGGTTCGGTCACGCTTTCGGACACCGACGTGGCGCTGTTCGCCCCCGCCGAGGTCGAGGCCGCGCGCTTCGACGAGGCGGTCGGTCGCCTGGAGGCGGCGCTGCCCCCGGCCTTCACGCTGAGCGCCCGGCACGAAAAGCCCGGCGAGGCCGAGGCGGGGCCGGCCGAGTTCTCGGCCGTGGTCGATCCGGGCGGCGTCAGCCTGCGCGGCCGCATCACCGACGAGCGCATGCGCGACGCGGTGGAAAGCCTGGCCCGGGCGCGGTTCGGGCAGGTCGACAGCGCCCTGCGGACCGACGCCTCGGTGCCCGAGGGTTGGACCCTGCGCGCCATCGCCGCGCTTGAGGCGCTGGACGGGCTGGAGCGCGGCAATGCCACGGTGAGCCGCGATCTGGTGCGGATCAGCGGCGTTTCGGGCAACCAGACCGCCTCGGACGGGGTGGCGGCGCGGCTGGCGCAGCGGCTGGGGGCCGGCGCGCGCTACGAGCTGGCGATCCGCTATGACCGGCGCATGGACCCGCTTCTGGGCCTGCCTTCGGGCGTCGAATGCGTGGACCGGCTGAACGCCGCGATGCAGGAATCCGAGATCGGCTTCGAGCCGAACAAGTCGGTCATCGCCGGCGATCCCGGCCCGACCCTGGCGCGGCTGGCCGAGACCATGCAGCCTTGCGCGGAATTCCGCATCGAGATCGGCGGCCATACCGATTCGCAGGGCTCGGAGGCGTTCAACGCCGAACTGTCACGCTCGCGCGCGCAGGCGGTGCTGGCGGCGATGACCGAGGCGGGTATCGACACGGCCAACCTGACCGCCAAGGGCTATGGCGAAAGCCAGCCCATTGCCGAGAACGACACCGAGGCCGGGCGCGAGGCCAACCGGCGCATCGAATTCACCCTGCTGGCCGACGATCCGGTGGTGACCGAGGCGCCCGAACCGGCCGCGCTGGTCAAGGGGGTGACCGACAGCCCCGAGGCGGTGGCGGCCCGGGCCGCGGCTGCCGCGCGCCATGCCGCGACCGCCGCCATCGGTCCGGCGCTTGGCGTGCCGACCGATCCCGAGGCGGCGCTGTTCGCCGCGACCGAACCGGTGCGGCTGCTGCTGTCGGGCGTCGATCCCGCGCGCGTCGCCAGCCGGCCGGCGCAAGAGGCCGCGCTGCCGGAACTGCCGGCGCTGCGGGCCGCCACCCTGCCGGCCGCCGGCCTGCTGCCGCCGCCCGGCGAGGCGGTCGAGCCCATCGAGGCCGCCACCCGCCCGGCGCTGGAGGCGCTGCAGGGCGCCGCGGTCGAGGCCGCGACCATGCCGGCGCGCGATGCGCTGCATGTCAACCGCCCGCTGCCGCGCCCGGAAGCGCCTTCCGAGCCCTGATCCGCAACCTCTTGCCCGAAGCCTCTGCATGAACCGCACCGAATTCATCCTCGCCACCGCGATCATCCTGTTCGCCGCCTTCATGCTGGGCTGGTTCGCAAGCTGGCTGATCCACCGCCTGTCCCGCGTCACCCGCGCCGAGATGGGCGAGCTGGAGAACATGGCCCAGCAGCTGCACGAGGCCGAGGAGGCGCGCGACCGCGCCGTGGACGAGCTGGAAACGCGCGAGGCCGATCTGGTCGCCCGGCTCTCGACTGCCGAGGCGGAGCTGCGGGCGGCGCAGGGGCAGCTGCGCGAAAGCCTGACCGAGATCGAGGAATTGCGGGACTATATCGACCGCAAGCTGGGCCGGAAGGGCTGAGCGGCCGCCCGGCGGCACCGCCGGACCGGGGCTTTGCCCCGGACCCCAGGGTATTTGGAAAACAGAGAAAGCCGGGGCTTTCGGCGCGGGGCCGGACATGGCGAACCGCCGGGCGGGCCGGCGGTCGCGGGTTCAGCGGGTCGGTGCCGGCGAGGGGGTCAGACCCCGGCCTCGATGATGGCGCGGGCCAGGATCGGAATGGTGTCCTGGTTGAGCCCGGCGATGTTGATGCGCGAATCGCCCACCATGTAGATGCCGAATTCCTCCTTGATGCGCTTGACCTGCTCGGGCGTGGCGCCGAGGCGCGAGAACATGCCGCGATGCCGGGCCACGAAACTAAAACGGTCGGAGCCGGAAAGGTCGCGCAGCTCGCCCGCCAGCTGCTCGCGCAGCTTGAGCATGCCGCCGCGCACCGCCTCCAGCTCGGCCATCCAGTCGGCGCGGAGCTCCGGCGTGTTGAGCACGGTCGAGACGATCTTGGCGCCGTGGAAGGGCGGGAAGGAATAGGTCTGCCGGTTCAGGAAGGCCATGGCGCCTTGGGCCAGGTCGCGGGTCGCCGCATCGGCGCAAAGCGCCAAGAGGCAGCCGGTGCGTTCGCGGTAGATGCCGAAGTTCTTGGAGCAGGAGGCGGCGATCAGCACCTCGGGGATGCGCGAGGCGATCAGCCGGGTGCCGGCCGCGTCCTCTTCCAGCCCGTCGCCGAAGCCCTGATAGGCCAGGTCGATCAGCGGCAGCGCGCCGGTCCTTTCCAGGATCCCGGCGACCTCGGCCCATTGCTCCAGCGTCAGGTTGGCGCCGGTCGGGTTGTGGCAGCAGCCGTGCAGCAGCACCACATCGCCTTTTTTCGCCGCCGAGATGTCGGCCTTCATGCCCTCGAAATCGACGCCGCGGGACTCGGCGTCGAAATAGCGGTAGGTCTGCACCGGCAGGCCCATGAAATTCATGATCGAGACATGGTTGGGCCAGGTCGGGTCGGAGACGAAGACCCGCAGGTCGGGATTCCCCATGCGCGCGAGTTCCAGCGCCTGCCGGATGGCGCCGGTGCCGCCGACCGTGGCCAGCGCCGCCGTGGTCTCGGGCTTGTGGAGGTCGCCGAGGATCAGCTCGGCCATGGCCTTCTGGAAATCGGGCTCGCCCGACAGGCCGGCATAGGTCTTGGTGGTCTCGGTCTCCAGCATCCGCTGTTCGGCGGCGCGGACGGCGCGCATGATCGGGGTATGGCCGCTGGCATCCTTGTAGACCCCGACGCCCAGGTCGATCTTGCCCTGGCGGGGATCGGCCTTGAATTCGCCCATCAGGGCCAGGATCTTGTCGGGGGCCTGCGGTTTCAGATTGCCCAGCATCACGCGTCTCCGGTTGCGATTTTAAGGTCGGGGAAGCTGCCCCATTCGGCCCAGCTTCCGTCATAAAGCGAGTGGTCCCGGTGCCCGATGCGTTCGAGCGCCAGGAACAGCGAGGCCGCCGTCACCCCCGAGCCGCAGGTAGTGATGACGGGTTTCGACAGGTCCACCCCGGCGGCCTCGAACTCGGCGCGCAGCGCGTCGGGCGCCTTCAGCGTGCCGTCCGGGTTGTAGAGCTTGCCGAAGGGCAGGCTTTTCGAGCCGGGGATATGGCCCGAGCGCAGGCCGGGGCGCGGCTCGGGCGCCTCGCCGCGGAAGCGTTCGGGCGAGCGGGCATCGACGATCTCGTGATCGCCCAGCTTGCTGGCGGCGGCGACCTGGGTCACGTCGCGCACCAGCGCCGCCTGGCGCTGCACGGTGATGTGACGGTCGCGCAGGATCGGCGGCATGTCCTCGGTCTCGCGGCCCTCGGCCAGCCACTTGCCGAAACCGCCGTCCAGCACCGCCACGTCCTGTTTGCCCATCAGCTTGAAGGTCCACCAGACCCGCGCCGCCGAACGCACCGGCGAATTGTCGTAGATCACGACCTGGTGGCCGTCGCCGATGCCCATGGCGCGCATGCGGCTGATGAACATCTCGGGCTGCGGCGCCATGTGCGGCAGTTCGCTGCGCTTGTCGGCGATCTCGTCGATGTCGAAGAAGCGGGCGCCGGGGATATGCGCGGCCATGTATTCGGCCCGGGCGTCGCGGCCCGGTTCCAGGAACCAGCTGGCGTCGATGATGCGCAGGTCGGGATCGTTCAGATGGGCCGCAAGCCAGCCGGTCGAGACCAGCACTTTCGGATCGTCGGAATCGGTGGACATCGGCCTTCCCCCCGCGCGCGCAGAAACGACACCGATGTAACCGCAGCCGCGCGGGGCGGCAAGGCTTAACCCTGCTTCAGCAAACGCTGTTTCTGCCGGTTCCAGTCGCGCTTGGCGGCGGTTTCGCGCTTGTCGGCGACCTTCTTGCCCTTGGCGACGCCGATCTTCAGCTTCACCATGCCGCGGTCGTTGAAATACATCACCAGCGGCACCAGCGTCATGCCCTCGCGCCCGACCGCCTGCCAGAGGCGGGCCAGTTCCTTGCGCGAGACCAGCAGCTTGCGGCGGCGCCGTTCCTCATGCCCGAAGACGCCGGCCTGCTTGTAGGCGGCGATATAGGAATTGATCAGCCACAGCTCGCCATCCTCGACCGAGGCATAGCTTTCGGCGATGTTCGACTGGCCGGTGCGCAGGCTTTTCACCTCGGAGCCGGTCAGCACGATGCCGACCTCGAGATCGCTTTCGATGAAGTAGTCGAAGCGCGCCCGGCGGTTCTCGGCGATGATCTTGTAGTTCGGGTCGGATTTCGTGGCCATGATCGGGCAGAGATAGAGCCGGGCGCCGCGCCTGTAAAGCCCGGGCCTCAATCCGGCCCGAGGAGCAGCCGCAGCAGCGCCTGCGTCCCGGCGGTCACGTCGCGCCAGGTGGCTTCGAAACCCGCCGCCTCGCCGAAATAGGGGTCGGCGACCGATTGCCCCGCGCGGCCCGGCACATGGTCCAGCAGCAGCGACAGCCGCGCCCGCCCGTCCGGCGGCGCGATGCGGCGCAGGTCCGCGAGGTTCTGCCGGTCCATGGCGACGATATGGTCGAAGCGGCGGAAATCCTCGGCCGCGACCTGCCGGGCGCGCAGGGCCGAGATGTCGATGCCGGCCCGCGCCGCCACCGCCTGCGCACGGCGGTCCGGAGCATGGCCCAGATGCCAGTCGCCGGTCCCGGCCGAATCGATCAGCAGCCCCGCGCCCGCACGCTTGGCGGCGGCGCGCAGTGCGGCCTCGGCCAGCGGCGAGCGGCAGATATTGCCCAGGCAGACGAAAAGGACCGATGGCGGCGGCATGTTCGACCTCGATTGACCGGCGCCATCTTGCCAGTTCCGCGCAAGCTGGCCCAGACTGCCCGGAAGGAAAAAGCAGGGAGGCAGCGGCAATGCGGCATGGCGGGCAGATTCTGGTCGATGCGCTGAAGGCGAACGAGGTCGGGCGGGTGTTCTCGGTCCCCGGTGAAAGCTTTCTGGCGGTGCTGGACGGGCTTTACGCCTCGGGCATCCAGAATGTCGTCTGCCGGCACGAGGGCGGCGCCGCGATGATGGCCGAGGCGCAGGGCAAGCTGACCGGGCGGCCGGGCGTGGCGTTCGTCACCCGCGGCCCGGGCGCGACCAATGCCAGTGCCGGGGTGCATGTGGCGCGGCAGGATTCGACGCCGATGATCCTGTTCGTCGGCCAGATCGCCCGCGCCGACCGCGACCGCGAGGCGTTTCAGGAGGTCGATTACCGCGCCATGTTCGGCCCCTTGGCGAAATGGGTGGCCGAGATCGACCAGACCGAGCGCATCCCGGAATATGTCTCGCGCGCCTTCCATCTTGCCATGTCGGGCCGGCCCGGTCCCGTGGTGCTGGCGCTGCCCGAGGACATGCTTTCCGCCCGGGCCGAGGTGCCGGACCCGGCCCCTGCCGTGCCGCCGCTTTCCGCCGTCGCCGGCGAATCCGTCGCCGTCATCGCGCAGACGCTGGCCGGGGCCGAGCGGCCGCTGGTGGTGCCGGGCGGCACGCTGTGGTCGCAGGCCGCCGCCGACGACCTGGCGCGCTTCGCCGAAGGCTGGGGCCTGCCGGTCGCGGTGCCCTTCCGCCGCCAGGGGCATATGGACAATGCGCATCCGAACTATGTCGGCGACCTGAGCGTCGGCATGAGCCCGGCGCTGGGGCAGGCGCTGTCGCAGGCGGATTGCCTGTTGTCGCTGGGCTCGCGGCTGGGCGACACGCTGACCCGCGGCTATGAGCTGATGGACCCGGTGCGCCCGCATGCGCGGGTGATCCACGTCCATCCCTCGCCGGACGAGCTGGGGCATCTCTGGCGGCCCGATCCGGGGCTGGTGGCCGATCCGCGTGCGGTGGTGGCGGCGCTGGCGGCGCTGCCCGCACCACGGCGCTGGGACGATTGGACCGCCGGGCTGCGCGCGGGTTACGAGGCCTGGCAGCAGCCCCGGCCCACCCCCGGCGCGGTGCGGATGGAGGCGGTGATGCGCTGGCTGTCCGACCATCTGCCGCCCGACGCGATCATCGCCAACGGCGCCGGGAACTATGCGGCCTTCATCCATCGCTATTACCGCTTCCGCCGCTGGGGCACGCAGCTGGCGCCGACCTCCGGCTCGATGGGCTACGGTCTGCCCGCCGCCATCGCCGCCAAGCTGCAGCATCCCGATCGCATCGTGGTCTGCATGGCCGGGGACGGTTGCCTGCAGATGACGGTGAACGAGCTTTCCACCGCCGCCCAGCATGGCGCGGCCGTCATCGTCATCGCGGCGAATAACGGCCATTACGGCACGATCCGCATGCATCAGGAACGCAGCTATCCCGGCCGCGTCTCGGGCACGGCGCTGGCCAATCCCGATTTCGCGGCGCTGGCCCGCGCCTATGGCGGTCACGGCGAGCGGGTCGAGCGGCAGGAGGATTTCGCCGAGGCCTTCGCCCGCGCGCAGGCCGCCGGAACGCTGGCGGTGCTGGAGCTGATGCTCGACCCCGAGGCGCTGAGCGCCACCGCCACGCTCTCCGAGACCCGCGCGGCGGGCGAGGCGGCGCTGCGCCGGGCCTGAGGGGGGAAGCGGGCGGCAAGGCCGGCCGGGGGCCGAGGGTCGGCGGGCAGGTCGCGGCCCGGATCGGCTGCGCGCAGGCGGGGCTGGTCCTTCGGGGCGCCTTTCGGCCCGGACGATGCTCGGGGGAACGGCGCTTTCCCCGGGAGGGGGCGGCCCTAGAACCCGCCGATCCAGACCAGCGCGGCGGCCAGCGTCGCGGCCACCGGCACCGTGATCAGCCAGGCCCCGAGGATCATCCGCATGTAGGAGCGGCGCACCAGATGCCGCCGCCGGCGTTCCTCGGCCGGCAGGGGGGCGTGGCCGGCCGCCAGTCGCCGGTCGCGCCATTCGCGATAGAAGCCGATCCCGAAGACGCCGCCCACCGCGACATGGGTGGTCGAGACCGGCAGGCCGAGCAGCGAGGCCCCCAGCACCGTCGCCGCCGTCGCCAGCGACACGCAAAGCGCGCGCGAGGCGTTCAGCCGGGTGATGCGGCTGCCGACCATATGCACCAGCCGCCGCCCGAACAGCAGCACCCCCAGCGCGATGCCAAGCCCGCCCAGCAGCAGCACCAGCCGCCCGCGCAAGGCGTTGTCCCCGCCCGCCGACATGCTGTCGAGGATGATGGTGAGCGGCGCCGCCACGTTCGAGGTGTCGTTCGCGCCATGGGCAAAGCCCATCACCAGCGCCGCGGCGACCAGCGGCACCGCCAGAAGCTGCTTCATCGCCAGCCGTCCGCCGCCCCCGCCCCGCGACAGCCGGTCGATGCGCCGCCGCGTATAGACCCAGCCCAGCGTGCCGCAGGCCAGCACCAGCACCGCGTTCGCCGCCAGCCCCGAACCCTGCCAGGCCAGCTCGACCACGCCTGCCAGCATGGCCGAGGCCAGCCCGACGATCACCGGCATCCAGATGCGGGCGGCGGCGACGCGGTCCCCGCGGTCCAGGACCAGGCCGCGCAGAAGCGCCATCAGCCCCGCCGCCGCCAGGCCCGAGACCAGCGGCGACACGATCCAGCCGAAGGCGATCATCGCCATGGCCGGCCAGTTCACCGCCCCCAGGCCAAAGCTCGCCATGCCCGCCCCGGCGATGGCGCCGACCACGGAATGGGTGGTGCTGACCGGCGCGCCGAGCCAGGTGGCCAGGCTGATCCAGCTGCCCGCCGCCAGCAGCGCCGCCAGCATCATCCGCGCCGTCGCCTCGCCCGCGCCCAGCGTGCTGCCGACCAGACCCTCGGTCAGGGTGGCGGTGACGGCGCTGCCGGCGATGACCGCGCCCAGCACCTCCATCGCCGCGACCGAGAGCAGGCCGGCGGTCATGCCGATGGCGCCCGCCCCCACCGCCGGCCCCAGCGCGTTCGCCACGTCGTTGCCGCCGATCGACAGCGCCAGATAGGCGGCGACGGCCATGCCGGCCGCCAGGATGCCGATCGCCGGCTGGCCGGCGAAGAAGCCGGTGCCGACATAGCTGGCGGCGGCGATGAAGATCAGCGCCAGCCCCAGCCGCAGCAGGGGCCGCGCCGAATGCAGCACCGCCCGCTCGGTATTGGTGACGCGGCTCAGGTCCTTGTCGAGCGTGCGGTATTCGCGGGGTTCGCGCCTCATTCCGGGGGGGACCGGCGCTTGGCCGCGGGCAGGCCGCGCAGCAACTGCTTCAGCCCGGTCTCGGCCACCATGCGGGCGGCATCCTCGGGCGTGAACCAGCGGCGCTTGCGCTCATGCGCCTCGGGGAAATCCCGTTCCAGCCCGTCGACGTAAAGCGGAAAGACCCGCACCTCGACCGGGATGGCGAAGCCGCGATCCTGATCCTTGTCATAGTGATAGCGGCCGATCTCGGCCTCGCCGACGCGGCCGCGGACGCCGGCTTCCTCCCATGCCTCCTGCCGGGCGGCATCGGCCAGGCTGCGGCCGGGCATGGGCCAGCCCTTGGGCACGATCCAGCGCCCGGTGCCGCGGCTGGTCACCAGCAGCACGTCGCCGGTCGTCTCGTTCAGGCACAGCGCCGCGACCTGCATGTCGGGCGGGCGCCGGCCGATCAGCCGCGCCAGCCTTTCGCGGAACTCGACGATCATGCCGGATCCTCCGCGTCGCGGATGCGGCCCCGCGCCGCCTTGACCTCGCCGCGCTGGGTCTTGGCGGCCAGCCGGCGGCGCTGGCTGCCCAGCGTCGGACGGGTCGGGATGCGCTTGCGCGGCGCGACCAGCGCCTGGCGGATCAGCTCGGCCAGCCGCTCGCGCGCCAGCTCGCGGTTGCGGGCCTGGCTGCGGGTTTCCTCGGCCCGGATCAGCACCGCGCCGTCCTGGGTCCAGCGCCGCCCGGCCAGCCGCTTCAGCCGCGCCTTGACCGGCGGGGCCAGGTGCGGCGAACGCTCGGCCTCGAAGCGCAGCTCCACGGCGGTCTCGACCTTGTTCACGTTCTGCCCGCCCGGCCCCTGCGAGCGGGTGAACTGTTCGGACAGCTCCCATTCCTGGATGGTGATCTGGTCGTTGATGCGCAGCATGATGCGAATATGTCGCAAATCCCGGTTAAGAAAAGGTCAAGCGAATCACGAAACGCGCAAATTGCGTCAGTGAAGCCGTATTGCCGCAGTCGCCGAGGCGCCATCCGCATCCACCACCGTCAATTCGGCAAAGCCCGGGCCGGGATGGGGCAGGCTGGCCATGGGTTGCGGCTGGGCGATGGCGGCGGGCGCGCCGTTCAGAAGGAAGGTCCAGGGCCCGCGCCCGCCCCGCGCCTTGGCGGTCAGCGGCCCCTGCGCCTCGATCTCGGCCCCGTCCGGCGGATAGGTCAGGCGCAGCGCATCGGGGCTGGCGGGGCGGGCCGCCATGGCGCTGGCCGCGCCCGGCGGGGCAAAGCGGCGCAGGGGCAGGGGCAGGGCGCTGTTCGGCAGGGTCAGCGTCTGCGGC
This sequence comes from Paracoccus sp. J55, assembly GCF_000513975.1. Classification (NCBI taxonomy): domain Bacteria; kingdom Pseudomonadati; phylum Pseudomonadota; class Alphaproteobacteria; order Rhodobacterales; family Paracoccaceae; genus Paracoccus; species Paracoccus sp. J55. The sequence continues at coordinate 85,883 of NZ_AZVA01000012.1, forward strand.
GGAGGCGGCGGCAGCGCCACCGCGGGCAGGGCATCGAACAGGTCGAACAGCACCGGCGCCGCCAGCTCGCCGCCGAAGGCGCCGGGCACCGGCGTGCCGTCGGGCCGCCCCAGCCAGACCGCGCCGACCCGCGCCCCGTCGAATCCCACCGCCAGCGCGTCGCGATGCCCGTAGGAGGTGCCGGTCTTATAGGCCATCGGCCGCAACCGCGCGCCATGCGGGGCGGGGTTCTGGCTCAGGATATGGCCGACCTGCCAGGCCGCGACCGGGCCGAACATCGGTGCGGCCCGCTCTTCGCCCCCGCCCGGCAGGGCCGAAAGCGTGACGGCCCGCCCGCCCCGGGCCAGTGCCGCATAGCCCTCGGCCAGCCCCTCCAGCGTGACGCCGGCGCCGCCCAGCACGATGGCCAGCCCCGGCACCTCGCCCGGCAGGCGCAGCTCGACCCCGCCCCGGCGCAGCGCCTGCGCGATGCGGTTCGGCCCCACCGCCTCGGCCAGCTTCACCACCGGAATGTTCAGCGACCAGATCAGCGCGTTCCTCAGGCTGACGGTGCCGCGGAAATGATGGTCGAAATTCTGCGGCTGCCAGCGGCCGAAGGCGGTGGGCCGGTCCTCGACCAGCGTCTCGGGATGCGCCAGCCCGTCGTCGAAGGCGAGGCCATAGACGAAGGGCTTCAGCGTCGAGCCCGGAGAGCGCCAGGCCCGCGCCATGTCCACGAAACCGGCCGAGGCGCCATCCGTCCAGTCCGCCGCGCCGACCTCGGCCAGGATCTCGCCCGTCCGGTGATCGGCCAGCACCACGGCCGCCGAGAGCCGCCGCCCGGCGCTGCGCACGGCGCGCGAGGCCAGCTCCTCGGCCCGGCGCTGCAGGCGCGCGTCGATGGTGGTCTCGATCCGCGCCGCGCCGGGGTTTTCCCGCACCAGCCGCGCCGCCAGCAGCGGCGCCAGCGCCGGAAAGGCGCGGCGCATCCGTGGCACCGGCTCCTCCATCGCCGCCCGCGCGTCGGCATCGGAGATCAGCCCGGCCCGCGCCGCCCGCCCCAGAACCCGGTCCCGCGCCGCCTTGGCGGCCAGCGGGAAACGGTCCGGTCGCCGGGTCTCGGGCGATTGCGGCAGCGCCACCAGCAGCGCCGCCTGGGCGGGGGAGAGCCGCCGCGGCTCCTTGCCGAACCATTGCAGGCTGGCGGCGCGGACCCCTTCGACATTGGCGCCATAGGGGGCAAGGCGCAGGTAAAGCTCCAGGATCCCGCGTTTCTCCAACCGACGCTCCAGCGCCAGCGCCAGCCGCATCTGCCGCGCCTTGCCGGCCCATTGCCCGGTCGGCCCCTCCTCGATCAGCCGCGCCACCTGCATGGTCAGGGTCGAGCCGCCCGAGACCACCCGCCCATGCCGCGCCGCCTGCCAGCCGGCGCGCAAGAGCGCCCGCGCATCGATCCCGGCATGGCGGCGGAACCGCCGATCCTCCCAGATCATCAGCATGTCGAGAAACAGCGGATCGACCGGCCCCGCAGCCAGCCGCCAGCGCCCGTCCGCGACCTGGAACGCCCGCAGCAGCGTGCCGTCCCGCGCCGCGACCTCGACCCCGACCGGCACCTCCAGCCGGGGCAGAGCGGTGGCATCGACCCAGGCGTCGAAGCGATCCCGCGCCCCGGCCCCGATGCCCAGGACCAGGACGGCAGCCATCAGCGACAGGGCGAAGCGGCGCGATCTCATGCCCCATCAATACGCCAGACGCGGCCGGGAAAGAACTCGCCTTCTTCGCTCCCCAAATGCTCATGCGACCGTGCCGCTGCCCGGATGTCGCCGCCTTTCACCGTTTCCCAAATACTCACGCGGCGGCGCAACCCGCGGCTACTTCGCCTCCTCCTCGCCGAAGAGCCCCTTCAGGCCCCGCGCGATCAGGTTGCCGACCCGGGGCCGGGGCTGGTGCAGGAAGGGCAGCGGCCGGCAGACCTCCATCGCCGCGATGCCGACGCGGGCGGTCAGGGCGCCGTTCACCACCCCCTCGCCGAAGCGTTTCGAGACCTTGGCGAGCAGGCCGCCGCCGGCCACGGTATGGATCAGGTCGTCGCCGGCGGCGACGGCGCCGGTGGCGATCAGATGCGTCATCACCGTCCGCGCCAGCCGCCAGCCGCCGACGGCGCCGGCGCGGCCGCCATAGATCTCGGCCATGCGGCGGATCATGCGCAGGTTCGCCGCCAGCGCCGCGATCACGTCGGCCAGCGCCAGCGGGATCAGCGCGGTGGCGGCAGCGACGGTGCGGGCGGCGGCCTCGATCTCGCGCCGGGCCTCAAGGTCCAGGGCGGCCAGCAACTCGGTTTCGGCCAGCGCGATCAGCGTCTCGGCATCATAGGCGTCGGGCTTGCGCTCGCGCAGCCGGGTCAGGCCCCATTCCAGCTCCGGCCGGCCGCGATACAGGCTCTCCATCCGCGCCACCACATGCTGCGCGGCCTTCAGGTCACCCGAGGCCAGCGCCGCCCCGGCCTCGCGGTTGATGCCATCGATGGCGGCAAAGCGCGACCAGGCGCGGTATTCGCGAAACGCCATCCCCAGCGCCGCGAGGCAGAACAGCACCATCAGCGCGATGCCGATCCAGCCCAGCAGCGGATAGCTGTTCAGCAGGCCGGTCAGGTAGCGCAGCGCCGCCACGGACAGCAGAAAGGTGAACAGCGCCACCCCGGTATTGATGAAGAAGCGCGTCAGCCGCGACGGCCCGCGCCCGACCAGCCGGGCGACAAGCTGCATGGTGCGCGGCTGCGGCAAGGGCGGGGCCAGCCCGTCGTCGATCATCGGCGCATCGGCGGGCGAGGGCGCGGGTTCGCCCTCGCGCCACTCGGCCCGCGGCGCCTTGCGGTCGCGCTGGTCGGGGCGGGTCGGAGCCACGGCCAGGGGACCGGGCCGCTCCGGTCCGGCACCAGGACTCGGGGCGGCGCCCGGCGCCTGCGCGGGGCTGGCGGCCGCGGCCTGTTCGCCCTGCGCCTCGCCCATCTCCTTCAGCACCGGCCCGCGCCGTTTCGGAGGTTCAGCCATGGCGCTCTCCTATAGCCTGTCGCCGATCAGGAACTCGGCCGCGCGGTCCAGCCGGATATGCGGCGGCCCGTCGCCCGGCCGCAGCGTGCCGGGGGCCGGGGCGAAATCCATGATCGCGTAATCGCCCTCCAGCCAGCGCGTCGCGCCCTGGCTTGCCGGCACCAAGAGCTCGGCCGGATTGGCGGGCAACTCACCCGGATAGAAGGCCGCCTGCCGCCCGTCCATCAGCGTGCCGCGCACCGCGGGCAGCTCCTCGCCTGCCTCTCGGATCATCTCCTCGGTGGTGGTGCGCAGCGAGGCGATGGACATGGCCTCGGTCCGCGCGCCCGAGAAATCGGCGCGGTCGCGGGCCTCGCGCAGCATGGCGGCGGTGATCGCGGTCAGGCGCGGGTGCTGGATGTGGTGCAGGTGATCGGCCTTGGTCGCGGCGAACAGGATCCGCCCCACCCGGCGCGAGCCCAGCAGCTGCGCCAGCCAGCCGGCGCGGCCGGGGCGGAAGGCGGTCAGGATGTCGGCCATGGCGCGGCGCATGTCCTCGACCGCCTGCGGCCCGGCATGGATGGCGCCCAGCACGTCCATCAGCACCACCTGCCGGTCGATGCGGGCGAAATGGTCGCGGAAGAACGGCTTCACCACCCGCGCCTTGTAGGCTCCGAAACGGCGCGCGAACTCACGACCCAGGGGCGTCGCCCGCATCTCGTGCGGCAGCGGCGTGAAGGTCAGCGCCGGCGAGCCGTCCAGCTCTCCCGGCATCAGGAAACGGCCGGGCGTGCAGTCCGACCAGCCCGCCTCGCGCGCCAGGTGCAGGTGCCTCGTATAGGACGCGGCCAGCGCCTGCGCCGCCGTCTCGTCAAAGCGGGCCGGGTCGGTGGCGGCCAGCGCGGCGCGGAAATCCTCGGCCCCCGGACGGCCGGCCATGCGGTCCAGTACCTCCTGCGACCATTGGTCGAAATCCTTCTCCATCAGCCGCAGGTCCAAGAGCCACTCGCCCGGATAGTCCACGATGTCCAGATGCAGCACCTGCTGGCCGCGCCAGCCGGCGATCAGCCCGCGCGGCTGGATGCGCAGCGACAGGCGCAGCTGGCTGACATGGCGGGTGCCCTCGGGCCAATGCGGGTCGGGGCCGGTCATCGCCGCCAGATGCCGCTCGTAATCGAAGCGCGGCACGGTGTCGTCGGGCTGCGGCTGCAACCACGCCGCCTTCAGCGAACCGTCGGCCGCGGCCCGCAGCGCCGCCATGCGCCCGCGATCCAGCAGATTCGCCACCAGCGAGGTGATGAACACGGTCTTGCCGGCCCGCGACAGCCCCGTCACCCCCAGCCGGATCACCGGGTCCGAGATGCCCAGGCCCTGCATCAGATCGTCGGCGATACCCATTCCGTCCCTCGCTTTGGCCGGGTCAAGATAGGCAGGCCGGCGGCGGATGTGTAGGGGCACCTCTTTTCGCCCCGACGGCGCTTTGCCATAAGGCGGCATGGATCTGCCCATCGACGCCGTATTGCCCGACCTGACCGCCGCGCTGGCCGCGCATGGCCGCGCCGTGCTGATGGCGCCGCCGGGGGCGGGCAAGACCACCCGCGTGCCCTTGGCGCTGCTGCCCGCCATCCCCGGCCGTATCGTCATGCTGGAGCCGCGCCGCCTCGCCGCCCGCGCCGCGGCCGAGCGCATGGCCGAGACGCTGGGCGAGCCGCTGGGCCGCACCGTCGGCTATCGCATCCGCGGCGAGGCGGTGCCGGGCGCCCGCATCGAGGTGGTGACCGAGGGTATCCTGACCCGGATGATCCAGTCCGACCCCGAGCTTTCCGGCGTCGGCTGCGTGATCTTCGACGAATTCCACGAGCGCAGCCTGAACGCCGACCTTGGCCTGGCCCTGACATGGGAGGCGCGGCAGGCGCTGCGGCCCGACCTGGCGCTGCTGGTGATGTCGGCGACGCTGGATGCCGAGCCGGTCGCGGCGCTGATGGAGGGCGCGCCGGTCATCCGCTCGGAAGGCCGCGCCTTCCCGGTCGAGACGCGCTGGCTGGACCGCCCCTTGCCTGCGGGCGCCCGGCTGGTGCCCGAGGCGGCGCGGCTGATTGCCCAGGCCGAGGCGGCGACGCGCGACACCGGCGGCACCATCCTGGCCTTCCTGCCGGGCGAGGGCGAGATCCGCCGCGTCCAGGCCATGCTGGACGTCGCTGCCGAGGTGCTGCCGCTTTATGGCGCCATGGATTTCAAGGCGCAGCGCGCCGCCCTGCAACCCCCGGGCGGGCGGCGGCGGATCGTGCTGGCGACCGCGATCGCGGAAACCTCGCTGACCATTCCCGACGTGAAGGTGGTGGTGGATGCCGGCCGGGCGCGGCGGGCGCGCTTCGATCCCGGCTCGGGCATGTCGCGGCTGGTGACCGAGCGCGTCAGCCGCGCCGAGGCCGAGCAGCGCCGGGGCCGAGCCGGCCGCGTCGCGCCGGGCATCTGCTATCGCATGTGGGCGCGGGCCGAAGAAGGCGCGCTGCCCGCCTTCGCCCCGCCCGAGATCGCCGTGGCCGACCTGGCCGGGCTGGCGCTGGAGCTGGCGATCTGGGGTTCGGACGGGCGCGACCTCGCCTTCCTGACCCCGCCGCCCGAAGCGGCGCTTTCCGAGGCGCGGGCGCTTCTGCGCGACCTCGGCGCGCTGGATGGCGGCAACCGCATCACCCCGCACGGCCGGCGTCTGGCGCCGCTGCCGCTGCATCCGCGGCTGGCGCATATGCTGGTCACGGCCGGGCGCGAGGCCTCCGACCTTGCCGCGCTGATGGCTGAGCGCGACCCGCTGACCGGCGCCCCCGCCGACCTGACCCTGCGGCTGGCGGCGATCCGCGACCTGCGCGCCTATCAGGACCGCCACCCCTGGCCGGTCAATCCCGGCACGCTGCACCGCATCCGCGACGAGGCGAAGCGCCTGCGCCGCATGGCGGGCGAGGGCGCGGGCCTCTCGCCCGGCGCCATGGCGGCGCTGGCCTATCCCGACCGCATCGGGCTGCGCCGCAAGGGCGGGCAGCCGCGTTATGTGCTGTCGGGCGGCAAGGGCGCGATCCTGCCCGAGGGCGACGCGCTGACCGCCGAGCGGCTGATCGTGGCCACCGACCTCGATGGCGATACGCGCGAGGCCCGCATCCGCATGGCGGTGGCGGTGCGTGAGGACGAGATCCGCGCCCTGTTCCCCGACCGCATCGAGACCGCCGAGCTGGTGGAATGGTCCCGCCGCGACAACCGCGTCATCGCGCGGCGGCAGGAACGCCTTGGCGCGCTGGCGCTTGCCGACCGGGCGCTGGACGATCCCGACCTGCAGGCGCTGGCCCGCGCCGCCTTCGAGGGGCTGCGGGCCAACGGGCTGACCTGGAGCCCCGGCGCCGCGCGGCTGCGGGCGCGGATCGCGCTGATCCCGGAACTCGGCCCGGTCGATGACGACAGCCTGCTGGCCGATCCCGACTGGCTGCTGCCCTGGCTGGGCAAGGCCCGGACTCTGGCCGACCTGCGCGGGCTGGACCTGGCCGAGGCGCTGAAGGCGCGCATCGGCTGGGACGGCCAGCGCCGGCTGGACCAGGCGGCGCCGGCGCATTTCGTCACGCCGCTGGGCCGCAGGGTGCCCATCGACTACGACCACGAGACACCCTCGGTCGAGCTGAAGCTGCAGGAACTGTTCGGCCTGTCGCGCCATCCGGTGGTCGGCAACCGGCCCCTGCGCATCACCCTGCTGTCGCCCGGCGGCAAGCCCGTCGCTGTGACCACAGACCTGCCCGGCTTCTGGGCCGGGGGCTACGGCGATGTCAGGAAGGACATGCGCGGCCGCTATCCGCGCCATCCCTGGCCGGAAAACCCGGCTGAGGCCGACCCGACCACCCGCGCCAAGCCGCGCGGCACCTGACCATTTCACCGTTTCCCAAATACTCCGGCAACCGCGCAACCTAGGCCGTCCGCAACCCCCTCAACCGGAAGGCCAGCACGATCATCGCCACGCCGATCAGCAGCGCGAAGAGGCCGATCAGCCAGGCGATGCCCAAGAGCCCTGCGGCCGGCACCAGCGCCATCAGCACGCCCCAGACGACCAGCAGCAAGCCGCTGAGCCCCAGCGCCCATTCGCCCTCGATCTCGTCCCGCAGCCGGATGGCGGCGATGATGCGGAAGACGCCGGCGACCACGCCCCAGGCGGCCATCCAGAGGATGAAGGCCAGCGCCGTCGCCTCGGGCCAGAACAGCGCCATCAGGCCGATGAGGATCGACAGGACGCCGTCCAGCGCCCAGGCCCACCAGCGGTCATCCGCTGCCTTGCGCCGGAAGGCCGTGACGATCGCCATCACCCCGTCGAAGATCGCATAGGCGCCAAAGACCAGCAGCAGTGCATAGACGGTCAGCCCCGGCCAGATCAGCGCCATCAGGCCGAACAGGATCGCCGCGATGCCGCGCAGCAGCGGCACCCACCAGTGAGCGGCCATCACCCGGATCAGGTTTTCCATGATAGTCGTCCCCCTTTTCAGGCCCTTTCGGGATCGCCGGATCGAAAAGCCTCGCACCCGGCCTGACAGGGAAAGGTTAACATGGGGTTGCGCGGAACGGCCCGCGCGGGGCTCAACAACCGAAAGTTGTGGCGGATTTGCTACAATGCCGTCAGTCCAGCCGCTCGGGCAGGCTCATGCCGCGCAGGATCTCGGCCGCCGGCATCGGGCGCTTGCCCTCGCGCTGCGCCTCCAGCACCTCGATGGCGCCCTCGCCGCAGGCGATGGTGAAGCCCGACAGCACCCGGCCCGGCGCGCCAGAACCGGCGGCAAGGCGCGAACGCAGCAGTTTCACCCGCTCGCCCCCGATCAGGCACCAGGCGCCGGGAAAGGGCGAGAGGCCGCGGATCTGCCGGTCCACCTGCGCCGCCGGCCGGGTCCAGTCGATCCGCGCCTCGGCCTTGTCGATCTTTTGCGCATAGGTCACGCCTTCGGCCGGCTGCGGCCGGGCGGGCAGGGGCAGGCGGTGCAGGGTCTCGACGATCAGCGCGGCACCCATCTCGGCCAGCCGGTCGTGCAGGTCGGCGGTGGTGTCCCCGGGGCCGATGGCCGTGCGCGCCTCGGCCAGCACCGGGCCGGTATCCAGCCCCGCCTCCATCTGCATGATGGCGACGCCGGTTTCCGCGTCGCCGGCCATGATCGCCCGATGGATCGGCGCCGCCCCCCGCCAGCGCGGCAGAAGCGAGGCGTGGATGTTCAGGCAGCCCAGCCGCGGCGCCTCCAGCACCGGCGGCGGCAGGATCAGCCCGTAGGCCACCACCACCGCCACATCGGCGGCGAGCGCGGCGAAATCCGCCTGGTCCTGCGGCGCTTTCAGCCGCTCGGGCGTGCGGACCGGCAGGCCCAGTTCCTCGGCGGCGCGATGCACGGGCGAGGGGCGGGGCTTCTGCCCGCGCCCCGCCGCGCGGGGCGGCTGGGAATAGACCGCGACGACCTGGTGCCGCGCGGCGATGGCCCGCAGCGCCGGGACCGAGAAATCGGGTGTGCCCATGAAGACGACGCGCATCTCTGCCCTCCTTGTGTCGGGACCTCATATCCCGGGCGCCGGCGCGGCAAAACCCTGCATGAAGGCGCGGATGTCGCGGGTGGCGCGCGCCCGCGCCCGCGCGTCGAATTCCAGCGGCGAGAGCGACGAGCGTTCGCGCTGGTCGAAGCCGTGATTGATGCCGGGATAGGTGATGACGGCCAGATGCGCGCCCCGGGCGACCAGATCCTTGCCCATCCTCTGGCAATCGGCGGAATCGATGATCGAATCCAGCTCGGCCAGCAGCATCAGCCCCCGCACATGGCCGGGCCAGGGCCCCTTTGCGGCGCCGTTCAAGAGGCCGCAATAGGGGTAAAGCAGCACCACCGGGCCAAGCTGCGCGGCCAGGCTGTCGCGCGGGATGGGCCATGCGGTCAGGCCGGGCGGCGGCTCGTCCTCGCCGAGTGCGCGCAGCAGTTCCATCGCCGTCCAACCGCCATGCGAGGCGCCGAGCAGCGCCACGTCCGAGGCGTCGATGTCCGGCATCCGCCCCAGCGCCGCCAGCGCCACGGCCAGGTCTCCGGCGCGTTCGGCCCCCGGCAGCACCTGCCCGGCGCAGAGCGCGCGCCAGGCCTGCGCCTTGTCCAGCAGCCGCGGCGCATGGCTGTCGAGGATCAGCGCCGCCCGGCCCATGGCCACGAATTGCCGCGCCCAATAATCCATGTTGTCATGCACCCCGTCGCAGCCCGACAGCAGCACCGCGGCGGGGTGCGGGCCGGGACCCTCGGGCCGCAGGATGCGCCAATGCGGCTCAAGCCGGGCCAGCCGCTCGTCCGGGGTCTCGGTCGCGGGCTGCCAGCCGGCATAGTTGCGCGCCGTGTTCAGCCCCAGCGCCAGCGCCACCAGCCCCAGCATCGCCAGCGCGAGGATCAGCCGTTTGCGCATCCGAGCCTTCCGTCCCGGCCGCAGATCGCTTTGAGCCTTTCGGTATCGGCTGCCGTCCAGCCCTCGGGCGCGGTGACGGCGATCCAGCCGTCGATATAGTCGCGGGCGTGATAGGTATGGCCGAAGCCCGGCGGCGCCGAGGTCGAAACCAGCATGTCCACCGCCAGCTGCAGCTGCGTCACCACCGGGGTGAAGCGCAGCCGGGGCGAGATATCGGGCGCCGGCGCCTCGCGCATCCATTCCGGCGCCCGCCACAGCGAGGCCGGATCGTAGAACACGATCGGATCGCTGGCATATTGCAGGAACAGGATGCGCAGCCGCCCCCAGGGCCGGCCCGAACGGTCGGGCGGCGCGTATTGGCTGGCATAGCGGATCACCTCGCCCTCATCCAGTTCGGGCAGGACGAAGCGGCTGCCGGGCTGGCGCGCGCCGTTGGCCTGCCGCCACAGCGTCGAGGGGAAGGGCGGCCCGACCCAGAAGGCGCCGGCGACCGGCTCGTTCATCATCTGGAACGGGTTGAAGGCATACATGGACGACCAGGCGCCCAGCGATATGCCGTGCAGATACAGGCGCGGCCGGCGGTCCGCCGGCAGGTGGCGCCAATGTTCATAGACCGCGCGCATCAATGCCGTGGTCTGGTCGAGCCCGGCCTCGGTCTCGAAGATCAGGGCCAGCGGGCTTTGCAGATAGGAATATTGCACCGCCACCGTCGCCACGTCGCCGCCATGCATGTATTCCAGCGCGTCATAGCTGGCCGGATCCATCCAGCCGGTGCCCGTGGGGCTGGCCAGAACCAGCACCTTGCGGTCGAAGGCGCCCACGCGCAGCATCTCGTCCAGCGCCGCCTTGGCGCGCACCTCCGGGTCCTTGTCCTGCGCCAGGCCGACATAGATGCGCAGCGGCTCTTTCGCCGGCCGGCCGGTGAAGCCCGAGATGGCGCGGGCGCGCGGCCCGCCCAGCACGAAGTCGCGCCCCGGCTTGCCCATCAGCTCCCAGTCGATGCCGGAGGCGACCGAGCCGGCCTGCCACGGCTCGGCGGGCGGAGGGACATTCGGGTCGGTCAGGTGCTGGGCCGCGGCATAGGAACTGTCGGCGATGCGCATCGCCCCGTTCACCACCCCGTCGCGGGTCAGCGTCACCACGATCAGCGCCGCCAGCAGCAGGCCCAGCACATTGGCGCTGCGCACCGGGATATAGCGCGCCAGACGCAGCCGCAGCAGGTCGAACAGCGCCTGGATCGCCTTGCCGATCACGAACAGCGCCAGGAACACCGCCAAGGCCAGGGCCAGCATCTTGGCGGTGTTGTTCACCTCCAGGTCCGGCATGCCCATGCGGGCGCGGATGCTGTTCTGCCATTCCCCCGACAGGATCACCCCGCGGCCCAGCAGCACCAGCACCGGCACGGCCAGCACCGCATGGGCGATGCGCGCCGGCCGGCCCTTCAGCACCGGCAGCTCCAGCGCCCGCCACAGCGCCAGCAGGAACTGGGTCATCACATAGCCCGCCGCCATCGAGACCCCGGCCAGCACGCCCTGCATCAGCCAGTCCCGCGGGATCAGCGAGGGCGTGAGCGAGGCGGCAAAGAACAGCAGGCCGGCAAGAAGGGGCAGCACGGAAAACATCACTGGCCTGACCGTCTCTCGGGCTTGGCCCGCCGGGGGCGGCGGGCGGGTTTCGGGAACGGGACTTCGGGCGCGGGACGCGGGGATTTCGCGAAGGCGCCGTGCCGCCGCCCGTTCGGGCCGAGGTTAAGCGGCTGCCGCGGCAAAGAAAAGGCCGCGCAGCAGCCCGTCGCAGCGTCATCGGCGCGAACCCGGTGCCGGCCCGCCAGCGGCGGCCTGCGGCGGCGGGCGGGCGGGAGCGGCATTGCCCGCCCGTTCGGCGGATGCCCGGACCACGCGCGGGGGGCAGGCTTTCCGGGCCGCGGGCCCGGTGGGGCCGGGCTAGAACGCCTTGAAAGTGATCGTGGTCAGCGTCCGCACGATATGCGGGATGTCGAACAGCTTTTCGGACAGGTAATGCCCGACATCCTGATCCTCGGGGACGTAGATCTTGGCCAGCAGGTCGTAATCGCCCGAGGTCGAGTAAAGCTCGCTGACGATCTCGCGGTCGTAGATCGCATCGGCGACCTCATAGGTCTTGCCGGGCGAGCAGCGGAACTGGACGAAAACCGGGCGCATGGCGAACCTCTCGATCTCTGGCGCGGCCAGACTAGACCGGGCGCGCGGCGCGGGTCCAGTCCCCGCGCGCCAGCCCGCGCCAGAAGCGGCGCATCAGCAGCACGGCGGCAAAGGTCAGCCCGGCGACCAGGCCCAGCCACAGGCCGGCCGGGCCGATGCCGGCCACGAAGGCCAGCCCGTAGGCCACCGGGATGCCGATCAGCCAATAGCTGATGGCCGCGATCACCATGGGCACGCGCGTGTCCTGCACCCCGCGCAGCAGCCCGAGCCCGATCACCTGCATCGCATCCATCAGCTGGAACAGCCCGGCATAGAACAGCAGCCCGGCGGCCAGTTCGATGATCGCCGGGGTCTCGGGATGGGCCTCGTCCAGATAGAGCCCGACCAGCTGGCGCGGGAACAGCTCGAAGGCCGCCATGGCCAGCAGCGCGATCACCACCGAGACCGCCGTCACCGTCACGCCCGCGTCGCGCATCCAGAGGGCGTCGCCCCGGCCCTTGGCCTGGCCGACCCGCACCGTGGCGGCGTTCGACATGCCCAGATGCAGCATGAAGGTCAGCGAGGCCAGCTGCAGGGCGATGCCATGCGCGGCAAGCTCGCGGGTGCCGATCCAGCCCATCATCACGTTCGAGCCGACGAACAGCCCGCCTTCGGCCACCATGGTCAGGCCGATGGGCAGGCCCAGCAGGAACACGGCCCGGATCGCGGCCCGGTCCGGGCGCCAGAACCGCTGGAAGAGGTGATACTTGCGCGCCACGGGCAGCCAGGCCGCATAGGCGGCGATCGCCAGCAGCCCGGCATATTGCACGGCCACGGCGGCGATGGCCGCGCCGCGCACCCCCAGCTCCGGCGCGCCCAGATTGCCGAAGATCAGCACCCAGTTCAGCACGATCACCAGCGGCAGCCCGGCCAGCGTGATCCACAGCACCACCTGCGTGCGCTCCATCGCCGCGAGATAGCTGTTCAGCGTCAGCTGGCACAGCACCGCGATCAGCCCGACGCCCTCGATGCGCAGATAGTCCTGGGCCAGCAGGGCCACCTCGGGCGCCTGGCCGACGGCCAGCAGGATCGGTTCGGAATACCACATCGCCGGCAGCACCAGCACGCCGTAGAGGATCGACAGCCACAGCGCCATGCGCGCCGCGCGGCGCACCTCGACCTCGTCCTTGCGCGCGATGGCGGCGGCGATCACCCCCATGACGCCGATGCCGAAACCCATGCCGAGGAAGAACAGGATGTTGAAGAAGGACACGGCGATGACCAGCGCCGCCAGTTCCGTCACCCCATACCAGCCCATCATCACCGTATCGGCGACATGGATGGCCATGCGGGCCAGATGGCTGCCGACGAGCGGCAGTCCAAGCGCGAGGGTCGCGCCGAGATGGGGGGCGTAGCGGCTGAACGTCATGCGCCCTGCCTTATCCTTGGGCAGGGCCTGCGGCAAGCCGTCACGCCGGGGCAGGTTTCAGGGCCGGATCTCGACCTCGGTGCCGATGCGGGCATGGGCGAAGATTTCCTCGATCTCGGCATTGTCGACGGCGATGCAGCCGGCGGTCCAGTCGCCCTTGACGCGAAAGCCGTCGGGGATCTGGTTCGGCTGGCCGTGGATCATGATGTCGCCGCCCGGGCTGACGCCCAGCCGGCGCGCAGCCTCGCGGTGGCGGGCCTGCGGATAGTCGATGCCCAGCGACAGGTGATAGGCGCTTTGCCGGTTCAGCCGGTCGATGCGGAAGATGCCCTCGGGCGTGCGGCCGTCGCCCTCGCGGCTCTTGTCGCCCTCGGGCGCGAAACCCAGGGCGATGCGGAAGGTCCGGGGCGGGCCGCTTTCCTGCCAGACGGTCATGCGCCGGGCGGATTTCTCGACCAGGATGCGCCGGACGGGCGAGGCGATGGGTGCCTCCGGCATTGTCGGCGGGCGCTGGAAGACCGGCGGCAGGGTGATGCGCGGCAGCCGGAACTCGGGCAGGCGCAGATCGGGCAAGCCCGGCCAGTGCCAGCCCGCCGCCGGCGGCTGGGGCTGGGGCTGCGGCGCGGGCTGCGGCGCCCAGATCAGCCACAGCCCCCAGAGCACCGCCGCCAGGCACAGCGCCGAGAAGATGCCGCCCAGCCGCTTCATTGCAGGTCGCGGAACGCCTCTTGCAGCCGCGCCACGGCCTCGGCCACCCGGGCGCGCGGGGTGGCGAGGTTGAAGCGCAGTAAGTCCTCGCCCCCGGTGCCGAAACTGCCGCCGTGGTTCGCGGCGATGCGGGCGCCCTGCTCGACGCGGCGGGTGAACTCGGCGCGTTCCATGCCGGTGTCCGAGAAATCGACCCAGGCGAGATAGGTTGCCTGCAAGGGCATCGAGCGCAGGCCGGGAATCGCGTTCACCCCGTCGTCGAACAGCCGCCGGTTGCCGTCCAGATAGCCGGTCAGCGCATCGACCCAGGCCGCGCCCTCGGGCGAATAGGCGGCGGCGACCATGCCCGGCCCGAACAGCCCGGGCGAGATGCCCAGGGCCATCAGCCGGGTTTGCAGGCGCTTGCGCAGCCTCTCGTCGGCCACGATCAGGTTGCCGATATGGGCGCCGGCGATGTTGAAGGTCTTGGTGGCGGCGGTCAGCGTCACCAGCCGCGGCGCGGCCTCGGGCGCGACGGTGGCCAGCACCGAATGGCGCGGGCCGCCGGGCAGGACCAGGTCGTGGTGGATCTCGTCCGAGACCAGGATCAGGTCATGGGCGGCGCAGAAATCGGCGACCTGACGCAATTCCTCGGCGCTCCAGACCCTGCCGCCGGGATTGTGGGGCGAGCACAGGATCAGCATCCGCTCGCGCCCGGTCAGCAGCTTCTGCCAGCCCTCCCAGTCCATGCGATACTGCCCGTCATGCATGGCCAGCGGGAACTCGGCCACCTCGCGGCCTGACGCGCGGATCACCCGGGCGAAGGCGTGATAGACCGGGGTCATGATGATCACCCGGTCGCCCGGCCGGGTGAAGGCATCGACGCAGACCGCCGTGCCGTTGACCAGCCCGTGCGCCGAGAGGATCCATTCCGGCTGCACTTGCCAGCCGTGGCGCGTCTCCATCCACCAGCGGATCGCCTCGACATAGGCCGGGTTGGCGCCGGGATAGCCATAGACGCCATGCGCCGCCATCGCCTCGACCGCGCGCTGCACCGAGGCCGGCGGGCGGAAATCCATGTCTGCGACCCACATCGCGATCCCGTCCTGGGGCGAGACGCCGTAGATCGCCTGCATGTCGTCCCATTTGGAACAGGCGGTGCCGGTGCGGTCGATGATTTCGTCGAAATCGGGCTGGGCCATGGTTTCCCCTCGTTTTCCGTCGCCGTGCAGCATAGCGGCTTGTTGCGCAAGGCCAAGGCTTGCCCTAGATCACGGTCATGACCTTGCGCAGCATCATCCTCCACCCCGATCCGCGGCTGAAGAAGCCCTGCGAGCCCGTGGCCCGCATCACCCCCGAGATCGAGACCCTGGCCGCCGACATGCTGGCCACCATGTATGACGCGCCGGGCGTGGGCCTGGCCGCGCCGCAGGTCGGCGTGCTGTCGCGGCTTTATGTCATGGATTGCGAAAAGGACCCCGAGGCGCCGCGCAACCCCGTCGTCATGGTCAACCCCGAAGTGACCTGGACGTCCGAGGCGCTGAACACCTATGAGGAGGGCTGCCTGTCGATCCCCGACCAATATGCCGACGTGACCCGCCCGGCCCAGGTCCGGGTGCGCTGGCTCGGCCTCGACGGCAAGACGCATGAGCGCGAGTTCGAGGGGCTCTGGGCCACCTGCGCCCAGCACGAGATCGACCATCTCGACGGCAAGCTGTTCATCGACTACCTGAGCCCGATCAAGCGCCAGATGATCACCCGCAAGATGGTCAAGCTGAAGCGCGAGCGGAACCGTGCCTGAGCCCCTGTCGGGCCAGGACGCCGCGCAGGCGTCCGGGGGGCCCGACCCCGCCGCGCTGGCCGCCCGCGGGCGCATCCGCCCGATCCTGCTTCATCCCGACCCGGCGCTGCGCCGCCTCTGCGATCCGGTCGGCCGGCTCGGCTGGGACCAGGTCTCGCAACTGGCCGCCGACCTGCTGGCGACCATGTACGACGCCGGCGGCCGCGGCCTCGCCGCGCCGCAGATCGGCGAAGGCTGGCGCATCTTCGTCATGGATCACGGCTGGAAGGAGGGCGCGCCCTTGCCCCGCGTGGTCATGGACCCCGAGATCGCCCCGCTGGGCGGCGAGGTCGCGACCATGGAGGAAGCCTGCCTCTCGATCCCCGGCCGGCCGATGGCGGTGACGCGGCCGGTCACGATCTCGATGCGTTGTTTCGACATGAGCGGGGCGCTGCAATTGCTGACCCTGAACGGCATCGAGGCCCGCATCGCCCAGCACGAGGCCGACCATCTCGACGGCCGGCTGATCCTCGACGCGCTGGACGGCGGGGAAGAGTTCGCCGCGCGTTAAGCCGGCCTTAGCCATTTCGCGCTAGACCGGGGGCGAAATCGCCGGAGTCGCCGCTTGTCCCTGCTGCCCGAAATCCTCTGCTTTCTCCTCGGCCTGTGGCTCGGCCGGCGGTCGAGGCGCGCCCATGGACGGCGGCGCGAACAGCCCCGCGACGAATGGCTGGCCTATGGCCAGGGCACCGGCATCCATGTCCGGCGCGATTCGCGGCGGGCGGACAGCCCGGGGCGGATCTACCTGCACTCGCCTCCTTGACCCGGCAGACCGCATCTCTGCCGGGCTGCCGGTTCCCGGGCCGCCTGCCGATTGCGCAGGACGATGCCGAGGCCGTAGGCGGGGCCGATCGGGCTTTGCCGGCGGCCGGATGCGGCGAGGCGCTGCGTCGGGCGTCCGGGCCATCGGGACGCGCGCCCTTGCGCGCCGCGCGGGATTGCGGTTTCTGTGGCGGCATGACCCGGTTCCGCTTTGCCCCCATCGCCGCCGCGTTGCCCGCGACGGTCCCCTTCACCGGCCCCGAGGCGCTGGAGCGCCGCCGCGGCGCGCCGTTCCGCGCCCGGCTGGGCGCCAATGAGAACGGCTTCGGCCCCTCGCCCAAGGCGGTCGAGGCCATGGCCCGGGCATCGGCCGAGATCTGGAAATACGGCGACCCGGACAGCCACGACCTGCGCCATGCGCTGGCGGCGCGGCACGGGGCGGCACCCGAAAACGTCATGGTGGGAGAGGGGATCGACGGGCTTCTTGGCCTGCTGGTGCGGCTGATGCTGGCGCCGGGCGAGGTGGTGGTGACCTCGGACGGGGCCTATCCGACCTTCAACTACCATGTCGCGGGCTTCGGCGGCCGGCTGGTGAAGGTGCCCTATCGCAAGGATGCCGAGGACCCCGAGGCGCTGGCCGCCGCCGCGCATCGCCATGGCGCCCGGCTGGTCTATCTTGCGAATCCCGACAATCCCATGGGCAGCTGGCATCCCGGTTCCCGGATCGAGGCCATGCTGGACGAACTGCCCGCAACCGGCCTGCTGGTGCTGGACGAGGCCTATGCCGAATTCGCCCCGGCGGAGGCGATCCCGCGCATCGATCCCGAGGACGCGCGGGTGATCCGCTTCCGCACCTTCTCCAAGGCCTATGCCATGGCGGGCGCCCGGGTGGGCTATGCCATCGGCCCGGCCGAGCTGATCGCCGGCTTCGACCGCATCCGCAACCATTTCGGCATGAACCGCACGGCGCAGATCGGCGCGCTGGCGGCGCTGGAGGATGCGGACTGGCTGGCGCATGTCCGCGCCGAGGTTGCCGCCGCCCGCGACCGCATCGCTGCCATCGCGCAATCGAACGGGCTGACCGCCCTGCCTTCGGCGACGAATTTCGTCGCCCTCGACACGCATCGCGACGGTGCCTTCGCCCGCGCCCTGCTTGAGGCGCTGGCCGGGCAGGGCGTCTTCGTGCGCATGCCGGGCGTCGCGCCGCTGGACCGCTGCATCCGCGTCTCCTGCGCGCCCGAACCGGAACTTGCCGTCCTGGCCGAGGCGCTGCCCCGCGCACTCAAGGCGCTGGCCTGACCGCTTCTTCGTTGTCCAAACACCCATGCGGCCGCGCCGCGGGCGCAGGTCAGTCCAAGGGCAGCGCCGTGGTCGCCTTCAGCTCCTCCATCGACAGAAGCGCGGTGACGTTGTGGATCCGCACCTCCGAGATCAGCGCCTGATAGAAGCGGTCATAGGCCCGCGCGTTGCGCACCCGCACCTTCAGGATATAGTCGATGTCGCCGGCCAGTCGGTGCGCCTCGATCACCTCGGGCCGGGCGCGCACGGCGGCCAGGAAGCGCCGCGCCCAGTCCGGGTCGTGCTCGCTGGTGCGGATCAGCACGAAGAAGCAGGCGTCCAGTCCCAGGGAATCGGGGTCCAGCAAGGCCACCTGGCCGCGGATCACCCCCGCCTCGCGCAGCTTGCGAATCCGGTTCCAGACCGGGGTCTTCGAGGCGCCGACTCGGGCCGCGATGTCGTCCAGCGACAGCGTCGCGTCCTCTTGCAGCAGGGACAGGATTTTGCGGTCCGTGTCGTCCAGCCGGATGGGTGTTTGTCTGTCGTCGCTCATCGTGAAACCTGATCCTTCCTGCCGGGCGGACATGCGAAGATGTTTCTTATTTTCCCGCCCCACTCGTCAATATGGGGGATTTTTTTCTATATATACGCCAGAGAAAACGAAAGGCACAGCCATGTCCAAAGGCTTCACCCCATCCCCCGCGACCCCCGCCGTCATCACCGCGAATGACCTGCGCATGGGCCATTGCGTGTGGATGCGTGACGGCGGCTGGACGGCCGACCCGCGCGAGGCCGAGCTTTTCGAGGACGAGGCCATCGCCGAGCTGGCGCTGCTCGAAGCCGTCGGCCAGTCGGACGTCGTCGTCGGCCCCTATCTGGCCGAGGCCCGCCGCGGTCCCGACGGCCGCCCCGAGCCCACGCATTTCCGCGAGGCGTTCCGCCGCCGCGGGCCCTCCAACTACTTCCATGGCAAGCAAGCCGAATTCGCCCAGTCCGAACTCGAGGCCAGCAATGTTTGACGCGCGTCCCCAGCATAACGAATATCTCCGCCACCGCGCCCAGCAGTTCCGCCAGCAGGTCGAGCGCCGGCTGAACGGCAGCCTGACCGAGGACGAGTTCCGGCCGCTGCGGCTGATGAACGGTGTCTATCTGCAGCTGCACGCCTACATGCTGCGCGTGGCGATCCCCTACGGCACCATCAGCCCCGACCAGATGCGCACCTTGGCGCTGCTGGCCGAGAAATGGGACAAGGGCTACGGTCACTGGACGACGCGGCAGAACATCCAGTTCAACTGGCCGAAGCTGGTCGATATCCCGGACATGCTGGACGCGCTGGCCGATGCCGGGCTGCACGCCATCCAGACCTCGGGCAACACGATCCGCAACGTGACCACCGATGCCTTTGCCGGCGCCGCCGCCGACGAGGTGACGGACCCGCGCCCCTATGCCGAGCTGCTGCGGCAATGGTCCACCGACCATGCCGAGTTCCAGTTCCTGCCGCGCAAGTTCAAGATCGCCGTCTCGGGCGGCAAGAAGGACCGCGCCGTGATCGCCGCGCATGACATCGGGCTGCGGCTGGTCAGGAACGACAAGGGCGAGCTGGGCTATCAGGTCTGGATCGGCGGCGGCTTGGGCCGCACGCCGCTGCTGGGCCAGGTGGTGCGCGAATACCTGCCCGAGGCCGACCTGCTGCCCTATGTCGAGGCGATCATCGCCGCCTACAACCTTTCGGGCCGCCGCGACAACAAGTACAAGGCCCGCATCAAGATCACCGTGGCCGAGCGCGGCCTCGAGGTGATGCGCGAGGAGATCGAGGCCGAGTTCCAGCGCCGCCGCGAGACTTTCACCGGTGCCGACCAGGACCTGCTGGCCGCGCTGAAGAACCTTTATGCTCCGCCGGCCTTCCGCAACGAGCCCGAGGGCGATTACGAAGAGCGCCGCGCCGCGAATGCCGCCTTCCGCAGCTGGACCGACACCAACCTCTCGGCCCACAAGACGCCCGGCTATGCCAGCGTCACCGTGACCTTCAAGGCGCCGGGCCAGACGCCTGGCGATGCCTCGGCCGAGCAGATGCGCCTGCTGGCCGATCTGGCCGAACGCTACGGCCATCACGACCTGCGCATCAGCCACGAGCAGAACGTGGTGCTGCCGCATGTCCACAAGTCCGACCTGTTCGCGCTTTACCAGGAGCTGAATGCGGCGGGGCTGGCGACGGCCAATGCCGGGCTGATCAGCGACATCGTCGCCTGCCCCGGCATGGATTACTGCACCCTGGCCACCGCCCGCTCGATCCCGATCGCGCAGGACATCGCGGCGCATTTCCGCGCCCGCGGCCTGGAGGAGGAGATCGGCAAGTTCAACATCCGCATCTCGGGCTGCATCAACGCCTGCGGCCATCACCATCTGGGCCATATCGGCATCCTCGGCCTCGACCGCGCCGGGGTCGAGAACTACCAGATCACGCTGGGCGGCGACGGCTACGACATCCCGGCCATCGGCCAGCGCGCCGGCGCCGGCTTCCCGGCCGAAGAGGTGGTGCCGGCCATCGACCGCGTCATCAACGCCTATCTGGAGCTGCGCGCCATGCCCGAGGAGCGTTTCATCGACACCTATCGCCGTGTGGGGGTGGCTCCGTTCAAGGCGGCGCTGTATCCGGCCGATGCTTGATCAGACGCTGGATGCCCGCGCGGCGCGGCTGAACGACCGCTATCGCCATCACGCCGCGACCGAGGTGCTGCGGCGTGCCCTGCGCGACCCCGACCTGGGCTCGACCACGCTGGTCTCGAGCTTCGGGGCGGAATCGGTGGTGCTGTTGCACATGGTCTCGGTGGTGGCCCCGGGGACGCCGGTGCTGTTCATCGACACGATGATGCTGTTCCAGGAGACGCTGGATTACCAGGTCGAGGTCACGCAGAAGCTGGGGCTGACCGACGTGCGGGTGATCCGCGCCAGCGAACGCGAGGTGGCGCTGAACGACCCGGACGGCACGCTGCACCAGTTCAACACCGACGCCTGCTGCGATTTCCGCAAGACCATTCCCCTGGAGCGCGAGCTGTCGAAATTCGACGCCTGGATCACCGGCCGCAAGCGGTTCCAGGGCGGCGAGCGCCAGCAGCTGGAATTCTTCGAATCCGAGCCGCCCTCGCGCTTGCGCATCAACCCGCTGGCGCATTGGCGTCCGCAGGACGTTCAGGACTACATGGCCGAGAACAACCTGCCGCGTCACCCCCTGGTCGCCAAGGGCTATGCCTCGATCGGCTGCGCGCCCTGCACCTCGCCGATCAAGCCGGGCGAGGACCCGCGCGCCGGCCGCTGGCGTGGCAGCAACAAGACCGAATGCGGCATCCATTTCATCGGCGGCAAGATGGTCCGCACGGGAGCGAATGCATGAGCGATTTCTTTCTGGTCCGCGATGACGGCTTTCACCCCCATGACGGGGCCGAGCCGGTGGTGCTGGCCCCGGATACCGATCCGGCGGCGCTGGACGGCTATCTGGAGCAGCCGCTGATCGCCATCGACTTTCCGGCCATGACCGACGGTCGCGGCTTTACCCTGGCCCGCCTGCTGCGCGAAAAGGGCTATCGGGGGCGGCTGCGCGCCGTGGGCGGGCTGATCTCGGACCAATATGCCATGGCCCGCCGCGTCGGCTTCGACGAGGTGCAGATCCCCGCCGCGCTGGCCGCGCGCCAGCCGCAGGAGCAATGGCTCTATCGCGCCGACTGGCAGGACTGGGACCATCGGTCGCGTCTGGCCGGCTGACACCCGGGGTTTCGCCCCGCCTTCCCATGCATTAGATAAACCGGGACCCCGAAATGACACTGGATCTCTCCGTGGACCTCGCCGCCAAACCCGCCAAGACCCTGCCCGACGCGCAGACCGTGACCTCGGTCCGGCACTGGAACGACCGGCTGTTCTCGTTCCGGGTGACGCGCCCGGCCAGCCTGCGGTTCCGTTCGGGCGAGTTCGTGATGATCGGCCTGCCCGGCGACAACGGCAAGCCGATCCTGCGCGCCTATTCCATCGCCTCGCCGGCCTGGGACGACGAGCTGGAATTCTATTCGATCAAGGTGCCGGACGGGCCTCTGACCTCGAAGCTGCAGAACATCCGGCCGGGCGACGAGATCATCCTGCGCCCGAAGCCGGTGGGCACGCTGGTGCTGGACGCGCTTCTGCCCGGCAAGCGGCTGTGGTTCCTGGCCACCGGCACCGGCATCGCGCCCTTCGCCAGCCTGATGCGCGAGCCCGAGAGCTATGAGCGTTTCGAGCAGGTCATCATGATGCATACCTGCCGCACCGCCGACGAGCTGGCCTATGGCCGCGAACTGGTCGAGAACCTGCGCCACGACCCGCTGCTGGGCGAGCTTTATGGCGAGGAATTCGCCAGCCGGCTGCTTTATTACCCGACCACGACGCGCGAGGAATCGCCCTTCATGGGCCGGATCACCGACAACCTGACCTCGGGCAAGGTGTTCCGGGATCTGGGCCTGCCGCCCATGGATGCGGCAAATGACCGCGCCATGATCTGCGGCAGCCTGGCCTTCAACACCGATGTGAAGGCGGTGCTGGAAGGCTTCGGCCTGCGCGAGGGTGCCAACAGCGATCCCAAGGAATTCGTGGTCGAAAAGGCCTTTGTCGGCGACGGGATCTGAGCCGCTGCCGGGGGCTTTGCGCCCCCGGACCCCCGCAGGATATTTGGACAAGAAAGAAGCCCGGCGTTGACAGTCCGCCGGGCTGTGCCCATGTTCCGGCGCCGAATCATGCGAAGGAATTTTCATGCCCGTCGTCGTCGTTGAATCCCCGGCCAAGGCCAAAACGATCAACAAGTACCTGGGCGACGACTATACGGTTCTGGCCTCGTTCGGGCATGTGCGGGACCTGCCGCCCAAAGATGGCAGCGTCGATCCCGAGGCGGATTTCGCCATGAAATGGGAAGTCGCCTCGGAATCCAGGAAGCATGTCAAGGCGATCAAGGATGCGCTGGCCGCGGATCCGAAGCTGATCCTGGCCACCGACCCCGACCGCGAGGGCGAGGCGATCTCGTGGCACCTGCTGGAGACGCTGGCGCCGGCGCTGAAGAAGGGTGCCGAAGTCAGCCGCGTCACCTTCAACGCCATCACAAAGAATGCCGTGACCGAGGCGATGGCCAGGCCCCGCCAGATCGACCAGCCGCTGGTCGATGCCTATCTGGCGCGCCGGGCGCTGGATTATCTGGTCGGCTTCAACCTGTCGCCGGTCCTGTGGCGCAAGCTGCCCGGCGCCAAGTCGGCGGGCCGGGTGCAGTCGGTCGCCCTGCGCATCATCGTCGACCGCGAAATGGAGATCGAGGCCTTCAAGGCCCGCGAATACTGGTCGGTCCATGCCCGGCTGGCGACGCCGCGCGGCGACGAATACGACGCGACCATGACCGTGTTCGGCGGCAAGAAGCTGGAACGCTTCGACATCGCCACCGAGGAGCAGGCGAAGCTGGCGGTGGCCGCGATCACCTCGCGCGACCTGAGCGTCGCCAGCGTCGCCGCCAAGCCCGCCAGCCGCAATCCCTGGCCGCCCTTCATGACCTCGACCCTGCAGCAGGAGGCCAGCCGCAAGCTGGGCCTTGGCGCGCGGGCCTGCATGTCGGCGGCGCAGCGGCTCTACGAGGCGGGCTACATCACCTATATGCGGACCGACGGCATCGACATGGCCCCCGAGGCGGTGATGGCCGCCCGCGACGCGATCAAGGCGCGGTTCGGGGCGGAATACCTCCCCAAGGCGCCGCGCATGTACAAGAACAAGGCGAAGAACGCGCAGGAAGCGCATGAATGCATCCGGCCGACCGACATGATGCTGTCGCCGGACCGGCTGCCGGTCGCCGACAAGGACCAGAAGGCGCTTTACGACCTGATCTGGAAGCGGACCCTGGCCAGCCAGATGGAATCGGCCCGGATGGAGCGCACCACGGTCGAGCTTGCCTCGGCCGACGGCCAGGTGGGCCTGCGCGCCAACGGCCAGGTGATGCTGTTCGACGGCTTCCTGCGGGTCTATGATCAGGGCCGCGACGACGAGGAGGACGAGGACGGCCGCCGCCTGCCGCTGATCCACGAGGGCGAGGCGGCCGAGAAGCGCGGGGTCACCCCCGAGCAGCATTTCACCCAGCCGCCGCCGCGCTATACCGAGGCGACGCTGGTCAAGCGCATGGAAGAGTTGGGGATCGGCCGGCCCTCGACCTATGCCTCGATCATCGGCACGATCCAGGACCGCGACTATGTCCGCAAGGAGCAGAACCGCCTGATCCCCGAGGACAAGGGCAGGCTGGTCACCATCTTCCTGCAGAAATACTTCCCGCGCTATGTCAGCTACGATTTCACCGCCAATCTGGAGGGGGAGCTCGACGACATCTCCTCGGGCGAGCGTGCCTATCGCGAGGTGTTGCGCCGTTTCTGGCGGGATTTCACCGCCGCGCTGGAGGGCACCAGCGAGCTGCGCATCACCGAGGTGCTCGAAGCGATCGACGACGCGCTGGCACCGCATCTCTATCCGCCGCGCGCCGATGGCGGCGATCCGCGCGAATGCCCGCTCTGCCACAAGGGCCGGCTGCATCTGAAGACGGCGCGCTCGGGCGGGGCCTTCATCGGCTGCTCGAACTACCCCGATTGCCGCTTCACCCGGCCGATTTCCTCGCCCGATGCCGAGGTGGTGGGCGACACCGTGCTGGGCGTGGACAAGGGCGACCAGATCAGCCTGAAGAACGGCCGCTTCGGGCCTTATGTCCAGCGCGGCGAGGCGACGGCCGAACAGCCGAAGCCACCGCGCGCCTCGATCCCCAAGGGCTGGGATCTGGCCTCGGTCGACCTGGAGCGGGCGCTGGCCCTGCTGGCCCTGCCGCGCGAGATCGGCCCGCATCCCGAGGACGGCGTTCCGGTCGAGGCCGGCATCGGCCGCTACGGCCCCTATGTGAAGCATGGCGCGAAATACGCCAACCTGCCGGAGGTCGACGAGGTCTTCACCATCGGCATGAATCGCGCCGTCGAGGTGCTGGCCCAGAAGGTCACCCGCGGCAGGGCGGCCGCCGCCGCGCCGCTGGCGGAACTGGGCGAGCATCCCGAGGGCGGGCCGGTGCAGGTGATGAGCGGACGCTATGGGCCTTACGTCAAATGGGGCAAGGTCAATGCGACGCTGCCCCGCGACCTGGAGCCCGGCGCGGTCACGCTGGAGCGGGCCCTGGAACTGATCGCCGAGAAGGCCGCGAAATCGGGCAAGAAGCCGGCAAAGAAGGCTGCCGCCAAGAAGCCGGCCGAAAAAAAGACCGCCGCAAGGAAGCCTGCGGCTGCCAAGGCGAAGAAGGCCGGGTAAGCGCCCGCTTCGCCTCGGACTCTGAGTATTTGAAAAACGGTGAAACATGCGGTTGCGCTGGAAATCGGATGCTGCACGGCGCTTCACCGTTTCACAAATACTCATGACGCGGCCTGGACGCGGGCGCATCGCCGCAGTTTTGGCTTTTTGATCCGAGCCGTTCTGCTGCTAGGCTCGACCCGCAAGGGTTGAGCGGAGGGCGCCGTGAAGGATCGAATCATGAGGATGGGCCGCGTGCCGGCCGTCGTGCTGGCCGGCTGCATCGCATTGCCGGCGGCGGCGCAGGAGGCCGCGATTTTCGACGTGATGGACCGGATCCATCCGGTCTGGGCGGAAAGCAGCATGGTCTCGGCGCAGGAGCGGCTGGCCGCCGAGATCGGCCGCGACATCATGGCCCAGGGCGGCAACGCGGTCGATGCGGGCGTGGCGGTGGCCTTTGCTCTGGCCGTCACCCTGCCGCGCGCCGGCAATATCGGCGGCGGCGGCTTCATGCTGGTGCATGAGGCCGAGACCGGCCAGACCCATGCCATCGACTATCGCGAGATAGCCCCGCAGGGCGCCTCGCGCGACATGTTCCTGGACGCGGCGGGCGAGGCGGACAGCGAGAAGTCGCTTTACAGCGGCGCCGCCTCGGGCGTGCCGGGGACGGTGGCGGGAATGAAGCTGGCGCTGGACAAATATGGCAGCATGGACTGGGCCGAAGTGATCGCCCCGGCGATCCGGCTGGCCGAGGAGGGGATCACCGTCACCCCGGAGCTGGCCGACAGCATCGAGGCCGAGCGCGAGCATCTGGAGAAATTCCCGTCGAGCGCGAAGATCTTCTTCAAGGAGGGTGGGGCGGCCTATCGGCCCGGCGACCGGCTGGTGCAGGCCGATCTGGCGGCGACGCTGAAGAAGATCGCCGCCGAGGGGCCGGACGGATTCTACAAGGGCGAAGTGGCCGAGGCCGTCGCCAAGGCGGTGCAGGACGCCGGCGGGCTGATCACCGTCGAGGACATGGCCGCCTACAAGCCCGTGGAACGCGAGCCGGTGCGCGGCACCTATCGCGGCCATGAGGTGGTCTCGATGCCGCCGCCCTCGTCCGGCGGGGTGCATCTGATCCAGATCCTGAACGCGCTGGAGGGCTATCCGATCGGCGCCCTGGGGCAGAACTCGGGCGAGACGATCCACCTGATGGCCGAGGCGATGAAGCTGGCCTATGCCGACCGCTCGGAATACCTGGGCGATCCGGATTTCGTCGATGTGCCGGTCGCGGCGCTGACCAGCAAGGATTACGCGGTCGAGATGCGCCGCAAGATCAGCGCCGATTTCGCCACGCCCTCGGTGATGATCAAGCCGGCGGATCTGGCGCCTTACGAATCCGACCAGACCACGCATTTCTCGGTCGTGGACAAGGAGGGCAACGCGGTCTCGAACACTTATACCATCAATCTGAACTACGGCTCGGGCCTGGTGGCCGAGGGTACGGGCGTGCTGATGAACAACGAGATGGACGATTTCTCGGCCAAGCCCGGGGTGCCCAATGCCTTCGGCCTGGTCGGGGGCGATGCCAATGCAGTCGAGCCGGGCAAGCGGCCGCTCTCCTCGATGACGCCGACCATGGTGCTCAAGGACGGCAAGGTCTGGCTGGTCACCGGCTCGCCCGGCGGGGCGCGGATCATCACCACGGTGCTGCAGGTGGTGATGAACATGATCGACCACGGCATGAACGTGGCCGAGGCCTCGACCGCGCCGCGCGTCCATCACCAATGGCTGCCCGACGAGCTGCGCGTGGAGGAGGGCATCAGCCTCGACACCATCCGCATCCTGCAGGCCAAGGGCCATACGGTTGCGGTCAAGGAGGCGATGGGCTCGACCCAGTCGATCATGCGCGACCCCGGGACGGGGACGCTGTACGGCGCTTCGGACCCGCGCCGGCCGGATGCGGCGACGCTGGGCTACTGAGCAAGGTAGTCGCGCAGCGCGACGGCATTGTTGTGCTGCGTGTCGCGGGCGCCGTAGAGCAGCGTCACCGGGCCCTTGCGGATCAGCGCCCGCAGCTCGCGCAAGGGGGCGGGATTGGCGTCCAGCTCGGCGCCGTAGCGGCGCCGGAATTCGGGCCATTTCTCGGGGTCGTGGTTGAACCAGTGCCGCAACGCGTCCGAGGGCGCGATCTCTTTCAGCCAGAGATCCGCGCCCAGCTTCTCGCGGCTGATGCCGCGCGGCCAGATGCGGTCCACCAGAACCTTGCAGCCTTCTTTCGGCCCGGGCGGGTCATAGGCGCGTCGGATGGAAATCTCGGTCATGGCAACCTCTTTCGCAAGGCAATTCCCGGGCCGGCCTCGGGGTTCCCGGCACGTTGACTCGGTTTTCGAAACTGGCGAAAACGAGGCCGGTGGACATGGGAGGTGGTGGATGAACAAGATCTATCCCAGCGCGGATTTGGCGCTTGGGGGTTTGCTTCGTGACGGGATGGTGATTGCGGCGGGGGGCTTCGGGCTTTGCGGCATCCCGGAGCTTTTGATCGAGGCGATCCTGCGCGCCGGGACCAGGGAGCTAACCATCGCCTCCAACAATTGCGGCGTGGACGGGTTCGGGCTGGGCAAGCTCTTGGACTCGCGGCAGATCCGCAAGATGATCTCCTCCTATGTCGGCGAGAATGCCGAGTTCATGCGCCAGTATCTCTCGGGCGAGCTGGAGCTGGAGTTCAACCCGCAGGGCACGCTGGCCGAGCGCATGCGGGCGGGCGGCGCCGGCATCCCGGGCTTTTATACGAAAACCGGCGTCGGCACGGTGATCGCCGAGGGCAAGGAGCATCACGATTTCGACGGCGAGACCTATATCCTGGAACGCGGCATCGTCGCCGACCTGGCCATCGTCAAGGGCTGGAAGGCGGACGAGTCGGGCAACGTGGTGTTCCGCAAGACCGCGCGCAACTTCAACGTGCCGGCGGCGAAATGCGGCCGCATCTGCGTCTGCGAGGTCGAGGAGATCGTGCCGACGGGCAGCCTCGATCCCGACGCCATCCACCTGCCGGGGATCTATGTCCATCGGCTGATCCAGGGCCAGCACGAGAAGCGCATCGAGCAGCGCACGACACGTTCGCGCGTCTCCGACACGACCGGCAAGAAGGAGACCGTCTGATGGCCGCCGAAATCAAGGGCTGGGACCGCAACCGGATGGCGGCGCGGGCCGCGCAGGAACTGCAGGACGGCTGGTATGTGAACCTCGGGATCGGCATCCCGACGCTGGTGGCGAACTACATCCCCGAGGGGGTGCATGTGACGCTGCAATCGGAAAACGGCATGCTGGGCATCGGGCCGTTTCCTTACGAGGGCGAGGAGGACCCGGACCTGATCAATGCCGGCAAGCAGACGGTGACCGAGCTGCCGCAGACCGCCTATTTCGACAGCGCCGAGAGCTTCGCGATGATCCGCGGCGGCAAGATCGCCATGGCGATCCTGGGGGCGATGGAGGTGGCCGAGAACGGCGACCTGGCGAACTGGATGATCCCCGGCAAGCTGGTCAAGGGCATGGGCGGGGCGATGGACCTGGTGGCGGGCGTGGGCCGGGTGGTGGTGGTGATGGACCACACCAACAAGGCGGGCGAGTCGAAGGTGCTGAAATCCTGCACCCTGCCCTTGACGGGCCAGGGCGTGGTGAACCGGATCATCACCAATCTGGGGGTGCTGGACGTGGTTCCGGGCGGGCTGAAGATCGTCGAGCTGGCCGATGGCGTCAGCGAGGACGCGCTGCGCGCCGCGACCGAGGCGNCNATCGTCGGGTGAGCTGACAGGGGGAGGGGGCTTCCGCCCCCTCTTGCGGCTGAAGCCGCAATTCACCCCCGAGGATATTTGGACAAGAAAGAAGGA
>NZ_AZVA01000013.1:0-102185 GCF_000513975.1 Paracoccus sp. J55
CTGACCTCGGCCGTCCGTCGGTAGCCCGGTGGCACCGAGAAGGTCATCATCTTCGCAACCGTGTCACGCGAGATGTTGAACACCCGCGCCGCTTCCCGCTGGCTCATGCCTTCCGCGCAAGCCTGGCGAACTCTCAGATATAGGTCCACGCTGTAAATCCTCACGCCCTCCCTGCCGCCGCAGAAAGGGAATAGGTGGACGACTTTTACGCCGCCCGCAGCAGCACCAAGCCACCGCTACCGTGGACGAATTTCTCACCGCCGTTCTCACAATATCAATAACATAGCCTCATAACCTGAAGGCCGCAGGTTCAAATCCTGCCCCCGCAACCATCGTTTCCGACTCGACCGATTTACCAGCCCTCGCCAATCGCGGGGGCTTTGTCGTATCCGCCTCCGAAAGCGCCAGGATGCCCGCCAGTTCGCCCAAGAGTTCGATCTCGTGTCCGCCGGGCGCGGAGGTCTCCGGCACCATCCGGATCTCGGCGATCAGGCTGCGCAGGATCTCTGTCGCCTCCAGCTTCATCCCCGGTTCCTGAAGCGCTTTCGACAGGTTCGTGATCTTTTCCCGATAGAGGTCCGACAGGCGGGGGTGCAGCCGCAGGGCAGGGGGCTCCGGCGTATCTTCGAGGAAGGCTGTGAGCTGGGTCCTCCGGCTTTCCAGATCCGCCATCTTCGTCTTCATCGACGGGTGATACATGCCGTCCTCGATGGCGGCGAGGATGCCGGCGGTCTTCTTCCCGATCTGCTTCAACTCGCGCCTGGCATTATCCCGCTCGGTGCTGCGGTCGCCCGCGGCCGCGTTGAACGCCTTGCGGTATTCCTCGACGAAGGCGGCGATCAGGTCCGGGTGCAGGAGCTTGTCGCGCAGCCCGTCGAGCACCCGGGCTTCGACCTCTTCGCGCAGGATCGTCGCGCGGTTGCTGCAGATGCTGTTGCCCTTGTTGCGTGCCGCCGCGCAGCCGTAGCGGGTCTTGTTGATCAGCGTATAGCTCGCCCCGCAGCAACCGCATTTGACGAGGCCAGAGAACAGGTAGTCCGGACGGCGGGCGCGTTCGGGCCGGGGCCGGGCAGACTGGACGCCCGCCGGGTTCATATCGGTGCGGATCGCGCCTTGCCGCTCCTTGGTCGCATGCCAGAGGTCATCGGGAATGATCCGCAGGTCCGGCACCTCCTCGATGATCCATTCCTCGGGCGGGTTCGGCCGGGCCTGACGCTTCTGCGTCACCGGATCCTTGACGAAGCGCTGCCGGTTCCAGACGAGGCGGCCGATATAGAGTTCGTTGTTCAGGATCCCGGTGCCGCGCTTCCAGTTGCCGGAGATGGTCGACGGCCCCCAGGTGCCCGCGCCCTTGCCGCTGTCGGGCGAGGCGATGCCTTCGTCGTTCAGCGCCGCCGCGATGGCGCGGGCGGAACGTCCCGAGGCGTATTCGGTGAAGATGCGGGTGACGATCGCGGCCTCATCCGGGTCGATCATCCGTTCGCCGGTGGTGAGCGTGCCATCCGGGCGCAATTCGCGCCGGGCGCTGTAGCCATAGCTGATGCCGCCGGCACTCTTGCCGTCGCGCACCCGGCCTTCGAGGCCGCGATGGGTCTTCTGGGCCAGGTCCTTGAGGTAGAGCGCCGACATCGTGCCCTTCAGCCCGATATGCAGTTCGGAAATCTCGCCTTCGGCCACGGTGATCAGCGGAATGCCGAGAAAGCTGACCTGTTTGTAGAAGGCGGCGATATGTTCCTGGTCGCGACTGATCCGGTCGAGGCTTTCGGCGACGATGACGTCGATCCGGCCGCGCCGGGCGTCGTCCTGCAACTTCTGGTAACCGGGGCGCAGAGCCGATGCGCCGGAGATGGCGGCATCGGTATAGACTTCGGCAATGGTCCAGTCCTTCTGCGCGACCAGGCGTCGGCAGATGCGGATCTGGTCCTCAAGCGAGGCTTCGCGCTGATTGTCCGAAGAATAGCGGGCATAGATCGCGGCGCGTAGTGCGGGGGATTGGATCATGCGTTACTCCTTCGGGCGATGCGCTGCCTTCTGCGCGGCGATGTCGGCCAGGGCGGCGTGGCGCGCCAGCACCCGGACAAGGCGAATGAGGTCAGGGTGCGGCGGTTCGCGATTCTCGGCAAGGGGGCTGGAGGCCGGAGTGGCCGAAGCGGAGGCCGCCGTCCGCGCGGCGCCTTCCCTGTCAGCAATGTCTCTCCGGTCTCGTGCCATCGGCCGAGCTGCTCCTTGCGCCGTGGGACATGGCCCGTCGGCGTTCGCTGATGATGATCCTGTGCGGGAACGGCCCCGCTGCTGTTGGGATGATCATAGGGCATGGGAACGTCTCTCTAAGCTGAAAACAGGGTTCTCGGGTTTCGTGAATGTGGATAACCAACTGAAAATACAGAAATCTCACTCTCAAGAGGGGTGAGCCGGAGAAGAAGGTGACAGACTGAGGTGCGCGACGGTCGTATCCCGATCAGTCGAAGGGCTGGCCCTCGCTCTCAACAGGCATCGGGCGCGAATTATCCGGATTTTACAGGACGGGATGCGTGACCTGGTTTGGCTCTGCCTCGTGATCTCATGGAAGCTAGGGGACGGGCCATTGGGGGAGTGCGCTGTTGTCGTTCCGGATTTCCGTCCTGCGATCACTGCGAACGCGGATCAGCCGGGGCGTCGGGGCCTGTCCTGCGCACTCTCTGAAATGGTTGCACTTCCGCGCAACGACGCAGTGGTGTGATGGTCCTTGACGCCTGTGATCGGGCTTGCGGATCGCCGAGTCCTCACCCGGAAAACTCCGGCCGGTCCGGGTATAGGCGGGTGACGACGGCCCTGCGCATGCGGATGGCGAGGCTGTCGTGGAAGATCTCCATCGCCCGTTGCCGCTCAGGCAAGGAGAGCCAGCCATCCGCAAGGCGCCAGTTCGAAAAGAACAGCCAGTCCAGATCATGGATGCGGAGGAAGATCAGGCCCTGACGCACGGAGTCGCGGGTGAGCGGCAGGCAGATCACCCGGTTGGCGCCGTGTTCCGCGCGCAGCCCCTCCTGATGGGCCTCGCGCCGGATCAGCCCCTCTGTGACATCGGCCTCGGTGACGGTGACCAGCCGGATGATATCCGCGCGGATGTCGTCGGGCATTTTGTTGACGGCCCGTTCCAGCGCTTGCTGGAAGCGCGGATCGGCGGCGATGTCGAGACGCCATTCCGGCGGCTCCTCGCGCCAGAGCACCGGTTCCGCGGCTGCGGCCCATTGGCTGGATTCGACCAAACCAAGCGCGCAGAGGACCGAAAGCGCCTGCGGGGCGGCCCAGGCTGGGCCAAGCCCGTGTGCGGCCGTGATGTTCGGCTGCGGCATGACCTCGCCCTCGCGCCGGCCCCACCATGCGGCAGTCTCGGGGGATTCGTGTCCGTTGGGCAGCCGGTAGGAGAGCAGCCCGCGTTGATGGGCGAGGCTGAGCACGGTGACGCAGATATCGTCCCATCTGGGCAGGACCTCTGGCAGTCGGGGGTGGGCCAGTGGCCGGGCTCCGCGCCCGGTCTCCTCCGCCTGCCCGAGGGCGATCAGCGCCTCACAGCCGAACTGGTAAGCGGTCGTGAACATATGGTCCCATTCCTCGCCCTTGCGATCAAGGACAGGCAGGTTGGATCCGATGAAGCGGATCACCGGAGGGATCCAGACCGCTGGATCTGGATGGTGGATCATTGCTGGTTTCCTCGTCTGGGGGAACATCATGAAGGCCGGAGATTTGGGTCTGGCGCGCCGTATCTCTTTCTCCTTTTTTAGCTGGTTGCGCTGTGGGCCGAATTACCCGAGGCTTTCCTGGGTCTTTTTGTTTTTGATTTTTGGTTCTCTGCTCTCTTTCGTTTTTATTCCCTGGGCATGGAGTGGGCGGCGGGCACGCCCGGCGCAGGGAGTGCCGTTTTTTGTTTTGAGGGTTTTATTGGCGGCTCTGCCGCTTTCTATTGTTTTTGTCTTTTTGTTTGTGGGAGCACAATTCGATGAGGCGACGCAGTTCGTCTCGGGCGGGCGTCATCCCTGCGCTGTTACTCTGGTTGCTGTGCGGGGCACTCATTGTAGTCTTCATCCGGCGCAGCATTGCGCACCCGCGCGAGCCAGACCTCCGCTTCGGCGCGGTCCATGTCGCGCGATGCCGCCAGCGCCTCTGCCATCTCTTCGAGCAGGTTGCGGTGGGTGCTGAGGATCTGGGCGGCGCGCTTCTCGGCAGCCTCCAACTCGCGGCGGACACGAAACAGCACGTCAGGGTCCAGGGCGAGCAAGGTCTCGGGATCTGCGGTCCAGACCGGGCCCTGGGCACCCAGCCCATAGCGCGTCTGGATTCCCGAGGCGATGGCGGTGGCCATTGCCAGATCGGATTCGGGTCCGCCGCCGGCACCGGCCGATACGTCACCCAGCACCAAACGCTCGGCCGCGCGACCGGCGAGCAGTTGCACCATGCGGTCCTGCATGTCACAGAGGAGGCCGTGTTTGGCGGTGGTGTCGAACACTGTCCCTCCGCCGCCGTCACGGTTCAGGTAAACCCGCCGCACGGGGCCGAGATCCAGCGCCGCACAGACGATGGCATGGCCGCATTCGTGCAGGGCAACGCGGCGATCAATGGCCGGGTCATGGATGACGCGGAAAACATGCTGGAGATCCGAAACGGTCATGTCCCGCTTTTGCCCCCGCGCCATCGCGCGCGTCTGCCGGATCGCGGCGTCGATCTCTGCGGCGGAACAGCCGACGGCGCGTTGCGCGAGATCGCGCAGATCGGCCTCCCGCCAGTCCGGCAGGCAGTGGCGCAGCACGCCGAAGAGAGTATCGGCATCCGGCAGCGGCAGGGCGACCTTCATGTCGAACCGTCCGGCGCGCAGCACCGCCGGATCGATCATGTCCGGATGGTTGCAGGTGCCGACGACGATGACACCTTCTTCCCGGGCGATGCTGTCCATCTCTGCGAGGAAGGCATTGATGACCTGGGTGCGGTAGGACCGGCTATGCTGTTCGCGATCCTCGCGCGATCCGACGGCATCGATCTCGTCGATGATCAGCACGGTCGGCGCTTTCGACCGGGCCTCGGCAAAGCTCTTGCGCATCTCGCGCAGCATGTCGCCGAGATGGCCTGCGGCCTGCCATTCACCGAAGGTGCCGCTGACGACCGAAAAGCCCGCACTGTTGCCCATGGCCCGGGCGATCCAGCTCTTGCCGGTGCCGGGCGGGCCATAAAGCAGCAGCGTGCGGGTCAGGTCGGCCCAGCCGATCTCGCCTTTCTTCCACATACGCAGGTCGCGCACGATCTGTCGCGCGGCGCGGAGCGCAGGCGTATCGCCGTGAATGTCCTCGAGCCAGGGACCGTCGGCCGCAGATCGTTGCGGGCCAGTGGTCATGGCCGTGATCTGTTCGGCCACCGCCTTCGCCACCGGCGCCCGCATCGCCAGGGTCAGCGCGAGCGCGTCCAGTTCGGCGAGCGTTGCGTCATTGGGCAGCGCAGCGCGGACCGCCGCCTCGTCGATGCGGCCAGTGGCGCTGTGTGTCGCACGAAGCGCCATGATCAGGATCTCGCTATCGAGGGGCGCGAACGCTTTCCGAGAGACAAGCGGATTGGCAAGGACCGTGGGTGCAGTGGCAGCAGCGGCCATCGGCAGCAGCACCAGGAGCGGGGCCTGGCGATCGATCGCCACGACAAGGTCGCGCTCGAAAGCGGTCTGTGCATAGCGTGAGATCTTGCCGTCTGAGACGTCTGGGTTGAGCGTGATCAGACAGTCCTGGCTCTGGGTGCCATATTTGAGCGAGGTTGCCACCGACCAATTGGCCGGAAGGATATGGGTCAGCAACTTCTTCAACTGGTCGAGCATGTCGTCGGGAACGCCGGTGATGACGGTGATCGCGCCAGGTGCCAACATCGCGTCGCGGTCCCGGACGGCGTCGATCGTCGCCACGAGGCGGAGAAGCGGGATGAGTTTACTGGCGGGCAGGCGGATGCGCGGCTGCGATGACCCATTGCTTGCGGTGGCGGTGGGATCGCCGCCGGCGTCCGCGATCGCGTCGAACTCTTCGGGCGAAACATTTTGCGCGGATGAGCCGGAGTTCAGCGCATCGATCGCCGAGGAGCCCGGTGCCTGCATCGCGGCCTCCAGGAGTTCGGGCAGATCCATGTCCTCCGGATCGAGCGCCGGATCCCACGCGGGGGTCAGCTTTTGTGCGAGATCAGCCTGCAGGCGATGGATGGCATGACGCGCGAGGGGAGCCCAGGGTGCGGGATGACGGGTTCCGGATTCGGAGTTCGGATTGCTGGACGGGATGGAGATTGTCTGGGTCATGGCAGGACTCCGGGTATGAAGAGGGTGAGCCGTCCGGCATTCCGGATGGCGACAGGGTCGGTTGCAGAGGGGCGCGGTCCCGCAGGGGGCGGAATGCGGTGGCGGTGTCGGGCCGAGCGCGCACGGAGATCCGGAAGCCTTCCGGCTTCAGGAGCGGCTGGCCTGGTCGGATCCGGACTCCGGGATAGAAACCACCAGAAAACTCGGTATTGCTTCGGCGCCGCGTGGCTTCCGGATGACAAGGAGGCGGGCTACTGCCTCCTTGCCGCAGGAGGCATCCGGATCAGAGACATGGTCTCCTCGTGTGATCCGGAACGCCCCGACCCGACCGCGTTACCCGGTCAGTCCCCAATGGCGGCGCAGGATCGGATGGCGATCACGCGGAACGGTAGCGGGGCGGGGTTTGCGGTGCGATTGGGATGCCGGAGTCGGGGTGGCCGATGCGCCGGGTGGGGGCGTTTCCGGGGCACCGAGCGGGGCTTCCGGATTGTTGCCTGCCGCAGCTTTGGGTGGCGCGGACAGAGTATCAGGTCTCCGTGTGCGGTCCGCATCGATGATCTCTGCCTCGATCCGGTCGAGGGTCGCCTGGAGCATGAAAAGCGACTCAGGCCGGTAGATCTCGCTGACCACGTTCATCAGATCACTGAATTCCCGGTGAGGGACGAGGGCTTCCGGATAGAGACGACGCAGCTCCGCATGGGCGGCCTTCTCCATCGCGCAGGCAGCGTGGCCGGTGGGCATGGCCACGACCCGGAGAACCTCGACTTGAGCATCTTTGGGAAGTCCCAACTGGTGTTTGTGTCTTTTTACGGGATGAGACGAGTATCCAACTTTGAGATAGTGCCTTCCGGTTCCGGAATGACGGATGTCGAGCAGGTAGATATAGCTCGGCTTGGCGGTCCAGCTCTGGCCGCAGCCGGCGCAGTCGCACTGGCCCCAGCGCATATTGGCCACCGCGATGCGTTGGGTGTGCCCGCAGCTGTGGCGATAGAGGCGGTAGCTCGGATTGCCGGTCGGATCGCGGCTGAGGCGCGCCCAGCCGAACCGCAGTGCCTCCTCTCCTTCGCGATGGACGAGACAGGTCTCGCAGCGTGCCGAAACTGCGCCGGATGCGACACGCTCAACGAAGGTGAACTGGCGCCGCGCAGTATGGTCGCAGGGCAGGAGATAGCGGCCGTAATGGCGGTGATCCGGGTCCCGACCGAGCCAGGTCAGACCAGCGACGAGGGCAGTCTCGCGCCAACGGGTCTCCATGCAGTGTGGGCACAGCGGCTGCGCATTCATCACAACGGAGTGCCGCGTCACATGGACCCAGCCGCAGGTCTGGCAGCGCAGCGCGACATGCAGACGGTCGCGGACGCGGGCGATCAGATCGAAGCCTTTGGCGCGGGCGGCCTCAGCCCAATGGGCATGCAGTTCGCCATGATGAATGACGAGCGGCAGGTCAGTGGCAGAGAGCGGGGCGAGGGTATCGTGCGAGGAACAGGTGGTCTTGGACATAGGAAGTCCTCCCGAAAAAAGCAGGATGATGGGAAGCCACGGGCCGAGGAGAGGCACGCAGGGCGTGCGACCAGAAGCCTGTGGCGGAGGAAATGGGGTTGGACTCAGCGACCTGACTGCAGCTGATCGCAGGGACAGGCCGTCAGATAGGCGAAGTGATCAGGCCGCAGGGACCAGCATGGTCGCGGGTTCGCCCGGCTCGATCACAACATAGTCCGCCTCAACCATCCCCGTGAAATCCGGGAGGCGCGCAAGGGCGTTCAGATGCTGCTGGAAGGCCGCAACCATCAGGTCCACGCGCCGTGCAACGGGGCCATCACTGGTGCAGCGGAAGACATCAGGAAAACGTTCGGGCAGGACAATAATATCCCGGACTTGCTCCGGGCTGTCACTCTCGATCAGCATCTGTGCCAGGTCTGCACAGCGCCGGAGCGGCAGATCCTCGCGGCGCCGGATAGGCGCTACGCGCAGAGCGGTGATCCCGTCGAGCACGCGGGTCCGGGCCCGTTCGGCATCGCGGATCCACGCGTCGCAGGCCGGATCCCAGCTGTCGCAATGCTCAAGGTCGCGTTCCGCCTCGATGTAGGCCGAAAGATCGCGCAGCACGGCGCCAAACTGGATGGTGACGGGCGTCGGGCAAAACGACGGTGCTGCTTCCGAATGGCGCGGCGAAATGATAGACGTGTGAATAGCCATGATGGTCTCCTCAACCGAGATCAGTGTGGTGAGGTCCCCCGTCGATGTTACCGCATCGGCGGGGACCGCTTGCGTTGTGTAGTAAATATATATACACTCTTCTATGGAATGTAAAGAGGTTATCTACACAAAATGAGAGAAAATAAGACTGCGCAGGTAAATCTCAGAATAACGCCTACTTTAAAGGCTGCGGCAGATCAGGCGGCCGCAGCAGATCAGAGATCTCTCACGTCATTGATTGAAAAGCTTCTGACAGACTACCTGCGGGAGCGAGGTTACCTAGACAACTGATCCGGCCGGGCGATACGTGATTACCAAAACCCGAAGCGGATCCTCAATGGTATCGATAGGATACGCTTTGAACGCGGATCGCAGGATCCGTTCTCTTCCGGTGGTCTGACCAGTTCAACGTGATTTACGCCCAGCACCTGGGCGAACTCATAGAGCGTGATCACGGTTGGGTTTCGATGTCCGCGCTCATTCCCACGGTTGTCTTGCTGACCCGAGTGTATGATTTCTCGACGGCGTTGCTTTGAGTGGTTGGGCCTGCTTATAGGCAGGAAGCATACCGAATACATATACCTTTGGCTGCTCTGGAGGCCTGAGAGAGACAGGCTTTTCCATCTCCTCGCTCAGCTTCGGCAATGCCTTGCTGTGCAACTGGGATCGTCGCCTGACGCTGACTCAAGGCATCTCTTTGTCCTGGTCCGTTGGACCAGTTGGATCGTTGGACAGTCGGGCTGCTGCCGAGGCCTTCAACCCGCACGGCCTAGCAGTGCTCAGCCCGGTCCAATGGTCCAACAGATCCAACGGACCGGTAGACGGCCAAGGGCGATTTCTCCGGATTTTCTGCAATTGCGGTGTATGCCGCTTCACCTCTCCTGTTGCATCCCCATGCCTTGCCCATGCGGGTTATCCCCAAAATTCGGGCATCTGGTGCCGTTGTCCACAATATCCCGTATCCCTGCCGCTGACTTGCATGCCGCCTCGGCACATCATGGTGGGGATAGCGCAGTCCCGCGCCTTGCACGGAAAAAAAGCGATGCCTGACAACAACATGATCGACGCAGAGAAGCACAGCGCTTTCCCCGAAACCCCGCCCGTTTCCGCGGAGGCCGGACAGGCCTTCCGGTCGGATGATGTCACTGATGAGACGGCCGAGGCCCGGCTGCCCGTTCCTCTTCATCATGACCCGGAAATCGCCGCCTTCCTGGCCGACATGCGCCAGGAGCTTCCGCCGTTCTGGACCCATCTTCCCCGCGAGCAGATGCTCGGCTACGGCGGCATCGACGACGAATGGGTGCCGATGTGCGGGCCGCTGCGTGTCGAGGCCCTGACGCGCGATGGCAGCGGCAGGAACTGGAGCCGCCGCATCCGCTTTCTCGATCGCGACGGGTGCTTGCGCCGGGAAACCATCCCCGAGGCCGATATTCTCGAGAAGCCGCGCAGCGTCTGTGCGCAGCTGATCTCGGCGGGACTTGCCATCGAGGGCAACCGGCATGACATCATCGACCTGATCCGCCGCTGGCCGGTGGAGGCCCGGATCCTGTCGGTTTCGCGTCCCGGCTGGATGGCAGGGACGGATGCGGAACCCGCCTATCTGTTGCCCGACGGCAGATTGCTCTCGGCGGATCCGCAGCCTGATGACCAGATCGAACTGGTCCATGCCCGCGCCGCGGCGCCACCCTCGGGTTCGCTGGAGGGATGGAAAGACACCGTCGGCCGTCTGGCCGCAGGCAATCCGGCGCTGATCTGCGCCATCTCGGCAGTCCTGGCCGGACCGCTTCTGAAACATGCCGGGATCGAGACGCTCGGCCTGAATTTCCACGCCCCGACCAGTTTTGGAAAGACCACCGCCCTGATCGCCGCGCAGAGCTGCATGGGTCCGCCCGACCTTGATCGCTGGAACGCCACCAATACGGCGCTGGAACTCTCTTGCCAGCTGGCCCATGACGGCGTCCTGATGCTCGACGAATTCCCGGCCCGACCCTCGCCCGCGATCATCGAGGCGCTCTACATGATCGGCAATGGCACGGGCCGGGGGCGCGGCAACCGCAGGCTGACACTCGAAGAGACGGCACGCTGGCAGACGGTGCTGCTCTCGACCTCGGAGCAACCGATCGAGCGGATCCTGGCTGCTGCCGGGATCCAGATGCCCGAAGGGATCGGCGTTCGCCTGATCG
This sequence comes from Paracoccus sp. J55, assembly GCF_000513975.1. Taxonomy (NCBI): domain Bacteria; kingdom Pseudomonadati; phylum Pseudomonadota; class Alphaproteobacteria; order Rhodobacterales; family Paracoccaceae; genus Paracoccus; species Paracoccus sp. J55. The sequence continues at coordinate 10,675 of NZ_AZVA01000013.1, forward strand.
ATATTCCCGCGCGGTCATGGGAATTCGGCCTCTTCAGGACGCTGCATGGACATGGCTCGGGCCACGCCTTCGCCGAGACGCTCCAGAATGCTGCCAGGGAGCATTATGGACATGTCCTGCCGGCGTTCGTGGACAGGATCATCGCGCAACATGGCCTGATGAAGGAGGTCCTGCGCCCGATGATCACGCGCCTGCGCACCCTGATGCTGGCGGCGATCGGGCTGCCCCCGAGTGCGAAAGAGGGCCCGGTGTTGCGCGTTCTGAACCGTCTGGCCCTGATCGCCGCGGCTGGCGAAATCGGCAGCCGGCTCGGCATCCTGCCCTGGCGGAAAGGCATGGCGACCGGCGCCCTCGTCGAGATCGCGGTGATCTGGCACAAAGCCCATGCGGCGCGTCCGCCCTCGACCGCCGAGGCCATGTCGGAACGCCTGGCCGGATATCTGCGCCACAACCGCCACCGTCTGTGCCCGGCCGGAGGCGAGCCGGATCCGGATGCGATCGGCTGGTGCGATGCGCGCTGGATCTATCTCGGCATCGAGGCCTTCCGGACGGAGATCGCCTCCGGCATGCCCGCCGGCCTGGCCGTGAAGCTTCTGGCCGATGCGGGTCTGCTGGTCCCCGGCGGTGAGCAGAGGTCGTTTCAGTATCGCCTGCCTCGCCATGTCGATCCGGACAGGGCGCGGGTCTATCGCCTCGACAGGCAGAGGATCGAGGGGGGATAGTCTCGCAGGCGCTGCACCCTGCCACGCGTCAGATGTTTATCGTGGCGGTTTCCGAGCCGCCCCAGGCAGGCTTTCCGGCATCATTCGGTATCGGAATAAAAGCCGTTTGTCTGCTCTCGGCGCCTCAGGCGGCAGGATCTCCGGTCATGCCCTGTCAATCCTTTCCCCTTCTTGGCGGGCCTCACGGGCGGAACGGCAGCATTTTACAAAGCTCGATAATAGGGGGTGAGGGGCGTTTCGCCATGTTATCGAGCAATACAAGCAGTTCGTGCCCCGGTCGGATCGCCGGGATGTGGTGTGGAAACCCAGGGAGGCCAGAGCGAGATCATCGACGACGACACGGACAGGGCCATCTTCGCCGATTCAGTCCTCCAGAGAGAAAAGCGCCGTCTGATCCCAACTCACGCCCTTAATGAAACCCGAGGTGCAAAGCCCTCAACCATGCGGGAGGGGAGCATAAAACGGGGTTGTTTACACAGCCTCCGCCCTTCACGCTTGCACCATCAGTGATTCCCATCCACCCTCCAAGCTTCACAGCCGCCAGTCGACGGGCACCACGCCGATCGCCGGGCTGTCCGGTTTGTGGCCGCTGGTCCCCGCGCAACCTTCTGCAGGATCAGCTTGTCCAGCGTCAGATCGGCAGCCGCCATTGCGCAGCCGCTCGTTATTGACCTCTTGGCCGGCCCAGGTGCCTATGCTGCTGCATTGAAGGAGACACGCGCGGCGGGATGAGTGCATTACCGCGGCCTTACCCCCGTTCCGGCCGAGGCCTCTGTGGCTTGGGTCGTCAGCGCTGTCTCACGCCAAGCCCGAAGGTCAGAACCCGGCCAGCGCCTCGCCATCCACGGCCACCGTCTGGCCGAGTATTTCAGCGCCCTGCTAGCGCCCCACCTGCCAGCCTTAGCTCTTATAGATCGTGACGAAGCCGGCCGAGCCCATGCCGATGTTGTGTTGCAGCGCGACCTTGGCGCCGGGAACCTGACGCTGCCCTGCCTCGCCACGCAGCTGCGTGACCAATTCGGTGCATTGCGCAAGTCCTGTGGCTCCCAGCGGATGACCTTTGGACATCAGCCCGCCCGACGGGTTCACGACGAATTTCCCGCCATAGGTGTTGTCCTTGTCAGCGATGAACTTCGTCGCACCGCCTTCGGGACACAGGCCGAGGGCCTCGTAGTTGAGCACTTCGTTTGGGGTGAAGCAGTCATGCAGCTCGACCACGTCGACATCCTCCGGGCCAATTCCTGCCTGCTCGTATGCCGACCGGGAGGCGCGCTGCGTGATCTTGCGGCCCACCACGTCGATGGCGCTGTCATAGGTGTCGCTGCGGTCCGAGCCGATGCCCTGTCCGGCGATCTCGATCGCGCGGGTCAGGCCCTTTTCCTTCTTGTACTTCTCACTGACCACGATGGCGGCGGCGGCGCCGCAGGTGGGCGGGCAGGCCATCAGCCGGGTCAGGTAGTCGCCCCAGATCACCGGAGACTCGAGCACCTCCTCGACCGTGATCGGCTTGACGAAAAGTGCCATCGGGTTGTTGCCGGCATGGGTGCGGGTCTTGACGGCAACCTCGGCAAAGATCCGGGCGTCCGCATCGTATTTCCTGATATATTCGGCGCCGGCGGCACCGAAGAAGCCGGGCGCGGCCATCGCGTCCTCGACGGGATAACCCAGCTCGTTGTCGCGCTTGATGAAGTGATCGACCGGGCTGGTGCGGAAGTCGTCGTTGAGCAGGGCGCCGGGCCGCATCTCCTCGAAGCCGAAAGCCAGGGCGACCTCGGCCATGCCCGAGGCGACGGCCTGCCTGGCCAAGGCCAGCGCCGATGAGCCGGTGGCGCAGGCGTTGCGCAGGTTATAGACCGGGATGCCGGTCATTCCGACTTCATAAAGCGCCCGCTGCCCGCAGGTGGTCGCACCATAGCAATAGCCGGCATAAGCCTGCTCGACGTCCTTGTAATCGACCTCGGCATCCTTGAGTGCGATGCGGATCGCCTCGGGCGCCATCACCGTATAGGATTCCTGCTGGCCGGGCTTGCTGAACTTCACCATGCCGACGCCGGCGACGTAGGTCTTGCGTGTCATGTCTTTCTCCTCGAGTGCTTGTTCTGGAATATGGGTATATCAATTCGGCGGGCGCAGGCGACCGCCTCCGGTCCTCTTCCGATCTGCCGAGGTCATTTCCCCAGCGCGCGCCGCGGTATGGCTATGGCGGGCGTCCTGTCCTGACGGGTGGTCACAGAGTCAGCACCACCTTTCCCAGTGCCTGTCGGCCCGCGACCAGCCCGAAGGCCGATTTCCAGTCCTCGATCGGGAACTCGCGGCAGACATGCGGGCAAATCCGACCGTCCCGCACAAGCTCCTGCAAGGCCGAGGTGGCCCTTGGCCTCCGGTCGAGAAAGCGGCGGAAATATTCGCCCGCCCGGACGCCCACCACCGAAAACGCCTTTATGAGCGTGAGGTTGGTCTTGATGCTGGTGATGCGGTTGCCGGTAAAGCCCACGACCAGCAGCCGGCCGTCGAAGGCGACGCAGCGCACGCTTTCGTCGAACACATCGCCGTTCACCGGGTCGAAGATCACATCCGCGCCCTTGCCGCCGGTGATTTCCAGCACCTTGTCGCGGAACCCCGAGCGGATGTTGATGACCTGATCGGGGGCATAGAGCCTGCGGATCTCGTCCAGCTTCTCGTCCGAGGTCGAGGTGGCGATGACCCGTGCGCCAAGCGCCTTGGCCAGGTCCACCGCTGCCAGTCCCATCCCGCCCGAGGCGCCGTGGACCAGAACCCAGTCGCCCGGTTGCATTCGGCCACGTTCGACCAACGCGACATAGGCGGTCAGGTAGGCCGCCCCGAAAGCGGCAGCCTGCGGAGCCGCAAGCTGCTCGGGCCAGGGATCAACCGTCGCCTCGGGCATCAGGGCACAGTCGCAGAAGGCGCCGATGCCGATCGCCGTGACCAGATCGCCGGGCGCGACGCGGGTCACGCCTTCGCCCACCGCGACCACCTCTCCGGCCAGGTCGCCGCCCAGGGTAAAGGGCAGGTCCGGCTTCATCTGATATTCGCCGCGGGCCATCAGCAGGTCGGGATAGTTGACGCTGGCGGCGCGCACGGCGATCAGCACCTTGCCCGGCCCCGGTGCAGGCTGCGGGATATCGCGCAGCTCGACCCCGCCCAGGTCTTCGCTCAGCCGCGTTACCTGCAATGCCCGCATGTGCCTTTCCCCTCCGTGCCGTTCCAGTGGCCTGTTCGGCGACTTGACCGTAATAGAATTAACTGTAATGTGATGTTCTGCGCGATGCAACGGGACAAATGCGGCCATACAAGCCGAAAGAGGAGGAGGAATTCAACTTGACAAGGATTGATCCCGCGCGCGTCCGCGCGCATCGGTCAGAGCCGGTGCTGCAGAGCTACGATCACAGGACCACCATCCTCTATGCGCTTGGCGTGGGTGCTGGGAGCGACCCCGAGGATCAGAATTTCGTTTATGAGAAGAACCTCCTGACGCTGCCGTCGCAATCGGTCATCATGGCCCGCGAACGCTTCTGGCTTCATGATCCCGAATATGGAATCGACGTGACCAAGCTGCTACATGGCGAGCAAAGCGTCCAGATCCACAAGCCGCTGCCTGCAGCGGGCACGATCCGCGGCCAGCTTACCGTCGAGGCGCTGCATGACAAGGGCGAGGGCCGTGGTGCGCTGCTGGTCATGAAGCGCGAGATCACCGATGCCGATTCCGGTGACGCTATTGCCACCGTGCGCATCACCTCGTTCCTGCGGGCCAATGGCGGCTTCGGTGGGCAGAACGACCCGGTGGCGGAGCCGCGGCCGATTCCCCAGCGCCCGGCAGAGATGGTCGTGACATCCGCAACCACCGCCGAGCAGGCGCTGCTCTACCGGCTTTGCGGAGATGACAATCCGATCCACGTCGATCACGAGGTGGCACGGAAGGCCGGGTTTCCCAACCCGATCCTGCACGGCCTTTGCACCTACGGGGTCGCCTGCCGCGCCGTGATCCGAGCGGTTTGCGGCAACGATCCCGCACGGATGAAGCGCTTCGACGTGCGCTTTTCGCGCCCGGTCTATCCTGGCGATCAGATTGTTACCGAAATCTGGACCGAGGAGGGCGGGAAGGCCGCGCATTTCCGCTGCTGGGTGCCAAAGCGGCAGGAAATGGTGCTGAACAACGGTTATGCCGAGATTTCCGCCAGCTGACCCGGTGGATGGTATTCAATGGCGCGGGTGCCGCAGGTGGAAAGACAGGGAAAGTTCCTTCTTCGGCAGATGCAAAAGTCTAGGGAAATTTGAACATGACACTGAATCCCTCCGTGGCCGATGCCGCCAAACCCGTCAAGACCCTTCCCGATGCCCAGACCGTGACCGCGGTCCGGCACTGGACCGACCGGCTGTTCTCGTTCCGCGTGACGCGGCCGGCCTCGCTGCGCTTCCGCTCGGGCGAATTCGTGATGATCGGCCTGCCCGGCGACAACGGCAAGCCGATCCTGCGGGCCTATTCCATCGCCTCGCCGGCCTGGGACGACGAGCTGGAATTCTATTCGATCAAGGTGCCGGACGGGCCGCTGACCTCGAAATTGCAGAACATCCGGGTCGGGGACGAGATCATCCTGCGCCCGAAGCCGGTGGGCACGCTGGTGCTGGACGCGCTGCTGCCGGGCAAGCGGCTGTGGTTCCTGGCCACCGGGACCGGCATCGCCCCCTTTGCCAGCCTGATGCGCGAGCCCGACAGCTATGAGCGGTTCGAGCAGGTCATCATGATGCACACCTGCCGCACCGCGGACGAGCTGGCCTATGGCCGCGAACTGGTCGAGAACCTGAAGCACGACCCGCTGCTGAGCGAGATCCATGGCGAGGATTTCGCCAACCGGCTGCTGTATTATCCGACCACGACCCGCGAGCCCTCGCCCTGGATGGGCCGGATCACGGACAACCTGACTTCGGGCAAGGTGTTCGCCGACCTGAACCTGCCGCCGATGGACCCGGCCAGCGACCGGGCGATGATCTGCGGCAGCCTCGACTTCAACACCGACGTCAAGGCGGTGCTGGAGGGCTTCGGCCTGCGCGAGGGCGCGAACAGCGAGCCGAAGGAGTTCGTGGTCGAGAAGGCGTTCGTCGGCGACGGCATCTGAGGCTGCCCGGGGGTTTCACACCCCCCGGACCCCCGCAGGATATTTGGACAAGAAAGAAAAATCAGCAGCCGGAGAAGCGCGGGGCCGATTCTGGCCACTGCGGGCGCATGGGGGATGGGCGGCGAGCGTTGCCCGGCAGCGGGCTGTCCTGAACCTTTCGGGCCGTTCCCATATCGAAGGAAGTTTTCAGCGCTTGCGCCCCGGGGCCGATACCCTTATTGAGTTATCTCAATAAGCCGGCCGTGTAACGAAAGGCGGGCACTGCCGCATTGCGAAGGAAGTTGAGCAAGGAAGAACATGGATCTGTTTCCCGATACTGACGAATCGCAGATCATCGATGCGGCGGCCGATTTCCTGCGTCAGGAATGGCCGAGTGAGCGTCTTCATGGCTTGATCGGCTTTGAATTTTCCTCGGACGGCCGGACGAGCTTTGCCGACCTGGGGTGGTTCGGCATCGCCCTGCCCGAGGATCAGGGCGGCGTCGGCATGACCGCTGTCGAGGAGGTGTTGTTCCACCGCGAGATGGGACGTTATCTGGGACCGTTCGGCGTGCTGGCGATCGGGCTCGCGGCGCGGGTTGCGGCCGCTGCCGGGCTGCCGGGCCTGCGCGACGAACTTATCGCCGGCCGCCATGCCGTCGCCCTCGCGGTTCCGGCTGGCTTTGACGCTCCGCAAGAGAAATGGCGGCTTTTCGAGTTCGTGGGGGCGGGCTTTGCCCTGCGGATCGAGCCCGAGGGGGCGGCCTTGCTGTCGCTCTCGGGGATCGAGACTGTTCCGGTTCCCTGCCTGGACAAGTCGGTGCCGATGGCGCTGGCCGATCTCCGCAATGCCGACGTGGTGGCCCAGATCTCCGGCCCCGACATCGCGCGCCGGGCCCGGCTTGGGGCCGCGGCACAGCTTTCGGGCATCGCCGACGCGGTGACGCAAAGGATCAACGAATACGCCAAGGTGCGCGAGACCTTCGGCCGCGCCATTGGCTCTTACCAGGCGGTGCGCCACGAGATCGCGAACATGGCCGTGCGTTCGGAAGTGGCGCGGGCGCAGCTTTACTATGCCGCGATCAGCGAGCGGGACGGCCGCGACGATGCCGCCCTTCAGATCGACGCGGCCAAGCTGCTGGCGAACGAGGCGGCGGTCGAGAATTGCGACTGGAACATCCAGCTGCACGGCGGGATCGCAACCACGGCCGAGCATGACGCACATTTCTTCTTCAAGCGGGCGCGGCTGATGGCGCTGCTGTTCGGGGGCGATCACCTGCTCAAGCAGCGCATCCGCGAAGCGCAGGTTGCGGAATAAAGGGGGCGAGGATGAACCTGGATTACTCGGACAGCGAAATCGCCTTCCGTGAGCGGGCACGCGCCTGGCTTGCCGAAAACGCCCCGCGTGAGAAGCGGCCGGCAGAGGGCTCGGCCGCCTCGGAATACGATCGCGCCTGGCAGCGCAAGCTGAAGGAGGGCGGTTTCGCCGGCATCAACTGGCCGGCGGAATACGGCGGCGCCGGCCTGTCGGGCATCGAGCAGCTGATCTGGTTCGAGGAGGTGGCAAGGGCCGACGCCCCCCATGCCGGGGACATGGGCATCGCCCTGAACCATGCCGGCCCGACGCTGATCGTGCGCGGCAGCGAGGAACAGAAGCAGTTCTATCTGCCCAAGATCCTGAATGCGGACACGCTGTGGTGCCAGGGCTTTTCCGAGCCGGGCGCGGGTTCCGACCTGGCTGCGATCAAGACCCGCGGCACCATCGACGGCGATCACCTGGTGGTGAACGGCCAGAAGATGTGGACCTCGAACGCCCATCACGCGACCTATCAGGAACTGCTGGTGCGAACCGACCCGGACAGCAAGCGGCACAAGGGCCTGACCTGGATCATCGCCGAGATGGACGCGCCCGGCATCACCATCCAGCCGATCCCGAACATGATGGGCGAACGCCACGTCAACATGATCTTCTATGACGACGTGCGCATCCCGCTGAAGAACGTGGTCGGCGGGCTGGGCAACGGCTGGTCCGTCGCCATGTCCACCCTGTCCTTCGAGCGGGGGACCTATTTCGTGACCGAGCAGATCAGCCTGGTCAAGAAAGTCGAAGCCCTGCGCCAACTTGCCGCCCGCGTCCGCACCGAGACCGGCGAACTGGCCATCGAGAACGGGGCCATCGCCGAGCGGCTCGGCCAGCTCAAGGCCAAGTGCCTGGCGCTGCGCGCCATCGCGCTGTCCACCATGAGCATCCTGGCCCGGCAGTCGCAACCCGGACCCGAGGGTTCGATCGTCAAGCTGTTCACCACCACCACCTACAAGGAGGTGGCGCAGCTGGCGGTCGATATCATCGGGCTGAATGCGCTGGATTATGGCAGCGACCGGACCACCAACCGCTGGACCTATGAACTCATGTGGGCCTCGATCCTGACGATTGCCGGCGGCAGTTCCGAGATCCAGCGGGAAATCATCGCCGACCGGCTGTTGGAGCTGCCCCGTGCCCGGTGACAGCAGACAGCCCCCAGCAACCCCAGTCCAAAGGAACACCAAGATGCGCGACGATGCCATGGACGAAAGCGGCCTCATCCTGGGGCGGATCACGGATACCGACATTGCCATGATGCGGGCGCGTATCGGCACGCCGAACCCGACCCTGCGCAAGGGCTACCTGACCACGCCCTGGAACACCGTCTGCAGCGCCGATGCGATCCGGCAGCTGGCCGAATGCACCGGCGACATGAATCCGCTCTACAACGACGAGGACCACGCCCGCGCCTCGCGCTGGGGCGCCCCCGTGGCGCAGCCCGGCTTCGAATGGTCCACCGGCTACGACCGCAACCCGATCGTCAGCGAGGACCTGTATCGCCGCACGCACAAAGCGCTGCGCGGCGTGCAGCTGTATCACTCGGGCGCGGAATATGTCTATTACGCGCCGATCACCGAGGGCACGCGGCTTTATAAGTCGGAAGTGCTCGCCAATGTCACCGAAAAGGAAAGCAGGTTCGCCAACCGTTCGGTACTGGTGGACAACGAAACCTGCTGGTGGGACGCCGAGGACCGCGTTCACGTGACCTCGAACCGCTGGTTCGTCCATGCCGAGCGCCGCAACCTGTCGGCCGAGGAAAAGGCCGAGAAGCGCGCCAAGCCCAAGGTCGAACTGGGCCATTACAACGACGACGCCATCGCCGAGATCGAGGCGGCCTATGATGCCGAATACATCCGCGGCACCGATACGCTGTATCTGGAAGACGTGACCATCGGGCAGGAACTGCCGCGCATGGTCAAGGGACCGCTGACCATCACCGACATGATCAACATCCATATGGGGGCGGGCTGGCTGACCTATGGCAACCCTCCCTATCGGCTGGCCTATGAGAACCGCAAGCGGCTGCGCGGCTTCTATTCGCGCAACGAAAGCAATTACTGGGATACCGTGCAGCGCGTGCACTGGGATCCCGAACTGGCGCGCAAGGTCGGTGTGCCGCATGTCTATGACATCGGGCCGATGCGGTTCTTCATGATCTGCCATTATGTCTCGAACTGGGCCGGCGACGACGCCTTCGTGCATCGCATCCGCTACGAACTGCGCAACTTCAACTACATGGGCGACGTGACCTGGCTGACCGCCCGGATCGCCGATGCCCGCGTGGACGACAAGCTGGGCCCGCTGGTCGAGCTGGAGATCACCGGCACCAACCAGCGCGGTGAAACCAACATCAACGCCAAGGCGACGATCCTGGTGGCCTCGCGGCAGACCGGCCTGGCGAAACTGCCCGAGCCGCCGGCCGTCACGCCGCACCGCCGGCTGGAAGCCTGATCCGACAGGAGGAGGGGAGAGACATGCCGGGACGATATTTCGATGAGTTCACGCCGGGCGAGATCATTCGTCACGAGCTGCGCCGAACCGTCTGCGAGGCGGACAACATCTGGTTCAGCCTGCTGACGATGAACCCGCAGCCCCTGCATGTCGATGCCGCCTATGCGGCCGGCACCGAATGGGGGCAGCCGCTGTTCAACTCGATGGCGACCTTGGCCATCCTGGTCGGGCTCAGCGTCCAGGACACCACCCTGGGCACCCTGGTCGCCCAGCTTGGGCTGACGGACGTGACCTTTCCCAAGCCGGTGTTCCACGGCGACACGCTGCACGCCGAAACCGAAGTGCTGTCCCTGCGCGAGTCGCGCTCGCGTCCCGACGCCGGGATCGTCGAGTTCCGGCATCGCTGCCTGAACCAGAACCATGTCGTGGTGGCGGAATGCCGCCGCGTCGCGCTGATGCGCAGAAAGGCGGCAGCATGATCCGGTCCTATCTGTTCGTTCCCGGCGACAGCCGCCGCAAGTTCGAGAAGGCGCGCGCGGGCGCAGCCGATGCGCTGATCCTCGACCTGGAGGATTCGGTGGCGGCGGAGGCCAAGCCCGCGGCCCGGGCCTGCGTCCGCGACTGCCTGTCGATGCCGCGCGCGCGGCCGCGGCTGTTCGTGCGGGTCAATGCCTTCGACACCGGGCTGGTGCTTGAGGACCTGGCGGCGGTGATGGCCTGCGCGCCCGACGGCATCGTGCTGCCCAAGTGTGAGGATGCCGCGCAGGTGACGCGACTGTCGCATATCCTGGACGGGGTCGAGGCGGGCCTGGGACAGACCATCGGCCGCACGGCCATCGTCGCCATCGTGACCGAGACGCCGGCGGCGCTGTTCTCGCTGGGCCATTACCGCGGCGCCAGCCCGCGCCTGTCGGGCATGATGTGGGGCGCCGAGGATCTGAGCGCCGAGCTGGGCGCTTATACCAATGCCGAAGAAGGGGCCTATACCCCGCCCTTCGAGCTGGCCCGGGCCCTGTGTCTGGCCGGGGCGGCGGCTGCGGGCGTGCCCGCCATCGACGCCATATGCGCCGATATTTCCAATCTCGATCGGGTTGCGGCCGAGGCGCGCCTCGCTTGCCGTGACGGGTTCGAGGCCAAGGCGGTGATTCATCCGGCGCATGTCGAGCCGGTGAATGCGGCCTTTACCCCACATGATGCCCAGATCACCTATGCCCGCCGCGTCCTTGACGCCATGGAATTGGCGCCCCGAAGCGGCGTTGTGCAGTTGGACGGACGAATGATCGACCGGCCACATCAGCGTCTTGCGCAACGCATCTTGCAGCGAGCCGTGCTGGGTAATGCAGCCCATGAAACAGAGGAGAGTGCCTGATGAAGGTTCTGGTGCCCGTCAAGCGGGTGATCGACTATAACATCAACGTTCGCGTCAAGGCCGACCGTTCGGGTGTCGACTTGGCCAGCGTCAAGATGTCCATGAATCCCTTTGACGAGATCGCGGTCGAGGAGGCGGTCCGGCTGAAGGAAATGGGCACCGCCTCGGAGGTGGTCGTGGTCTCGATCGGCGTCAAGCAGGCGGCCGAGACGCTGCGCACGGCGCTGGCCATGGGCGCGGACCGCGCCATCCTGATCGAGGCGGCCAGCGACGTGCATCAGGACATCGAGCCGCTGGCCGTGGCGAAGCTGCTGAAGGCGGTCGTCGATGCCGAGCAGCCGGGGCTGGTCATCGCCGGCAAGCAGGCCATCGACAACGACATGAACGCCACCGGCCAGATGCTGGCCGCGCTGCTGGGCTGGGGCCAGGCGACCTTTGCCAACGAGGTGGTGATCGAGGGCGACAGCGCGCGGGTCACGCGCGAGGTGGACGGCGGGTTGCAGACCGTGCGGGTCAAGCTGCCGGCGATCGTCACCGCGGACCTGCGCCTGAACGAGCCGCGCTATGCCTCGCTGCCCAACATCATGAAGGCCAAGAAGAAGCCGCTGGAGGAAAAGACCGCGGCCGATTATGGCGTCGATATCAAGCCGCGGCTGCAGGTGGTGGAGACTGCCGAGCCGGCAGGCCGCAAGGCCGGCGTCCGGGTCGGCTCGGTCGATGAACTGATTGCGAAGCTGAAAGACGAAGCGGGGGTGATCTGATGGCTGTTCTTCTGATTGCGGATGTGACCGGCGGCCAGCTTGCCGCCGATGCGCTTGGCAAGGCGCTGACCGCGGTGTCGCCGCTGGGCGAGGTGCATGTGCTGGTGGCCGGTCCGGCCCAAGCGGCGGCCGAGGCCGCCGGGCTGTCGGGTGTGGCGAAAGTGCTGCATGTCGAGGACGCCGGCCATGGCCTGGCCGAGCCGCTGGCGGCGCTGGTGGTCGGGATTGCCGGTTCCTATGACCATATCGCTGCGGCCTCGACGGCCTTTGCCAAGAACCTGCTGCCCCGCGTGGCGGCGCTTCTGGATGTGATGGTCATTTCGGACGTGGTCGCGGTGGTCGATGCCGAGACCTTCAAGCGGCCGGTCTATGCCGGCAACGCCGTCCAGACGGTGAAATCCACCGATGCGAAAAAGGTGCTGACCGTACGCACCGCCAGTTTCGCCGCCACCGCCAGGGGCGGGGCCGCTCCGGTGGAAACCCTGGCCGCCGCGGCCGATCCCGGCCTGTCGGCCTGGGTCGAGGACAAGGTGGCGGTTTCCGACCGGCCCGAACTGACCTCGGCGCGGATCGTGGTCTCGGGCGGGCGCGGAATCGGTTCGGGCGAGAATTTCCAGATCGTCGAGGCGCTGGCCGACAAGCTGGGCGCGGGGGTCGGCGCCAGCCGGGCCGCCGTGGATGCGGGCTATGCCCCGAACGACTGGCAGGTGGGGCAGACCGGCAAGGTGGTGGCGCCGGAACTGTATATCGCCGTCGGCATCTCCGGCGCGATCCAGCACCTTGCGGGCATGAAGGACAGCAAGATCATCGTTGCGATCAACAAGGACGAGGACGCGCCGATCTACCAGGTTGCGGATTACGGGCTTGTCGCCGATCTGTTCCAGGCGCTGCCGGAACTGACCGAGAAGCTCTGAACCGACGGAAAGAGGTCCCGGACCATGCTGGATACCCCCGCGGCGCTGCGCGTCGTCATCACCGGCGCGGCGCGCGGCATCGGCGCCGATCTGGCCCGCGGCCTGGCCGCCGCGGGTGCCCGCGTCGTCTGCCTGGACAAGCGCGAGGACCGCGGCCGCGAGATCGCCGAAAGCATCGGCGCGGCGGCACGGTTCCTGCAATGCGACGTCTCGGACCCCGCTTCGGTCGCCGCGGCCTTTGCCGGGGCGGCGGAATGGCTGGGCGGCCTGGACGCGCTGGTGGCTTCGGCCGGTCTGGACAAGCCCGGCCATGCCGCCGAGGACATTCCGCCCGAAATCTGGGACCTGGTGCTGGCCGTGAACGCCCGCGGAACCTTCCTGACCAACCAGGCCGCCTTTCGCCTGATGAAGGGACAGGGCGGGGCCATCGTCAACCTGGGCTCCTTCGGCGGTATCCGGGGGATGCCCGACCGCGCTGCCTATGCCGCGGCCAAGGGCGCGGTCTTTGCCTGGACCCGTTCGGTCGCGCAGGCCTGGGGTCCGCATGACGTCACCGTCAACGCGATTGCCCCGGTCATGCGCACCGAGGCCGCCGACCGCTTCATCGCCACGCTGAGCGAGGCCGAGCGCAACGCCTATGAGGCGCGCGTCCGCGAGATCACGCCCATGGGCGGCCGGCTGGGCGATCCTACGCAGGACCTGCTGCCGCTTGTGCAACTGCTCATCGGCCCCGGCGGCCGCTACATCACCGGGCAGGCCTTTGCCGTGGACGGCGGCCGGACCATGCTGGGATCCTGATCCGCCGCTGCGGCGCCGTCAGGCGATCGCGCCCTGCCGGGGCGAGGACTTCTGCGCCAGCACCATGTCGGCAAGTTCCTTTGCGACGCCGCCCTCGAAACGCTGCATCAGGATCAGTTCGACATCCTCGATGCGGGGCAGGTCGTTCGTCGCCTGCGCCAGCTGGACGGTCTTGGGCTCGGCGCTTTCCCCGATCGCCATCACGCCCAGGCCGGCCAGCACCGCCGCCCGCAGGCCCAGGTAGCTGGGCGAGGATCCGGTTTCCCGCCAGGCGCGACCGGCCTTTTCGCAGGCCTCTATCGTGACGTCCCGCATGACGTTCGGCGCGGAATACAGCACCAGGGGCAGCGGCTCGTCCACGTCGATCTGGAAGCCGGGGCGCGAATACCAGCCGATGCTTTCCCGGCGCACAAGCCGTCCCAGCTGGCTGCCGGTCCGCCGGATGCCGACGAAGATGTCGATGTCGCCGCGGGTCAGCATGTCCTGCAACTGCGCCATCGGACCCACCTTCAGTTCGACCTGCACGCCGGGGTGCAGGCGACGGAACTGCAACAGCATGCGCGGCATCTGCTCGATCGAGTAATCCTCGATCGAGCCGATACGTATCGTGCCGGTCAGCTGCTTGGACTCGAACCGCCGTCCCATGCGTTCGTAGGCCGCCAGGATGTCGCGGGAAATCTCCAGCATCTCAAGGCCGCTATGGGTCAGAGACAGCTTCTGCGTCGTTCGTTCCAGCAGCTTTCGTCCCACCGCCTCTTCCAGCTTCTGGACGTGCTGGCTGACGGTGGACTGCTGCAGGCCCAGGCGCCGCGCCGCCATGCTGAAGCTGTTGGCTTCGGCCACCGCGACGAAGGAGCGCATGAGCATCGGACTGAAGAGCTGCGAGGACTTAATCATGATGGCCGATATATATATCTGCATTATCACGATTGCGAGGTAAAAAGGATAGAGATACCTATTCCCGACCGGATGCCGTCGGGGGAGCGCGCGACAAGCATCCGTGGAAACGCGGTTCAAGCCACATCTTCAGGAGGGGTGAGATGAGCAACACTGTTCAAACCGTTCAACCGGGCCTCATCAGGGACTACGATCACATCCACGGCAAGGAAGTCATGGGCTTCGCCCCCTTGGCGATGAACGCCTTCCGCGAGGATGCGCCGGTATTCTACAGCTCCTTCTATGGCGGGTTCTGGGTCCTGACCCGCTATGACGATATCCAGGAGGCGTTCCGCCGTAATGACCTGTTCCTTCAGCACAGCGGCGGGCTGCCGGCGAACCCCTATACCAAGACGCTGATCCCGCTGATGCTGGACCCGCCGGAACACACCGGCTATCGCAAGCTGATGGCGCCGATCTTCTCGCCGCGTCAGATGAAGCTGATGGAGCCGATCCTGCGCAAGGTCGCGGTCGAGACGGTGGCAAAGCTGAAGGCCAAGGGGCATTGCGAATTCGTCGATGAATTCGCGCTGTCGACGCCCTCGGCGCTGTATTGCGCGCAGCTTGGCATGCCGAAATCGGATTTCGAGGCGTTCAACCAACTTTCGCTGGATCTGATCTTCGGCGTGGCGGACGTGCTGGCGGCCGAGGGGGCCGACGCGGCGCGGGAATTCCGTATCAAGACCAGCGCCAAGATCGACGAAATCCTGGCAAAGCTCATCCCCGAACGGCGGAAGAATCCGGGAGAGGACACGATCTCGATCCTGCTGGATGCCGAATACGAAGGCCGCAAGCTGCGCGACGACGAGATTCTCAGCATCGCCTCGCTGCTGTTCTTTGCCGGCACCGATTCCACCGCGGCGATGATCACCTATGCCTTCCAGTTCCTGACCCAGCATCCCGAGCATCGCCAGCGCATTATCGACGATCCGGCGATCATCCCCAAGGCCATCAACGAGATCGTGCGCTATCACGGCTTCCACCAGATCCGGCGCCAAGTGGCCGAGGATGTCGAGTTCGCCGGCGTCCAGATGAAGAAGGGCGACCTGGTCCTGCTGCCCACGGGCGGGGCCAACCATGATCCGCACGTGTTCAAGGACCCCGACACGATGAACTTCGACCGCGAGGACGCGCTGAAGCACCTGACCTTTGGCGCCGGCGTCCACCGCTGCCTGGGCCAGCATTTCGCGGGACTGCAGCTGCGGATCGCGCTGGAGGAATGGCACAAGGAAATTCCGGTTTATCGCTTCGATCCCGAGCGCGCGCCGGGTGGCAACCCGATCGAGATCATGACCAGCCAGGCCAAGACGGTGCCGCGGCGGCTGTATCTGGCCTGGGACTGAAACAGCTTTCGGATCGGAGTTTGAAATGACTTATGTCATCACATCAGGATGCATCGGCGAGTTGGACGGCGCCTGCGTGAAGGTCTGTCCCGTGGACTGCATCTATCTTGGCAGCGCGGCGCGCTACATCAATCCCGACGAATGCATCGACTGCGGCGCCTGCGAACAGGCTTGCCCCGTCCAGGCGGTGTTCTACGAGGACGACGTGCCCGAGGACGAGGCGGCGCATGTCACGGACAACGCCGGGTTCTTCTGCGACATCCTGCCGGGGCGAAGCGCCCCGCTGGGGAACCCCGGCGGCGCGCGCAATCTGGGCGATGTCGGCGTGGACACGCCGCTGGTCCAGACCGAGGCGGGGCAGCTGCAATGAGCGCGTTGCGGCGGGTGGCCATCGTCGGCTCGGGTCCATCGGGCATCTTCACGGCGGATTTTCTGACCGGACAGGCGGAACTTCCGGTGCAGGTGGATCTGATCGACCGCCTTCCCATTCCGTTCGGGCTGGTCCGTTACGGGGTGGCGCCCGATCACATCAGCATCCGCAATGTGCGCGACACGCTGTGGCGGACGTTCGAGCGCGAGAATCTCCGGTTCCTGGGCAATGTCTCGGTCGGGACGGACATCACCGCGGCCGAGCTGCGCGACCGCTACGATGCCGTGGTCTATGCCTATGGCGCGGCCAGCGACCGGCATCTGGACGTTCCGGGCGAGGAATTGGCCGGCATCCACGGCGCCATTGACGTGGTGCGGTGGTATACCGGCCATCCCGACGCCGCCATCCAGTCGATGACGGCGCAGCTTCGCGCTGCGCGCAGCGTGGCGATCTTTGGCCTGGGCAATGTCGCCGTCGATCTGGCGCGGATTCTGGCCAAATCTCCATCCGAGCTGGAGGGGACGGATATTCCCCAGCATGTGCTGGACGCCTTGCGCGACAGCGCGATCACCGATATCCACCTGGTCGGGCGGCGAGGTCCCGCCTTTGGCACCTTCACCACCAAGGAGTTGCGCGAACTGGGCGAGCTGGCCGAGGCCGATGTGCTGGTCGATCCGCGCCACCTGGCGCCCGATCCGCCCTCCGAGCGCGAGCTGGCGGCCAACCGCGTCGCCAAGCGCAATTTCGACGTCATCAAGGGCTGGTCCGAGCGCCAGCCGGCCGGGCGCAGGCGCCGCGTCCACCTGCATTTCCTTGCGCGTCCGGTGCGCTTCGAGGGGCAGGGCCGGGTGGAACGTGTGGTCCTGGCGCGGACCGCCCACCGTGAGGACGGTTCGGCCGCCGACACCGGAGAGGCGGTGACGATCGACGCCGATGTCGTGATTCGCGCGGTCGGCTATCGCGGGCAGGGGCTTTGCGACGTTCCGCATGACGGTGGCCGCGGCGTGATCCCCAACCGGGACGGGCGCGTGCTGCGCGACGGTGTGACGGCTCCCGGCGAATACTGCACGGGCTGGATCAGGCGCGGTCCCAAGGGGATCATCGGCGCCAACAAGATGGACGCCGAGGCGGTGGCGCAACTGGTGCTTGCCGATCTGGCCGCCGCGCCCGAGCGCGGGGCGCCGGCCGAGGATATCAAGCCCCTGCTGGAACAGCGCGGGGTCAGGGTGTTCGAAGCCAACCACTGGCCCGAGGTTGACGCCGCCGAGAAATCGCTGGGCGCGACGCGGGGCCGGGACCGCACCTCGCTGCACAGCTGGGACTTGCTGCGCGCTCCCGCGGCGGCGCTGTCCGGCGATGCGCAGCTTGCGACCAGCTCCTGAACCACCGTTCAGAAATGTCGATCAGGGATAGCCAAAGCCCTGCCAATTGAGTAAACTGAATCTAGCAAGAGCGTTGAGGAGCGCTCTGAGGGGGGAAGCTTGACTGCAAATGCTTACCTGTCGGGGGCGAAAGTCGCCGATTTCTCGATGTTCACGCCTGGACCGTTCGCCTCGCAGATCCTGGCGGATCTGGGCGCGACCGTTCTGAAGATCGAACGGCCCAAGGTGGGAGACCTGGAACGGGTCACGGTTCCGGCCTATTTCGCCGCCTACAACCGCGGAAAGGCCAGCATCGAACTGGACCTGAAACGCCCCGAGGCCATCGAGGCGGCCCGCGAACTGGTGCGCGAGGCCGATATCCTGCTGGACGGTTTCCGGCCCGGCGTCATGGAGCGGCTGGGCCTGGGCTTCGCTGCGCTTTCCGCCATCAATCCCCGGCTGATCTATATCTCGCTGAACGGCCTGGGCTCGTGGGGGCCGCTGGCCCAGCAACGCGGCCATGATTCCGACTACATGGCCCGGATCGGCGCCCTTGGCGTGACGCCGCGCCCCGGCGGGGTGCCGATGTATGATCTGCCGATGCCGATTTCGGACTATGCCGCCGGCATGTATGCCGTGATCGCCGCCCTGGGCGAATACGGGCGCCAGCCAAGGCGGGCAGTGCATGTCGAGGTCCCGGTGATGGCCGCGGGCCTGGCCTGGATGTTCCCGAAGATCGTGCGCGAACTGGAGGCCGAATCCGCCGGCGCGGTGCATCGGGAACTGCCGGCCGTCGGCTGCTTCCGCACCGCCGACGACCGCTATGTGACGGTGACGGCGGTCGAGGATCACGTCTTTGCCGACCTGTGCGCCGCCATGGGCGCACCCGACATGGCGGCCGATCCCCGCTTTGGCGACATGGCCGGGCGGCGCGAACATGCCGCGGAAATCAATGCGCGCATCAGCGCCTTTGTCGGGACGCTGAACTTCAAGGAATGTCTCGATCTCATGGACCGGCATGGCGCGCCCTGCGCGCCGGTCAACCGGCCCTCCGAGGTGTTCGACGACCCGCAGGTGGCCTCGCTGGAGATGCTGCACCGCGAGCCGTCGCTTCATGCCGACCTGCCGATCTTTGGGATCGAGCGTCTGCGCCGGGTCCGGCCCCCAGGGCTGGGCGAGGACAGCGAGCACGTGGCAGCGCATGGCTGGGACGGGCTGGCCGAACGACTGGAGAAACGCTGATGGCGATGGACGGACAGGAAACCTCGGAAAAGCTGACCTTTGCCAACAGCCACGGCGGGATTCTTGCCGCCGATGCGCTGGGCCCGCAGGACGGTCGGCTGGCGATCCTGCTGCATGGTGGCGGGCAGACCCGCCGCTCGTGGCGGCCCACCCAGGCCAAGCTGGCGCAAGAGGGATTCCGGGCCATCACCGTGGACCAGCGCGGGCACGGCGAAAGCGACTGGGACCCCGAGGGGCGCTATCTGCTGCGCTATTTCGCCGATGACCTGGCGGGAATCCTTCACCAGCTGGGCGACAGGCCGGCGATCCTGATCGGTGCCTCGCTGGGGGGGATCACCAGCCTTTATGCGCTGGGCCACCACCTGCTGCCCAAGGGCAGCGCGCTGATCCTGGTCGATGTCGTCCACCGGCCGGATTCGGAGGGTGCCGGCGAGGTGCGTTCTTTCATGACCGCCTCGGGGAACGAGGGTTTCGCCACGCTCGAGGAAGCGGCCGACAGCATTGCGGCCTATCTTCCGCACCGCAAGCGCCCGCGGAACCTTTCCGGCTTGCAGCACAACCTGCGGCAGGGGTCGGACGGCCGCTGGCGCTGGCACTGGGACCCGGCGTTCATGGCGCGGGCGGACGGCGGCGCGGCCAATGCCGACCTGCTGGCCGAATGCGCGCGTCGCATCGAGGATCCCATCCTGCTGGTGCGCGGCGAAAAGAGCGAAATCGTGACCGAGAAACTGGCCGAGGAGTTCCTGCAACTCCAGCCGAAAGCCGAATATGCCGTCGTGCCAGGCGCACGGCACATGGTTTCGGGAGACGACAACGACGCTTTCACGCGGACGATTCTCGACTTCATCGAGAAGAACGTTCCGGCGAAGTGATCCAGATCAGGCCCGGGGGAGTGCCGATGCCGAACAGACTTTATGACGGTGATACCTATCAGAACCGCATCCTGCCGCGCGTGATCTCGTGGCAGGCCGACAACAACGGGGACCGCCTATTCCTGCGCCAGGACGAGCGGCGCTTTACCTTCAGCGATACCGACGCGCTGGTCCGCCGCTATGCGCAGGGCCTTTACGAGATGGGCCTGCGCAAGGGCGATGTCCTGGCCCTGCTGATGAAGCCTTCGCCCGATCTGGTGCTGGTCGCCTTTGGCGCGGCGCGGCTGGGGGCGATATTCATGCCGCTCTGCACCGACTACAAGGCCGCCTTCCTGGGCAATTCCTTTGAACTGAGCCGCGCCCGCATCCTGGTGGTCGATGCCGATCTGCACGAGCGGCTGGCGGGCGCCAGCACCATGGCCACGATCGAGCATGTGATCGTGAACGGTGACTGCCCCGGCCATGTCGGCATGACGCTGGAGCACCTGGCCGACAACCCCGGCACGCTGGCCGAGGGAGACATCCATCCCAGCGATCCGGCGATCGTCTGGTGGTCCTCGGGCACGACTGGCCGTCCGAAGGGGGTGACGCATACGCACAGCTCCACCGTCTATCGCGGCTGGCGCGGCGGGCAGAAGCTGGCTGCGGACGATGTGCTTTACGCCTGCACGCCGATGTATCTCGGCAGCCCGTGGAACGTGTCGATCTGGCAGTCGCTGGTCGGTGCAGGACAGACGGCCATCGACCCGGCCTTCTCGGTCTCGCGCTTCTGGGACCGCATCCGCTATTATCAGGCGACCAGCACCATCCTGCTGGGGGCGATGCACGTCCATCTTCTTCAGGCGCCCGAGCGGCCGGACGACCGCGACCACACGCTGCGCAACGGCTTCTTCGTTCCGCTGCGCTATGACCAGATGGACACCTATCGCCAGCGCTTCGGCATCCAGACCTTTCCGCAAGCGTTCGGTGCCAGCGAAACCACCACGATCTTCGAGGCGCCCGATGACGGAACGCCCTGGAAGAACGGCGCGCTTGGCCGTCCCGTCGCGCATTACGAGGTGCAGCTTCAGGACGACGACGGCAACGAGGTCCCGGTCGGCGAGATCGGCGAAATATGCCTGCGGCCGCGCAAGCCGGACATCATGTTCTCGGGCTATTTCGGCGACCCCGAGGCGACGCTCAAGGTGATGACCAATTATTGGTATCACGTCGGCGATACGGCCTGGAAGGACGAGGACGGGATTTACTATTTCTGCGGCCGGAAAAAGGACTATATCCGCTACAAGGGTCGGAACATCGCTTTGGGCGAAGTCGAGGAACTGCTGGCGGCAATGCCGGGGATTTCGACGGTCGCAGCCTATGGCGTCCAATCGGAAGAAGTGGAATCCGAATTCGAGCTTGCGGTGGCCGCCGTTCCGTTGGAGTCTGCCACCTTGCAGCCGCTGGATATTGCGCGCTTCATCGACGAGAACGCCCCCTATTACCTGGTTCCCCGGTATATAGACTGCGTGGAAAGCCTGCCGCTGAATGGTCATGGACGTGTCGTCAAGGAAGTTCTAAGCAAGAGCTCTCCTAGAAAATGGGACGCCAAAGCAGAAGGTTTCCGGCCCAGCAGATAGGGCGGGCGATTGAAATAACAGGCCGCAGGCCGTTAAATGGGAGGAAGTAAATTGCGACTGAAGGATGTAGTTACTGCGGCGGCTTTTACCGCTGCATTCGTTCCTATGGCTTCGGCCCGTGACTTGGTGTATAGTTCGTTTGCACCGGCCAATCATGAATTCAACGCTCGCGTGCTGCCGCCGGCCTTTGACCTGGTCAAGGAAAAGACCGGGCAAGCGGTGAGCGTTACGGTTGGCGGCGCGCTGGCCGGGTCCAGGGATTCGCTGTCGTCCCTCAGCAGCGGGGCAATCGACGGGGCGCTTCTGGTCTATCTGTATAACCCGACCGAACTGCCGACGCTGAACTTTGTCTCCAGCCTTGCAGCCAGCGACAACCGCATTGCCGGCCCAGCGAATACCGAGGTGGTTTTGCAGCATTGCCCGCAATGCCTGGAAGAACTGAAGGACGCCGGGATCGTTTCCCTGCACGACGTCGCGACCGAGCCGCAGGTGCTGATGTGCAAGACGCCGGTCGAAAAGACGGCGGACCTGAAGGGCAAGAAGGTTCGCGCCATCCTCGGCATTGCCAACATGCTGGCCGAATTGGGGGCGACCCCGGTGAATCTGGCTGCGTCCGAAGTTTACGAAGCGCTTCAGCGTGGCCAGATCGACTGCGCGGTCCAGCCCGTCGCCACGCTGCAAAGCTTTTCGCTTTGGGATGTCGCCAAATATGTGACCGACCTGCCGATGGACGTGCCGCGCGGTATTTCTCCGCTGTCGCTGAACCTGAATACCTGGGACGCATTCTCGGACGAGGAAAAAGCCGCCTGGTGGAAAGCCGGTGCTGAATCCCTGGCGCGGACCGAGCGGATTTTCTCGGCCAAGCCGGCGGAAATTCGCGAATTGGCGAAGGCCGAGCATGGCGTGACCTATGTCGAGCCCAGCGAAGAGCTGGTCACCGCTTATCACAATGTGCAGCAGAACCAGACCGCCTCGCTGATCGCGCAGGCGGAAGGCCGCGGCGTCAGGAATCCGCAGGAGCTCGCGGATGCTTTCACGGCGTCGCTGAAGAAATGGTCTGCCATCGTCGAGAAAATCGGTACGGATCCGAATTGGACCGACGAGCAGTGGAACGCCTATGGCGAGGCAATCGACCGCGAAATCTACAGCAAGCTTCAGTAAATCGCGGTTTGCCTGTATCCTGCCCCTGGTTTCCGGGGGCAGGCTTCGATTTTCTGGGATTTTTACGCGGGAATATCGCGCGCCGGGGCGCTCCTCGCGGCCCGAATTGCGGGATGCCGGGCATTGCGCAGCCGTAGCATGATAGGACCTGACAAATGAGTGACGACAGCGATGTGCTGAATTGCGATCTTCTTGTGCTTGGGGCAGGAATGGCCGGCATGACCGCCGCAGCCTATGCGGCGCATCACGGACTTGTCGTGCTGGTGGTCGAAAAGGCCGAGGATATCGGCGGCTCGGCGATCATCTCGGGCGGCGCGGTATGGACCGCGCTGGATTACGATACCTTTCGCCTGATGAACCCCGAAGGCAATGAACACCAGGCGCGCGTTATTTCCGACCACTACGAAGAGCTGATCGGATGGATCAAGGAAATGGGCGTCCGGGTGGATCCCGTTTACAACCGCGTCGGCGGTGCCTGGTTCGATACCCGGTTCAATTTCATTGATATCGTGAACTATTTCGGTCTTTGCAAGGCCTATGTCACGAACGCGGGCGGCAATATCGTGGTCAAGAGCACGCCTGCCTCGCTGATCGTCGAAGATGGGCGCGTCGTCGGGGCACATATCCTGACAGAAACCGACGAGCGGGTCGAGGTCCGGGCCCGCGCCACGCTGCTGGCAACCGGCGGCTTCCAGAACAGCAATGAATTGCGGCGCAAATATATCAGCGAACGGGCGGCGTATTTCCTGGTGCGCTCGAACCCGGACAGCGACGGCTGCGGCCTTCGTCTGGGGCTGGAGGCGGGCGCGGCGCTTTCTCCGAAAATGTCGAGCTGGTACGGCCATACGCTGCCTTGGCCCTTGAACCGCGAGATTACCGAGCGGGATTATATCCCGCTGGCGCAATTCGGGCTGAGCCCGCGCTCGGTGCTGCTGGATCGTCAGGGCCGCCGCCTGCTGGACGAGTCGCGGGCGTATTACTATAATGCGCAAATCGTCGCCGACCAGCCGGACGCGCGTGCCCTGCTGGTTTTCGACGAGCAATCCCGCAGCGAGGATGCCGACCAAGCCAATATCGGGTTCGATCGCCCGCAGGTCGCCCGGCAGATCGGCGCGCATGTGGCCGAGGCGAACAGTTGGGAGGAAGTGGGCCGCATCGCCGCTGAATGGGGCTATGCCAATGTCGCGAAAACCATCGAGGACTATAATCGCCGGATCGCCGATGAGGATCCGAACTTGGATCCTCCGCGGTTCCGCCACCGCCGCCCGTTGATGAAGCCGCCATATTTCGCCATCGAGGTGCAGCCGGCGATCACCTTTACCCACGGCGGGCTCGGCATCGACGAAAAGGCGCGTGTACTGGACGTTGCCGGCAAGCCCATTCCCGGATTGTTCGCGGCGGGGGCCGATGCGGGCGGAACCTATCACCGGTCTTACGCAGGCGGTCTTTCCATGGCGGGAATATTCGGTATCGAATGCGCAAAGGAATTGCTGGCCGGGTAAAGCGCCGCTACACGCCGTCTCTGCGCGCGGTAACGGAAGGCACCGCGCCCTCCGTCGCGGATAGCGGCAGCCAAAGGCCTTGGCGTTACAGGCATTCGACGACACCACCACCTCAGCCCCGGCACATGGGGGAAGATCGACTGCGGATGCTGGCCGGCGGAGTTGCGGCCCGCGCCGATCATCGCCCGGGTGGTCAGGGATGTCTGGATCTTGCCGCCGACCATACAGCGGAACTTGGCCGCCTGGTCATAGATCTGGTCGAAGCAGACCCCCAAGAAGTCCGATGCATCAGTTCCGCGACCGGGCGAAGGCCGGTGATCGCCGCCCCCGGCCGGCATGCCAAGCATGGCCGCCTCGGTGATGGGGGTTTCGATCACGCGGGCTTGGCCGAAACGCGGGAACAGCTTGCGGGTGATCCCCATCCCGCCACCGGTCTGGGTGATTTCGCCGGTGCAGCCCGGGCGCACGAGACATCTCTCTCCCATCACGACGATGTTCTCGTCGGGCCTCTTCTCGATCAGGGCGAGGTTTGGCGCCTGGCGTGTGGAAGTATGAGCAACGCTCAGCGGTAAGTGACAACATGGACGTCCCGAAGCAGCGCCTCGGACTTGGCGGAAGGACGCCGCGACGGCGGCGGCCACGGCCGCCTCATGCGGGTAACCCGAAGCCCGCCGTGCGTTCGGTGATGCTGTCGGCGCCGACGGCGCAGCTGACGGTCATCGTTGTTCTCGGCCACCATAGCCGGCGGTCCAGCACGGCTGCCATGTTCACCGGTTCAAGCACCTGGCCCTGGTTCGAGCCGCCGTCGCCGGTGAACGCGACACCTCGCATGTGCCCTGGTCCTGGCGGCCGGGGCGGCCGATCACCAGCGCCGCCGCCGGACCGAACCGGCGCGGCGGCTGCGTTTCAGTCCAGCGGGACGTGCAAGAAGATCTCGTCCCGAATGGCCTTCTCATAGGCCGAGCGCTGGTCGTCGTCCCAAGGCTGCGCGGGGTCGCCGATGCGGGCCACGATGCCGCGCCATTTCTCCAGCGCCCGGTCGTAGGCGGCTGCGATTTCTGCGGGGTTGTCCACGCCGCGCGAAGCCGCGCGTTGAATCTGCAGCTCGCGCTCACGCTCGCGGTAGGCGGCAAGGGCGGCGGACAGCTGCGCATCGGGCTGCACGTATTGGATGCCCTTGTCCTTCTGCGCGGAATCGCGGATGCGCAGGCCGGTTTCGGTATAGTCCACGCCCATGCTGGCCGTCGCCAGGACTGCCGCCTCGATCCAGACCTTGCGCTCCTCGGCATCGAATCCGTCCCATTGACTGCGGTTCAACGCCAGGATGGCGATGCCGTTGGACGTTCCCAGCGGCAGGTCGGTGGCATATTTCACCACCTCGGCCAAGCCAAAGCTTTCCATGTTGCTCGAGGTCTGGGCGGTACAGTCGATCTGGCCGTGCTGGAGCGCCTGGTAAACCTCGTTGGCGGGGATATTGACCGGGACCGCACCCAACGCCGCCACGGTTCCAGCCATCGAGCCGAGCCCGCGCACCTTCAACCCCTTGAACTCGTCCAGCGTCTCGACCCGCTTGTCGTGACACATGATGATCGACGGGTCCGTCGAGACGTTGTGCAGCGCAATCACCCCGGCCCGCTTTTGCTCCTCAAGGCATTGCGGACAGTGGAGCAGCATGGTCTCGGTCATCGCCGGGCCGGCTTCCAGCGGGTTCTCGGCGTTGAGTTCGGCCAGGAACACGGTCGCCGCCAGATCCGAGGGGTAGTAGTTGAAGTTCAGAATCGACCCGTCGATGGCCCCTTGGCCAACCGAAGCCAGCGCATCCTGGAAACTGGCGAGCATCCCGCCGGTGGAGAGCTGGATGCGCGTGTCGGGCGCCTGTTCCTCGATATGGGTGAAAGCCCGCCGGGCCACGGCCGAGTTCATCAGGTGCGAATCCGGCACCGGCGAACTGTAGACCAGCTCACGTCCCAGCGCCGGGCTGCCGAAGGCCAGCACCAGGGCAAGCGGTGCGACGCAGATGTTCAGATGTCTCATTTTCCCCCCAAGTCTTTGCAATGCCGGAATTCCCGTTGTCCCGCCTCGTCGTTTCGCAAGACAGATGCCGCTCGCCGCTTTTGCCTGTCACGCCTCGGTGGCCGGGCAGGCGAAGCAAAAGGGCGCCTCTGCCGAGGCGCCCCTTTCCAAGGTTCAGGCCGCTCCGATGTCGGCCAGCTTCTTGCCCGCGGCGACCGTCTCGCGCAGCAGGCGGGACATGTGCCAGCCCACGCCGTTCTCGGCCACCAGTTGCTCTACATCCGCCAGGACCTTGTCGGCCCCGATCAGGTCGGCGGCGAACATCGGGCCGCCGCGGTCCCGCGGGAAGCCATAGCCGCGGGTAAAGGCTACGTCGATGTCCGAGGCGCGTTGCGCGATGCCGTCTTCGATGGTCAGGCAGGCCTCGTTCACCAGCGAGGCCAGCGCGCGCAAGGCGATCGCGTCGTCGTCGCGGTCGATGCGGGGCAGGTCCTTGGCCTTGCGCTCGGCCTCCAGATAGCCCGGCACATCCGGGTTCAGGCCGGTGGACTTGCCGTTATCATAGACATACCAGCCCTTGCTGGTCTTGCGGCCGAAGTTGCCCTCTTCGCAGAGGCGGTCGGCGACCGCGACATAGCGGGCCTGCGGGTGTCGGGTCGGCGCCCGGCGCTTGCGCCCGGCCCAGTCGATGTCCAGCCCCACCAGATCCGAGACCGCGAATGGTCCCATCGCCCAGCCGAATTTCTGCAGCGCCTGGTCGATCCGGTCGGGCAGCGTGCCGTCCTCCATCATGAAGCTGCACTGGTTGCGATAGACCGCAAAGATGCGGTTGCCGACAAAGCCGTCGCAGACCCCGGCGATGATCGGGATCTTGCCCAGCGTCTTGGCAAAGCCCAGCCCGGCCTTCAGCGTGTCGGGCGTGACCAGGTCGGTGCGCACGATCTCGATCAGCTTCATGATATGCGCGGGGCTGAAGAAATGCAGGCCCAGCACATCGCCAGGGCGCGAGGTGCAGCGCGCCAGCACGTTCACGTCCAGATAAGAGGTGTTCGAGGCGATGATCGCGCCGGGTCTGGCGATGGCGTCCAGACTGGCGAACAGGTCCTTCTTGACGCCCATGTCCTCGAAAGCGGCCTCGACGATCAGGTCGACATCGGCGAGCAGCCCCATGTCCGAACGCACCTCCAGCGCGGGACCCTGTTCGCCGGCGATCTGGGCGATGCGCTGCGTGCCCTGACGGGCCGAATCCGCATCGCGCTCGACCACGGTCACGTCATAGCCGGCGCGTGCAGCCGCAATGGCGATGCCGGCGCCCATGGTGCCCGAACCGATGATGCCGACCTTGCGAATCTGGCGCTCGGACCGGCCCGAGACGCCGGGGATGCGGCCGGACTTGCGCTCGGCGAAGAACAGGTGGCGCAGGGCGCGGGCCTCGTTCGACAGCCGCAGGCGGGTGAAGACGGCACGTTCCTCGGCCAGGGCCTCCTCGGCGGAGGTCTGCACCGAAAGGCGCACCAGGCGGGCGGCCTCGGTCGCGGCGGGATTGCGCTTGGCCTTGCGCAGCACGGCCTGCTCGGCGGCGGCAATCTCGGCCTCGGCAGCCGGCGGAACGGTCTCCTGCAGCAGCCGCCGGCGCGGCGGCAGTTCGCGGGCAAAGGCCAGAGCGGCCTGCAGCAGGTCGCCCTCGACGATGCGGTCGATCATGCCCAGGCGCAGCGCTTCGGGCGCCGGAACGTGGCGGCCCGAAACGATCAGTTCGATGGCGGTGGGCATGCCGGTCAGCCGGGGCAGGCGCTGGGTACCACCGGCGCCGGGGACGATGCCCAGCGTGACCTCGGGCAGGCCGACGGTGGCCGTGGCCGTGGCCAAGCGATAGTCGCAGCCAAGCGCCACCTCGAAGCCGCCGCCCAAGGCGCTGCCGTCGATGGCGCAGATGAAGGGAATGGCCGCCGCATCCATGCGCTTGAGCAGGTCGGGCAGGACCGGCGGCACGGTCCGATTCTCGAATTCCTTGAGATCAGCGCCCGCGATGAAGGTGCCACCCGCACCGACCAGCACCACCGCGGTCAGGCCGGCGGTGTCGAGACAGCGGGCCACCGCCTCGGTCAGGTCCGCCTTGACCTGCGGCGAGCCGGCGTTCACCGGCGGGTTGTCGATGGTCAGGATCGCGATATTACCGTCTCTTGCGAATTTGACCGTCTTGTCGGTGCCAGCGCTGTCCATCGTCTTACCTCCCGCAGCAAGGAAATCCCATCCGGCCGCGATGCGGCCATAGATATATCTCTAATAAGGCGCGTCCTTGCATTTTCAAGCGAAATGCTGCGAGTATGGCCGTGAAAGCAAGAAAACAACTAATTGAATGGGAAGAGCCATGCGCGATGTCGTCATCGTATCGACCGCCAGGACCCCGATAGGCAAGGCTTACCGGGGCGCCTTCAACAACACCCATGCGCCGACGCTTGCGGCCCATGCGGTCCATCATGCCCTTGAACGCGCGGAACTGGAGGCCGCGGAAGTGGGCGAACTGGTGCTGGGCTGCGGCCGGCCCGAGGCGACCCAGGGCAACAACCTGGCCCGCATCGTCGCGATGCGGGCGGGTTTCCCGGTGTCGGTGCCGGCGGCCACGGTGTCGCGGCAATGCGCCTCGGGGCTGCAGGCGATCCTGGGCGCGGCGCATCGCATCATGGACGGCAGCCTGGACGTCGCGGTCGCGGCGGGGGTCGAATCGATCAGCCTGGTCCAGAATGACCACACCAACCTGTATTACGCCCGCGACCCCTGGCTGGAACAGAACCGGCCCACGATCTACATGCCGATGCTGGACACGGCCGAGGTGGTCGCCAGCCGCTATGGCATCGGACGCGAGCGGCAGGACCACTATGCCCTGACCAGCCAGCAGCGGACCGCCGCCGCCCAGGCCGAAGGCCGTTTCGATGACGAGATCGTGCCGCTGCCCTCGGTGCGCAAGGTCGTGGACAAGGACACCGGCGCCGAGCGTTTCGAGGACGTCGTGCTGGCGCGGGACGAGGGCAACCGGCCCGGCACCACCGCCGCCGACCTGGGCGCCCTGAAGCCGGTGCGCGAGGACGGAACGGTGACGGCGGGCAACGCCTCGCAGCTTTCGGACGGCGCCAGCGCCTGCGTGCTGATGGCGGCGGACGAGGCGGCGCGGCGCGGCATCGCCCCCTTGGGCCTGTTCCGCGGCTTTGCCGCCGCCGGCTGCGAGCCGGACGAGATGGGGGTGGGGCCGATCCATGCCGTGCCGCGGCTGCTGGACCGCGCCGGGCTCAAGGTCTCGGACATCGATTTGTGGGAACTGAACGAGGCTTTTGCCAGCCAGGTGCTGTATTGCGCCGATGTGCTGGGCATCCCCATGGACCGGCTGAACGTCGATGGCGGCGCGATCTCGGTCGGGCATCCCTATGGCATGTCCGGCGCCAGGATGACCGGCCACGCGCTGATCGAAGGTCGGCGGCGCAAGGCGAAATACGCCGTCGTCACCATGTGCATCGGCGGCGGCCAGGGTGCAGCCGCGCTGTTCGAGGTGCTATGAGACGGGCGCGGTCCCGGCCGGCCGGCCAGCCCGCCTCAGGGCCGCGCGCCGGAACCCCGAGTTGTCGAAGGGGCGCGGCTTACCGGCGCCCCGCCACCGGCCGCGGGCCTGCCGCGCGGCAGCGGTCCCGTCATGCCCCGCTGCGTCCCGGCGGCGTGGCGGCAAGAACATCTCTATTGAAGTAACTGTTTTCGGGCCGTAAGAAGATTCGGTGAGGCTGCGCTTTCTTCGCCTGCCGGATTTTGGCGCCGGCTTCCGCAGCCATCGCGGCCGGCGCCTCCAGGGCAATTCCTGCCGGGCCGGGGAGGAAAAGAGGCCGGGGCCGCCCCGGTTTCGTGCAAGCGAGAAGGTTCTACATGGAAACGTTCAAGCCGCTGCTGCGGCCGATGTTCCTCGCGCTGTGGTTCTGCTGCGTCCTGTCGTTCTTTGCGGTCTGGATGCAGCTTGCGGCGGCGGCGTGGCACATGACGACCTTGACCGACGACGCCGACATGGTTGCGCTCGTCCAGTCGGCGACAGCGGTGCCGGTCCTGCTGCTTTCCCTGCCCGCGGGCGCGGTGGCCGACCTGTGGAGCCGGCGCAACACGCTTTTCTTCAGCTACTGCATGATGTTCGCCGCGACCCTGGGGCTTGCGCTGCTGGGGTGGGGCGGGCTGGTCACCCCGGCCATCCTGCTGACGCTGACGGTGCTGGTGCACAGCGGCTCGGCCGTTCGGCTGCCGGTGCTGCACGCCTCGCTGGGGGATTTCGTGCCCGAGTCCGAGATCCCTGCCGCGGTGGCGCTGAACACGGTCGCCGCCAACGGCTCGCGCGCCATCGGGCCGGCCATCGCCGGCATCCTGCTCGTCTGGCTCGATACGCCGACGACCTTCCTGATCGCGGCCTTCTTCCATCTGCCCATGCTGGGCGTGCTGGCGGTCTGGAAACCGGCACAGCCCGGGGCGCGCACCCATTCGGGCTTTTCGCGCGCGATGCTGGACGGCTTCATCTACGTGGCGGGCTCGTCGCCGCTTCGCGTGGTGATGCTGCGCAGCTGTGCCTTCACTCTGTTCGGCACCGCCGTCTTCAGCCTGCTGCCCTTGCTGGCACGCCAGGACCTGGGGCATGACGCCGGCACATACGGCCTGCTTTTCGGGATGCTGGGCGTCGGTGCATTCCTGGGCGCGCTGCTGATGGCGCCGCTGCGCAACCGCATGGGAACGGCGGCGTTTCTGGCGGTGGGCACGGTGGCGATGGGGCTGCCCCACCTGCTGGTGCCCTATTTCACCAATTTCTGGATCGTGGTGCCCGCCTTCGTGCTGGGCGGCGGTGCCTGGTCCTCGGTCCTGTCGGTGAACGTCGTCGCCGCCCAGCTGCTGGCCACGCCGGCGCTCAAGGCCAGGGTGATGGCCATTGCCTTCATGGCGGCATTCGGCGGCATCGCGTTCGGCGGCTGGATCTGGGGCGTGGTCACGCAGCATTTCGGCACCGGGCCGGCCATGCAGATCGCCGGGCTGGGCCTGCTGGTCGTGGCCGGGCTTGGATACGTCCTGCGGCAGGCGGACGCCGACTAGGCCGCGGCGGGGTTTGCCGCGCATAAGGGCTTGTCAACACTATCCACATTAGAGTTTACTCTTTTGCAGGTGAGTGCGGGCGCTATCGTCGCCCGCTTTTGGAAGGCCAAGGGAGGGACAGCATGCTGCCGACAGTGCAGGACAAGTTTTACATCAACGGCCAGTGGGTGAAGCCCAAGGGCGCGGACATCATCGAGATCATCTCGCCCGTCACCGAAGAGGTCTGCGGCAAGGTTCCCGCCGGCACCACCGCGGACATCGACGATGCGGTGGCCGCGGCGCGTGCCGCCTTCGACCAGGGCCCCTGGCCCCGGATGACGGTCGAGGAGCGCGGGGCGATCCTGCTCAAGGTCGCCGACTACATGCAGGAACATGGCGAGATGACGGTCAAGCTCATCTCGCTGGAAATGGGGGGGCCGATCAAGCGCATGGCCCCGGCCGCGCCGATGCCGGCGCTGATGATTCGCAAATACGTCGAGCTGTCGCGGGAATTCCCCTTCGTCGAAACCCGGCAGGGGCTGCTTGGCCCGGCGCTGGTGCTTCGGGAACCCGTCGGCGTGGTCGCGTCGATCACGCCCTGGAACGGGCCACTGCACCTGCTGCTGATGAAATTCGCGCCCGCGCTGGTGGCCGGCTGCACAATGGTCTCGAAACCCTCGCCGGAGGCGCCGCTTGACGCCTATGTGCTGGCGGCCGCCTGCGAGGCCGCGGGGATGCCGCCGGGCGTGTTCAACCTGGTTCCCGGCGGGCGCGAGGTGGGCGAGCATCTGGTCCGCCACCGCGGCGTGGACAAGGTCGCCTTCACCGGCTCGACCGCCGCGGGTCGCCGCATCGGCGAGATCTGCGGCCATGACCTGCGCCGCGTCTCGCTGGAACTGGGCGGCAAGTCGGCGGCGGTGGCGCTGAGCGATGCGGATCCGGCCAAGCTGGCGCCGCGTGTCGTGCATCAGGGCCTGGCGTTCAACAGCGGCCAGGCCTGCGCCGCGCTGACCCGCGTGGTGGTGCCGCGCGCGCGCCAGCAGGAATTCGTCGATGCGATCCAGGCCGAGATGGCCAAGCTCGTCACCGGCGATCCCTCGGATCCCGTGACCGATGTCGGACCGATGGTGGCCGAGCGTCAGCGTGCCCGCGTCGAAAGCTATATCGAGGCCGGCCGCAGCCAGGGCGCGCGCCTGATCCAGGGCGGCGGCAGGCCGGCGGGGCTGAACCGCGGCTGGTTCGTCGAGCCGACGCTGTTCGCCGATGTGGACAACCACATGAAGATCGCCGCCGAGGAAATCTTCGGCCCGGTCGGCGTCGTCATCCCCTATGACGGCGACGACGAGACCGCGATCGCCATCGCCAATGATTCGGATTATGGTCTGGGCGGCGCCGTGTTCAGCGAGGACCCCGTCCGCGGCATCGCCGCCGCGCGCCGGATCAGGACCGGCACCATCGGCTACAACACCTTCTACATCGACCCGATGCTGCCCTTTGGCGGCTTCAAGGCTTCGGGCATCGGCCGCGAGAACAGCCGCGAGGGCCTGACGCTCTTTACCGAGGTCAAGACCCTGGAAGGCGTTACCGAGGAGATGCTCTGATGGCCGAAGCGCATGATTATGTCATCGTCGGTTCGGGTCCGGGCGGCTCGGTCATGGCCGACCGGCTGTCCCGTGACGGCAAGGCGACGGTGCTGGTGATCGAGGCGGGGGTTCCCGACAAGAACTGGCTGATCACCATGCCGAAGGGCATTGCCAAGCTGCTGGGCGGCGGGAAATTCTCGAACATCTACAAGAGCGAAAAGGATGATGCCGGTCGCGAGCACTACTGGGCGCGCGGCCGCACCCTGGGCGGATCGACCTCGATCAACGGGATGGTCTATACCCGCGGCAATCCCGACGATTACGACAACTGGGAACGGCTGGGGGCCAAGGGCTGGAACTGGCAGGCGATGAAGAAGGCCTTCCAGGAGATCGAGGACCACGAGCTGGGTCGGGACGAGCTGCGCGGCTCGGGCGGTCCCTTGCATGTGGGCGTGACTCCGCTGCGCACCGAATTCGGCGACGCGGTGCTGAAGGCCGGGCCGGCGCTGGACATGCCGGCGCGGGACGACATGAACCGCGAGGACCAGGTCGGCATCGGCTGGGCCTGCCAGATGATCAAGGACGGCAAGCGGTTCAGCGCCGCCGACGCCTTCCTGCGTCCGGCGATGCAACGGCCCAACGTCTCGGTCGTGACCTCGACCGTCGCCCGACGGGTGATCTTCGAGGGCCGGCGGGCCGTGGGCGTGGAATGCGACGGCCCCGGCGGCCGCGTCGTCTATCGCGCCAACCGCGAGGTCGTGCTTTGCGCCGGTGCGTTCGAGAGCCCGAAAATCCTGATGCTCAGCGGCATCGGCCCGGCGGCGCATCTGAAGGACCACGGCATCGAGGTTCTGCACGACAGTCCCGGCGTGGGCGAGAATCTGCAGGAGCATTACGGCGCGCAGCTGCAGTTCCGCATCCGCAACACCAAGGGGCTGAACCGCGAGTTCGAGCCGCCGAAGCTGTGGTGGCATGCGCTGAACTATTTCCTGTTCAAGCGCGGGCTGATGGCCTGTGGGCCGCATGAGCTGGTGGGCTTTGCCAAGACACATCCGCAATCCGTGACCGCCGACAGCCAGCTGTTCATCTCGTCCTATTCGCGCGTCTTCGACAAGGGCAAGGTTGCCTTCGAGGCCGAGCCGGGTGCCTATTGCCTGATCTATCCGGGACGCCCGACCAGCACCGGCACGGTGCGGCTGCGCTCGGCCGATCCGCATGTGATGCCCGAGCTTGTCCTGAACGCGGTGACGACCGAACACGACCAGGCCATCGTCGTCTCGATGGTGCGCTATGTGCGCAAGCTGTTCGCAACCCCGCCGCTGTCGAACTATGTGGTGAAGGAAACCATGCCCGGGCCATCGGTCGCGTCGGACGAGGACATCCTGGCCTATGTCCGGAAGAACGGCGCCTGGGGGTACCATACCTGCGGCACGGTCCGTATGGGCGCAGACGCCGAGGCGCCGCTTGACGGCCATATGCGTGTCAAGGGCGTCGAGGGGCTGCGTGTCGTGGATGCGTCGTCCTTCCCGGCCATCGTGGCCGCCAACACCACCGGCCCGGTGGCTGCTGTCGCGTGGCGGCTTTGCGACCTGATGGAAGCGGAAAAGGGCGCAGAGGCCCGCGCGGCCTGAAACCGGCAAGGGTGGGGCACCGATCCGGCGCCCCATCCGGACGGCGCGAGTCAGCGACCCCGGAAATCGGCCTTGCGCTTGCCAAGGAAGGCGGAAACCCCCTCGCGGAAATCATCGGTTCCCATCAACGCCAGGAAAGCGGCCCGTTCGCGTTCCATATGCTCGGCCAGGCCGTGGCCAGCCAGGCTTTCGACAAGCCGGCGGTGGGCGGCAAAGCTGCGCGTCGGACCGGCCGCCACCGTGCGGACCAGGTCGTCCAGCGCGGCATCGAACGCATCATCCGCGACCACCCTGTTCACGATGCCCCATTGCCCGGCCTCGGCCGCGGTCAGGGTGCGGGACAGAAGCATCAGCTCGGCCGCGCGGCCGGTCCCGACCTTCAGCGGCAGGAACCAGCTGCCGCCGCAATCCGCCACGGCGCCGATCCGGTCATAGGCCATCAGGAAGCGTGCGCCTTCCTCGGCCAGAACCAGATCGGCGGAAAGCGCGAGGCTCAGCCCGGCCCCGGCGGCGACTCCGCGCACGCCGGCGACAATGGGCACATTCAGCGCCCGCATTCCGGTAATGGCCGGGATCAGGGCGTCCAGCAGATCGTTCAGGCAGGCGCGCACATCCTCGGTGGCCCCGGAAAAGCCGGCGACATCGCCGCCGGCCATGAAGGCGCGGCCATTCCCCGCCAGCACGATGCAACGCAACCCGGTCAACGCGGCCAGCGCCGAGACGGCATCCCGGATGGCGCGGGCCATGTCCAGGTCGATGGCGTTCAGCACCTCGGGGCGGTTGAACAGCAGCCGGGCGATGCCGGTCTTTTCATCGAAATCGAACAGCAAAGCTGCGGGCATGTCCCTTTCACCCTCCTTGGCGTCATGCGGTCCCGCAAAGGCGGGGCACCAGAAAAAACACGGGGGCTTCCGCAGAACCCCCCGCGCGATTGCGGTTCCGACGGGGCAGGGCGCAGAACCCTGCCGCCCGGTTCACCAACCCGCCAGATCGGCGGCGCGTTGGGCGTGATGGCTGGGCAGCCCCAGATAGCTTTTGTCGAACATGGTCCGCTTGAGCCACAGATGCAGCGGATAGTCCCAGGTGTAGCCGATGCCGCCATGCAGCTCGACGGTCAGCCGGGTGGTGCGGACCGCAACGCTGCCCAGATGCGACTTCGCCAGCGCTGCGGCGCGGCTGCGGTCCTCGGGAATCGCGTCCCAGGCGTGGGCGGCATACCAGACCAAGGCGCGCGACGGCTCGATCTCGACCACCAGATTGGCCAGCTGGTGCTTCACCGCCTGGAACGAGCCGATCAGCCGGTCGAACTGCTTGCGTTCCTTGGCATAGTCGGTGGCGATCTCGATGCTGCGCTTGGCGGCGCCATAGGCGTCGGCGGCCAGGATCACCAGCACCGCGTCGAACAGCAGCGCCCCGGCCTCGGCCGAACCCGGCAGCGCCTCGACCGCGGCGCCGTCCAGCTGCACGGTCGCGTGCGGCCGGGTCCGGTCCAGCGGATCGGCCTCGGTGATGGTGACGCCCGGCGCATCGGCGGCGATCAGGCCCAGCCGACCATCCGCCAGCCCGATGATCAGCACGTCCGCTTGCCCGGCCCAGGCCACAGGATAGAAGGCCCCGGTCGCGGACCCTTCTGTCAGGCTCCAGTTCCGCGGATCGGGCCGGACACCCTCTTGCGCAAGGGCCAGCGCGCCGACCGCAGCCCCGGTCGCCAGCCGTTCCAGCCATTGCGCCTTTTGCGCCTCGCTGCCGAACCGGGCGACGGCCCAGGCGGCAAGGGCGGTTTCGGCCACGGGCAGACCGGCGGCGGCGCGGCCCAGCTCCTCGCCGATCACGGCAAGGGTCAGCAGGTCCATGCCCAGCCCGCCGTCATCCTCACCCACCAGAACCGAGGTGACGCCAAGGTCCGCGGCCTCGCGCCACAGTTCAGGATCGAGCCCGCCGGCATTGCTGAGCGCCAGCGCCCTGGTCATGTCCAGGCGGTCTGTCAGGAGTCGGCCGATGGTTTCACGAATCGACTTCTGTTCGTCGGTCAGATCGAAATGCATGGCTTAGTCCTGCGCTTCCTGGCGGGGCAGGCCCAGCCCGCGCTCCGAGATGATGTTCCGCTGAATGTTCGAGGTGCCGCCCGCGATCGACAGGCCCAGAGAGCCCAGGATCTGGTTGTTCCAGCGCTCGATTCCGGGCCGCTTGCCCGCCTGCCGGCCGGGCGCGCGCAGGCCTGCGGCATCCAGGATCTCGGTGGCGATGTCCGCCATGGCTTGCAGGGCATTGGTGGTGGTCAGCTTGTTGGTCATGCCCAGCAGCGGCGCCGTCTCGCCCCGCGCGTTCAGGGTCAGCTGATAGTAGCCGGAATAGAGCTGCGATTTCAGATAGCCCTCGACCTCGACCAGCTTGCCGCGGATGGCGGGATGCTTGATCGCGGGCTGGCCGTCGATCTCGACCTCCTTGGCAAGGCGGATCAGGCTGCGGAACACCGGGCCCGAGCGGCCCGAGGACCCCACGGCATTGCGTTCATGCTTCAGATTGACCTTGGACACCGCCCAGCCTTCGCCGCGCTTGCCGACGGTCCAGGACAGCGGCGTGCGCACATTGTCCAGAAACACCTCGCAGAATTCCTGGTCACCGTTGATCTGCCTGATCGGCCGCACGGTCACGCCCGGCTGCTTGAAGTCCAGCAGGATGTAGGACAGGCCGGCATGTTTCGGCGCATCCGGTTCCGTGCGCAGCAGGGCGAACATGTAGTTCGCGTCCTGCGCGCGCGTCGTCCAGATCTTGTGGCCGTTGATGACCCATTCATCGCCATCGACCACGGCCGTCGAACGCAGCGACGCAAGGTCCGAGCCCGAGCCAGGCTCGGAATAGCCTTGCGCCCATTTGTAGTCTCCCGCCACGGTCTTGGCGACGAACATCTCCTTTTGCTCCTCGCTTCCAACCTCCAGCAGGGTGGGGACGAGCATCATCATGCCGATGCCGGGCACTTCGCCCGCCGCGCCGGCCTCGGCGAAGGCCTCGGAGATGATCTGCGCCTTGATGACATCGGCGGGCTGTTCGCTGCCGCCGAAACGACACGGGATTCCGCGGTAGAGGTATCCCTTTCCGGTGGCCTTGGCACGGAAGGAGCGGACGAACTCGGCGCCGGATTCGCGTTGCGTTGCTTTCTCTCGCGACCATTCTTCCGCAAGAAAGCGCCTGACTTCGTCGCGAAACGCTTCGTACTCGGCAGAGTAGCTCAGCTTCATGTTGTGCAGTCTCCTACAATCGGCCCTTTCAGGGAACATTGGGCAGGGGTAATCGCCCGACCTGTTTCTCAAAAGGAGTCATAAAGAGTTATCTCTATTGGAGCAAGCGAAAGATGCTCTGGGTAGCTTTTGTGCGATATCTCTCAAAGGCATGCGGTATGCGTCACGGAGCATTTGTCAAACGGTGAAACGGGGCGCCTTCCCCTGTCCTTTCACCGTTTTCCAAATACTCCCGCGGCATGTCAGATCCGCTCGATCGCCAGCGCAATGCCCTGGCCGCCGCCGATGCACATGGTGATCAGCGCCTTGCGACCGCCGGTTCGCAGCAGTTCATACATCGCCTTGACGGTGACGATGGCGCCGGTGGCACCGACGGGATGGCCGAGCGCGATGGCGCCGCCGTTCGGGTTCACCCGGGCGGGGTCGAAGCCCAGGCCCTTGTTCACTGCCAGCGCCTGCGCCGCGAAAGCCTCGTTCGATTCGATCACGTCGAAATCGCCGGCCTTCAAGCCGGTGCGTTGCAGCAACGCCTGGACCGCGGGCACCGGGCCGATGCCCATGACCTCGGGGCGCACGCCCGCGACCGCATAGCCCAGCACGCGAAACAGCGGCGTCGCACCGGCCGCCCTGGCCGCATCGGCCCGGGCCAGCACCAGCGCCGCCGCGCCGTCGTTGATGCCCGAGGCATTGCCGGCCGTCACCGTGCCGTCCTTCTGGAACACCGCCTTCAGCCCGGCCAGTTTCTCGAGATCGGTGGCTTTCGGATGCTCGTCGGTGTCGAAGGCCACGACGCCCTTGCGGGTCTTGATCTCGATGGGGACGATCTGCTCCTTGAAGCGGCCCTCGGCGATGGCGGCGGCGGCGCGCTTCTGGCTTTCCAGCGCGAATTCGTCCTGCGCCCGGCGCGAGATGTCATGTTCGCGCGCCACGTTCTCGGCCGTCACGCCCATATGGCCGGTGCCCATCGGGCAGGTCAGCGCCCCGACCATCATGTCGAGCATCTGCACGTCGCCCATCTTGGCGCCGAACCGCGCGGCGGGCACGGCATAGGGGGCGCGGCTCATCGCTTCCGCGCCGCCCGCCACGGCGAAATCCGCATCGCCCAGCATGAGCGACTGCGCGGCCGAGACGATGGCCTGCGCGCCCGAGCCGCAGAGCCGGTTCACGTTCATCGCCGGCGTGGTGTCGGGCACCCCGGCTTCCAGCATCGCCACGCGC
Organism: Paracoccus sp. J55; assembly: GCF_000513975.1. Lineage (NCBI taxonomy): Bacteria > Pseudomonadati > Pseudomonadota > Alphaproteobacteria > Rhodobacterales > Paracoccaceae > Paracoccus > Paracoccus sp. J55. Next base: position 49,341 of record NZ_AZVA01000013.1, read on the forward strand.
GACAGATACATGTCGCGCGGCTCGGTGTTCAGCACATGGCCGAAGACCACGGTGCCGATGCGATCGGCGCCGATGCCGGCGCGCTCGATCGCGGCGCGGGTCACGGTCGCGGCCAGCTGGATCGGAGGCACGCCCGCCAGGCTGCCGCCGAAGGTGCCGATGGCCGTGCGCGCGCCGGACAGGATGACGATTTCGTCCTCGGACATGATTCCTCCAGAAAAATGCTGCAATCTGTGAGGTGAAGTTCAAGATGCAGATTTGCTTGAGCAGTCCGCTTCGACAAACTTACGCGTGTGAATCGCTGCGGCACCCAATCTGTAAATGTGGTGTTCAGCCGATCGGGTCGTATGGGAAGACCGCAGACGGGGCCCCCAGATCGACATAGGACGGCGCCAGCGCGCCCAGGCCGTGATCGAGGATGTCCTTGACCTCCCAGCCGCCGACGCGCGAAACCGAGCGAATCGGGCGCGGCTGGCTGAACAGCATGATCTCGTCGCCGCGCACGCCGAAAATCTGGCCGCTGGCCTCGGCGCCCGGCGCGCAGAGGGCCAGGGCGAACCGCGCCACCTGGTCCGAACGCATGGTGTTCTTCATCCGCTCCAGCCGCGCCGCCATTTCGTCGTCGGCAGGCTTCACGCCGTCCAGCATCCGGGTCCAGGCGAAGGGTGCGATGACGTTCGAGCGGATGCCGCGCGACTGCCCCTCCATCGCCAGGATGCGCGACAGGCCGGCGATGCCCATCTTGGCGGCGCCGTAATTGGCTTGGCCGGCATTGCCGATCAGCCCCGAGGTGGAGCTGAAATAGACATAGTTCCCGTCGCGCTGCTCGCGGAAATGCTCGATGGTGCAGCGGGCGACGTTGAACGAACCGCGCATGTGAACGTGGATCACGCTGTCCCAGTCCGCTTCGTCCATCTTGTGAAAGATCTTGTCGCGCAGGATGCCGGCGGGGTTGACCACCGCGTGCAGTCCGCCCAGTTCGTCCCTGGCCTGTTCGACCATGCGGCGCACGGCGGCGATTTCCGTGACGCTTTCGTTGTTGGCGACCGCGGTGCCGCCCGCCGCCACGATCTCATCGACCACAAGCTGCGCGGGGTTCGACTTCTCGGCCCCGTCGCCCGAGATCGAACCGCCAAGATCGTTCACGAGAACCTTCGCGCCCAGTTGCGCAGCGATCAGCGCGCACTCGCGGCCGATCCCGCGGCCGCCGCCGGTCACCATGATGACACGACCAGAAAGAATCGTCATTTTCCCAACTCCTCGAATTTGGCGCCGACTTTATTGCCTTACGCCCAGGAACACAATAGAGATACCTTAATAGAATCAAGCTCCGCTGCCCCTGCTTGGGCGGATCGTGCATGAATGCCGGGCGTGCGGCCGGAGAACCGCGTATTTCACGGCGGCTTCCTTGTCGGAGGAGGGGGCGGGCGCCGCGGTCGCGAAAGATCGGCCGGAATTGGGGGCATTGCATTGCCTGCCAATTGAAGTAAATGTTTTGGAAGCTGACGAGGAGGAGCCATGACCCGCATAACTGTAACCGACCGCCAGGGCGAAACGCGCGAGATCGACGCCGAGGACGGCATCTCGCTGATGCAGACGCTGCGGGACAATGATTTCGAGGACATTCTTGCCACCTGCGGTGGATGCTGCTCTTGCGCGACCTGCCACGTCTATTGCGATCCGGCCTATATGGACAAGATGCCGCCGATCACGGAGGACGAGAACGATCTTCTGGACGGGAGTCTGCACCGCCGCGAGAATTCGCGCCTGTCCTGCCAGATCACGATGTCGAGCGAGCTGGAAGGGTTGAGCCTGGTCATTCCGGAAGGCGACTGACGCATATCGGATCGAGCCCTTGCTTCAGGTGCGGGGGCTCTTCGGCGCTGCGAGGCCAGAAACCCCGCGTCTGCCACCCTTTCCTCGGTTCATTCTGGCTGCCGGCCGGCAGGAATGACGGCTGGGCGGCCCGGAGCACGTTCCGTTCCGCGCCACTCACGGGCCGAACCGCCAGCAGCGGCTTCGATCTGAACGGGCCCCGCCGGCTTGAAATGGCCGGCGCCCTGCCTGGTTGGACCGGGCGCCGGCGCAAATGTTGCTTGCGGCCACGGTTCCGCGGGGAACCGTGGCTGCCAGGATCAGGCCGCGGCCGGATCGTAGGTCACCTCCCAGATCGCGCCGTCCGCTTCGTGGAACTCGCCGGTCGAGTAGCTCTTGCCCCAGTTCGTGATGAGCAGGCGGTTGCCGGCGAACTGGAAATCGTTCCGCCCGCCGCGAAGCCCGGTGATGAAGGGCTGCAGGCTGCCATCCTCGCTGCGATACAGGATCTGGGCGTCATGCGGATAAGCGACGAAATCCCGGATCGACTGCGACTGCATGATCGACCCGTGGTCGGTATAGAGCAGCGCGTTCGACAGCGGGCCGAAATCGGCAGAGCCGCGGGTCGGGAAGGCCAGCATCCGGTTGCCGACATGAAAGGGCTCGGCGGCGCAACGCCCGTTCTCGATCACGTGGAAGGCGACCTCTTGCCCGACCACGCGCCCCTTGTTGTCGTCGCCCGTCGCAGTGAAGTTCGTGTTCGGCACGCCGCCCACGATCATCTTGCCCCGCACCTCGGGATAGTCCGGGAAGATGTCGTCGCTGCCAAAGCAGAAGGCGCGCGGCAGCAGCGAGGGGTTGTCGGCGCCGTCCAGGATCACGTGCGAATCGGCGCGGCCGTTGCCATGGATCCGATAGATCGTGTTGTTGCGCAACGCCGTGCAGAAATACGAACCTTCGTATTCCGTGCCTTCGGGGCCGAACTCGCCGGGGATCAGGGCCGAGGGGATGCCTTCGCCCTGGGCGGAATTGTTGCGCGGCAGAATGGCAAAGATCTCGAACTGATCGCTCCGGCCGTCCCATTTATGGATCACGTGGTCCCAATGCGCGCCGGGCCGGCCCGGATGCAGCTGGGCCAGGATCAGGAAGTGCCCGGCCCAGTGACCGAACGACACGGGGGCGCGGCGGGGGAACATCGGCATCCCCAGGTGAACATGGCCCCACGGAACCGCGGGCTCCAGGCTGTCGTCGGGCCGCAGCCACCAGATGGCGCCATGGCCGTGATGCGGGTCGAAGACGCTGTTGCGCGGCTGGCCGCCGACATCGCAGATCGGGACGCTGCCGTCCGGCGCCACCCAGTTGCACAGGTGCGGGTCGTATAGAACGTCGCCATAAGGGATGATGGTGCGGAACTTGTAGCCCGGTATGTGGATCGTGGGCTTCACGTCCAGGTTTTCCCTATCCATCCAGGTGGTCATGCTTCTTCCTTTTCAGTGCTGAGGCACAGGTCGACTAACGGGAGTGTGCAGGCCGCGACAACGTCTGTCGCGCGTGGTCCTGTCGCGCGTGCGGATGCGCCGCGACAGTTTCGTTCCAGGGGCCGGTGCGGCGGCGGGACGCCGGCCTGCGGCGGCCTCCTGATCCGCAGCACGATAACTAGCCAGCCCGCGCCCGGCCGGGGAGGAACGGCAGGGCGCGGGCCTGGCGGCCGATGCCGGTCCAGGCAGGATGCGCGGACCGGGGCAGACCCTTCCCAGAGCCGGCGGGACACCACCAGGGGAAGGGCAATCGGCAGGTCAGCGCACCGGCGTCCAGGCCAAGTCCAGGTTTTCCGGGATCACCTTGCCCTGACCGCCAACGAAGCGGGTCGGCTGCCCGTCCGGGTCGTTGTGATAGTCCTTGATCACCTTGTGGAATTCTTCCAGCGCGATGCGCAGTTGCAGGGTGCCGGAATGCGAGCCGATGCAGCGGTGGATGCCCGCGCCGAAGGTCAGGTGGCTGTGGGCGTTGCGGCGGTCGAAATCGGCGGTTTCCGCATCGGGGAACTTGTTCTCGTCCCGTCCGGCGGCGCCGGTCGAAAGCAGCACCAACTCGCCCTTCTTCATCTGGACGCCATGGAATTCGACGTCTTCGGTCAGCTGCCGGGCGGAAAGGTGGAAACCGTGCAGGCGGATCAGTTCTTCCGAGGCGTTCTTCACGATAGCGGGATCGTTAACCAGCCGGTCGCGCAACTCGTGATGGTTGGCCAGATGCATGAAGGCAAAGGTCAGCACGGCGCGGGTGGTATCGGTGCCCGCAAAGAACAGCAGGGTCGTCATGTTGATGACGTCCTCTTCGCTCAGCGGCTGGCCGTCGACCTCACCGGCCAGCAGGATCGAAACGAGATCGTCGCCCGGATTCTTGCGGCGCTCGGGAATGAGCCGAGCAATGAACTCGTCGATCTCGGCATTGGCTTTGGCCCGGACGGCCTTGGCCTGTTCCGCCGTCGCGCCGTTCTTGATTGCCTGCGCGGGGCCGAAGATCAGGTCAAAGCCCATCTGGGCGAATTCCTCAAACCGCTCCATGGGCAGGCCGAGGAAGAAGCCGAACATCCGCGAAGGAATGATTTCGGCATAATCCTGCACCAGCTCGGCCTTGCCGCGCGGGGCAAGCAGGGCGACCTGTTCCCGGGCGATGCCGCGGATGAAGTCTTCCTGTTTTTGCAGGGCGCGCGGCGAGAACAGCGGCGTCAGCACCTTGCGCCATTTTCCATGCTCCGGCGGGTTCAGGTAAAGCGGCTTGAACAGTTTGCTGAAGGGGTTGAACGGAACGCCGTTCGGCCATTGCTGAAACAGCTCCGCGTTCTGGTATACTTCCCGCGCATATTCGTAGTTCGCAACCACCCAGTAGCCGCCATAGTAGTTCGAATAGAAGATCGGGCGGCCATTCGCGACGCGCTTTGCGGCGGTGGGCGGGAAAGCCAATATCTCTGGCCCGTTCAACTGATCGAACGAAACCACGAGGTCCGCCGGAACGTGCTCCGGGGCTGCCGTGATGTGCTGGTTCATCGCTTCTCCTCCTCATGAAGACGACCTTCGCGCGTCCTGGCCTGGGGCAGGGTGTTTGTGCCGGGTAGGATTCACGCGGTGAGACTCTGTCATCACTGCTAAACCATCCAAACAGATATCTCAATAGATTCTGTCGCCGTGTCGGCCTGGTGCGGTCGCAGGTCAGGCGGCAATATAGGCAAGGGTTCCGTCCTGCTGCCGGATGCTTCTGATCCTTTGCCGGTTACACAGATTGTTCAAGTATGCTTGCACGTTACGGACAGCCGCCCACACCGAGACCTTGTCGATCGGGCGGTTGATCACCCGTTTCGCCACCGCGAAGGCCGAGACGGGCTGGTCGCGGCAGGCGGCCTCGGCCTTGCTAATCCGGTATTCGTGATGCCAGGACAGCCGGCCGAGACGGTCATGAAGGACGCGGAAGGGCAGGCCGTGGCAGGGCAGGACCAGCGTTTCGGCGGGCAGTCCCCGGAGGTCGGCAAGCGAGTCGAGATAGTCCGCGACGGGATCGGCGTCCGGCTCGTCGGGATGGATGCCGACGAAGGGGGCGATGCGTGGAAGCACGTGATCGCTGCCGAACAGGATTCGGCCCTGCGCATTCCAATAGAGATGCTGGGCCGGCGAATGGCCGCCATACTCTCGGATTTCCCATTCGGCAGCGCCGGTGGAAAAGCGTTCCCGGTTCTGGACCGGATGATAGTTCAGCGGCAGGTCGGAACTGGTGTGATACATCGGGCGTCGTTGCGTCTCGATCACCTGCATGAATTCCTCGGGCACTGCGCAGCTTGCGAAGAACCGCCGCAGGTTGGCGATCTGCGCCTCGAACGTGGCGAGTTGCTCGACCCGTGCCATCATCCATTCCAGCCGCCCCATGTACACGGGCAGCCCGTAATTGCGCGACAGCCATCCGGCATTGCCGATATGGTCCGCGTGGTGATGGGTCACGAAGACGCGGCGGACCGGGCCGGGCAGGGCGGAAATGAAGCGCGCGAGTCCGTCGTGGACATTCGGCAGGTTGAAGCCGGTGTCGATCAGGGTGATGTCATCGGGGGGGCCGAAGGCCCAGACATTCACCTCGTTCGGGGGGAAGTTCAGCGCGATCCGATACCACCACAGATCATTGCCGATTCGGGCGAATTCTCCGGGCGGAGGGGTGGCTTCCGCCAGTCGGCGCTCCAGCAGATCGACCTCGCCGGTCAGCAGATCGGGTAACCTTGCCATTCCCTTCCTCCTAATGCTGCGGTCCGCGCCTTGCGCCATGCGCAAGCTTGCTGCACGCTGCGAGACACTGGCCCGGCGCCGGCGAAAGGCGATGGTCTCTGTTGCCGCCAAAGTCGGAATGCGAGCGCCGACAGCGCCAGCCTTGCAGTGCTGCCGACTGCGGCCAGATCCTCTTGGCGCGGCCGGCGGTCACGGCGTTTCGCCTGCCGCGGACCGCTTCCATATCAGTCCTGCCAGCGGGGTTCGCGCTTTTCCAGGAAGGCGGCCGGCCCTTCCGCAGCGTCCGGGTGATTGCGGTGCCGCATCACTTCCTCGAAGCCCATGGTATGCGCGTCTTCCAGCGGCATGTCGAAACTGCCCCAGACCGCTTTCAGGGACCCTTGCACGGCCGCGGGTGACACGGATGCCGCGATCCGGGCCAGTTCCATCGCGCGATCCATCAGGGCATCGGCCGGCAGGATTTCGCTGACCAGATGCGCCTCAAGCGCCTGTTGCGGGGTCAGCCGCTCGGCCTTGCCCAGGATGACCATGCGCAGCACCGAGCCCAGCGGCATCCGGCGCGCAAGGCCGATCGGCTCCATCGCCGTGATCTGGCCCACGTTGACATGGGTATCGGTGAAGGCCGCGTTCTCGCTGCAGATCACGATGTCCAGGTCCGAGACGAAATGCAGCCCCGCGCCGGCGCAGACCCCGTTCACGGCGCAGATCGTTGGCTTCCACAGCCCGACCATGCGGGGCGTGAAGCGCGGCCGGGCGGCCAGACGCTCGTCCAGATCCTGTTCGGCGGATGCCTTCAGCCCGCCGACATCGGCGCCCGCGCAGAATCCCTTGCCCGTGCCGGTCAGGACCAGCGAGCGGATGCGCGGGTCTTGACCCGCCAGGGTGAAGATCTCGCCCAGTTCATTCAGCATCGCGCGCGTCATCGCGTTCAGCTTGTCGGGACGGTTCAGGCGGATCACCAGAACCCGGTCCACGATTTCGGTGATGATGTCTCCGCTGCGCAAGAGCGGGTCGGCTTCGTCCGAAACATTCATTGCATCATTCCCATTCGGTTTGAATTGCGCTTGCGCGCGGTGCGGCACGGTGCGGCCACGCCTTTTGCTGCGCCCGGACGCGGCGGGACCGGCCCGAGGCCGACTGTCCTACCGCCGCCGATGCAGGTTACAAGCCGGTGATGTCCACCACCACGACGCTGGCGGTCTCCGGTGCGCGGCCCACGGCGATATCCGTCACCAGCAGCGCCGGCTCTCCGTCCAGCGCCTTGGGATAGCAGATGTTGAAATCCGCGGGCATCGGCACGATCCTGTCGTCCTGGTCGCCGATGCGGATCACCTTATGGCTGCCGTCCTTGCCAAAGGCGTGGATCTCGCCCGATTGCGGGGTCGAGGCAAAGACGGTGCCGCGCTTGCTGACCGCGATGCCGTCGATGATGCCCAGGCCCTTGATGACGGGCTCGGGCTGAACGCCGGCCTCGAAATCCTCCAGCGTGATGCGGTAGCAGCCGCCCTTGACCGGGTCATGGACCGAGCAGCTGACCATCCACAGCGTGTCGTCGTCCTTGGAGACGGTCAGCCCGTTCACGAAGCCCGGCGTCGGGATCCGCTGCACCGCATCGCCGGTGCTGCGCATGTTGTCCGAGATGTAGTCGATGTCGTCATGCGGAATGCGATAGATCGCCGACGGCACCGGGGGCGGCAGCTGGCTGACCGGGTTGCCGTTGGGAATGTCGCCAAAGAAGATGTCGCCGGCGCCGTTGATGGCCAGCCCGTTCGGCTGGTCGATGCGGTTATAGACCTGGCCGATCTCGCCCTCCTCCTCGAGGGGGATCTGGCCGAGGATCTTGCCCGCGACCGGATCAAAGGCCAGCAGCCGGGGATAGGTGGTGTCCGGGTCGAACAGCGAATCGCCGCCCGGCGCGGTGATCGGGTTGGCGCCTTCGCAGATGAACACGGTGCCGGCGGGGAAATTGTCCGTCGCCACCGGCAGCACGTCGCAGCCCAGCGTCGCGGTCAGGCCGTCGATCAGCTTGCGCTCATCCAGCACGACGGTATCGCGATTGACGATCTTCGCCCGGCTGATGAAGGCCTGCTTGTCCAGATAGACGATCCCCTTGCCGCCGCGATAGGCCGGGTGGCCGACCATCAGGGCGCAGTTCCCGAACACGAAGGTCTCGCCGTCCGGCAGAAGCTCGGCGCTTTCGGGGTTGGTGCAGCCGGTGATGCTGCCGATCACCCTTGCCCGGAAGATGCCAGGACTGTCGCTGGCGTCGCTCATATACATGGTTCTCTCCTCCTTTGCTGGCGCTCAGGCCTGGCCGGTCTCTCCGGTTTCGAGCCACCTGTCGATGAAGACGGCGCGCGTGGCGATCTTCCAGCCCTGATCGGTCTTGCGATAGGTGTCCTGATAGTGACCTTCGGCCAGGCGGCCGTCGGCGGTCCGCGCCAGATATGCGCAACGGGCCTGGGCGGTCTCGCCCGAGATCTCGATCTCGGTCGCGCCGATCCGGTGATAGCCGCCGTTCGCAGGCGGCATCCGCTCGACCGCCTTGCGCAGCTTGTCATGGCCGGCGAAGACATGGCCGGTGTGCTGCGTGATTTCCGCGTCGGGCGTATAGAGTGCCGCAAAGGCATCCGCGTTTCGGCTGTCGAAACTGTGCGCATAGCCCAGTTGCAGCGCCCGGATGGCGGCCTTGTCCGAATCGCCCTGGCCCAGCCATTCCGCGATCACGTCCTCGCGGTCTGCATCCAGCGCGGGGGCCCGGGACTGGTCCAGCCCCGGACGCCAGTCGTGCGAGTGATAGCGCACGGGGTCGCCGATGATCGGCAGCGGCGCCCCCTCCTGGTGCCGGATCAGCCCGCGCGAGGCGGTGTGGTTCAGTTGTGGCAGATCCTGCTCTTCATACAGCGGGCAGCCCGGGATGCGGTGTTCCAGGAATTTCTCGAACCAGGCTTCGCTGGTTTCGGCGGCCATGATGCGCTCCATCTCGGCGCGCAGTTCGGTGTCGCCCATCCGGTAGTCCACGCCGCCTTCGGGACCTTGCCAGCGGGCCATCAGATCCTCGCGCCCGACGAGGCGGCAGAAGGATTCCCAGAATTTCCGCTCGATGGCGCAAAAGATGAACAGCCGGCCGTCGGCGCATTCATAAGGCGCATACAGCACCGAATCCCGCAGGTCGGGCATGGTCTTGTCGAGGCCGCTGATGGATTTCACCAGCCCGCTGCGGTGGATTTCGAAACCTGCGTCCCAGCAGCTCACGTCGATCCAGGCGCCGCCCTTGCCGGTTCTGGCGCCATGCACGGCGGCAAGGATCGAGAAGGCGGCGTTCATCGCCCCCATCTCGCTGGCGAGGCTGGTCGAGAGCCGATAGTCCATCGCCACCGCGCCCTTGTGCGGGATGGTGATGACGTTGCCGCCAAGCGCATCCATGTTCATGCCGTGCGAGGGCAGCAGCGCCCAGGGCCCGGTCTGGCCGAAACCGCTGATCGAGCAGACCACCAGCTCGGGGCGCTTGGCCCGCATGGCTTTGAAGTCGATGCCCAGCCGATCGTATTTGCCGGGGGTCGAGACCTCGACGATGACGTCGGCCACATCGGCGAGGCTGTCGAAGACGGCGCGATCGGCGGGCGCGCGCAGGTCCAGCGCCACGCTGCGCTTTCCGCGGTTCAGGTTCCAGAAGTGGACGCCCATCCCGTCGGTCGCCGGGGGAATGTGGCGCAGATAGTCGCCGGGTCCGGGCGGCTCGATCTTGACGACCTCGGCCCCCAGATCGGCAAGCTTGCGGGTTGCAAGATCGCCCGGAATAAGCAGGGTGAGATCGATGACCCGCAGCCCCTTGAGGGGAAGATAGGCCTGTCCGCCGGAATTCGATTGGGGTGCCATGACTCCTCCCTCTGAGCGCAACCGCGTCTAGTCTGTGACGGCATTTGAGTTATTTCAATAGCCATCCCTCGGCGCGGTGCAAGGCGTAATTCCACCTTCTACATGGAAAACCAAACGGCCGATACCCGCTTGGTTCCCGGAGTTCTGCAGATCGTCGCACAAGGACGCGCTTGCCCGGCCGTCGGAATTAGATTACTCTAATCGGCAGCCAAGCGCGGCCTCGGAGGAGTGGCAGCATGGCGACCATTAGCAATTACAGGGGGGAACATGAATAGTACCATCGCGGTCGAAAGGCCCACGATTCCCGATCACGTGCCGCCGCACCTGGTCAAGCCCATCGACTGGACCAACGATCCCGAGATGGACGTCTGCCCGCATGCGATGATGGCGAAGCTGCATCAGGGGCCGCGCATCTTCTTCAACCCGAACGACCGCTGTCCGGACGGGTCGAACGGATACTGGGTTCCCACCCGCGCCGAGGATATCCGTACGCTGCTCAACAGCACGGACGTGTTCTCGAACCGCAAGATCGCGCAGTTCTCGCGCCTGATGGGCGAGACCTGGGATCTGCTGCCGGTCGAGGTCGATCCGCCGGATCACCAGAAATACCGTAGCGTTCTGAACAAGATGTTCGGGCCGGGCCAGGTGCGCGGGATGCAGGGCTGGATCGACGAGCATTGCAACGCGCTGATGGACAAGTTCATTGACCGGGGCGCGTGCGAGTTCGTCGAGGAGTTCGCGGCGCCGTTCCCGGTCCTGATCGTGATGGACCTTCTGGGCATCGACCGCGCCCTGTTTCCCGAGACGCTGAAAGGCGCGCATGGCCTGTTCAACGGCGCCACGATCGAGGATCGGATGACGGGTGCGTCGGATCTGGGCAAGATCATGTGGGCCCACATCCGCGAGAAGCAGAAGACGCCCAAGGAAGACGTGATCTCGCGCCTGATCCAGACCGAGATCGACGGCAGGCCGATGAACGACCAGGAAATCATGGGCATGTCCTTCCTGCTGTTCGGGGGCGGCATCCACACGGCGACCGCGACGCTGGGCTTCCAGTTCAAGTATATGGCCGAGAACCCCGAGATTCAGGCGAATCTGCGCGCCAACCCCGAGAGCATCACCGCCGCCATCGAGGAAACGATGCGCGCCTTTACGGTCGTGCATTCTTTCCGCCGCGTGGTGAAGGACACGACGCTGGGCGGGGCGGAACTGAAGGCCGGAGACTGGGTGCGCAATACGCTGCCGGTTGCGAACTATGACCCCGCCGAGTTCTCCAACCCCGAGGAGCTGAACCTGTGCCGGGCGAACAACCGCCACGTCGCCTTCGGTTTCGGCCCGCATTTCTGCGTCGGGATGCATCTGGCGCGGCAGGAGATGAACACCGCCTGGGCCAGCTGGCTGCGCCGCGTGCCGCCGTTCCGCATCGGCAAGGGCGGCAGCAAGGTCCATTCCGCGCTGCTGCTCGACGTGGAGAAGCTGCACCTGGAGTGGTGATCCGCCACCTGCTAACGACCAGGCCGGCGCCCAGTGCGCCGGCTTTGCCGTTGCGGGTGCCGGCTGCTTAATGGCGGTCCTGAATACAGATATCTCTTTTTGGGTAAAGACCGGCTCTTGCCCTTGCATGGGCAGGAGATATACACGATACCTGTAAATCTATAGGAAGCGGACGATGGACTGTTGGGCCACTTCCTTTTCTCAAGGGGGAGAGAGCTTATGAGAAAATACGATCTGGGCCCACGTGAGAACCGGGTGGTGGGCAAGGTTCTGGCGGACCAGGCCAAGCATATCGGCGATCAGGTCTGGCTGATGTCGGACGACCGCAAGCTGACCTTTGCCGAATCGAACGACATCGTGAACCGCTATGCCCATGGCTTGCGCGCCGCGGGCGTGAAGCAGGGCGATCCGGTGACGTTGCTGGTGGACCCGTCGATCGACTCGGTCCTGCTGGCTTTCGCCACGGCTCGGCTGGGCGGGGTGTTCACAACCATCAACACCGATTTCCACACCGACTTCCTGGAAGACGCCCTGCGCAAGACCGAGGCCGATGTCCTGATCGTGGACGCCGCCTATTACGACCGGCTGGAGCCGCTGCCGACCACCGGCGGCGCGACCAAGGTGTTCGTCCTTGGCGAACTCGAAAAGCCCGGCAAGGTGGCTTGCAAGCCGGTGTCCGACTGGCTGGATGGTCCCAATGACCCCATCGAGGAATGCGCCGAATGGCTTGACCCGGTGCAGTGCTGGTGGTCCTCGGGCACGACCGGCACGCCCAAGGGCATCCTGCACAGCCACAGCTCGATCCTGATGCAGGCCGTGGCTTGGGACCGCGGCTATACGGCGGGCGAGGTGCTTTATGCCTGCACCCCGCTTTACCTCGGCAGCGCCTGGTCCGGCATCATCTACACCTCGCTGATCTATGGCCTCGGCTGCGCCATCGATGCGCGCTTCTCGGTCTCGAAGTTCTGGGACCGCATCCGGCACTATGGCGCGACCCACGCCTTTACCCTGGGCGCCATGCACATTTACCTGTGGAAGCAGCCCCCGCGCGAGGATGACGCCGACAACCCGCTGAAACGGTTCCTGGCGATCCCGATGCCGGCCGAGCTGATCCCCAAGTTCAAGAAGCGTTTCGGCATCGACGACATGAGCCAGGGCTATGGCACCTCGGAAACCTTCCGCGTCTTCAACGCCCCCGACAAGGGCGAAGACCGCACCGGCGCGATCCTGGGCACGCCGGTGGACCGTTACGAGGTCGCGCTGCTGGACAAGGACGACTGCCGGGTGCCCGACGGCACCGCGGGCGAAATCTGCGTGCGCCCCAAGGAGCCGGGCTGCCTGTTCCTGGGCTATTACAAGGATCCGCAGCGTACGCTGGAAGCCTGGTCCTCGCTTTGGCACCACACCGGCGACATGGCGGTGAAGAAAGAGGACGGGCTTTACTACTTCGCCGACCGCAAGAAGGACTATATCCGCTACAAGGGCCGCAGCCTGTCCATGTTCGAGGTCGAGGCGGTCTGCGATCAGCACCCCGAGGTTGCGGATGTCGCCGCCTTCGGCATCCAGTCCGAGGAACTCGACAGCGAATCGGAACTGATGGTCGCGGTCGTCCGCCGTCCCAACGCCACGCTGTGCGAAGAGACGCTTGCGCGCTTCATCAACGAAAAGGCGCCTTACTTCTTCGTGCCGCGTTATATCGAATTCGTGGATGAAATCCCCCGCAACCAGCACGGCCGCATCACCAAGGAGCCGCTGCGCGACCGGGGCGTGACGGAAAAGACCTGGGACCGCGAACACTCGTCCTTCAAGATCGCCCGCTGAGCGCAACAGAGCGATGGAAAATTACCGCATGGAAGATGCAACCGAGGATCTCGCGGCCATCCGCGACGGCGTGGCGGCGGTCTGCTCGCGTTTCGATGACGAATACTGGTCGGCCTGTGACCGCGACGCCCGTTTCCCCGAGGAATTCCACCGGGCCATGGCCGAAGGCGGCTGGCTGGGCGTGACCATGCCCGAGGAATATGGCGGCGCCGGACTGGGCGTCACCGCCGCGGCGACGGTCATGCACGAGGTTGCGCGCGGCGGGGGCGGCATGGCCGCCGCCTCCTCGATCCACATCAACATGTTCGGCCCGCATCCGATCGTGGTGCATGGCACCGACGAACAGAAGTCCGCCTGGATCCCGGCCCTGGTCGAGGGCAGGGACAAGGTGTGCTTCGGCGTGACCGAGCCCGACGCCGGGCTTGACACCACCTCGATCAAGACCTTCGCCACGAAGGTCGAGGGCGGCTATCGCGTCTCGGGGCGCAAGATCTGGACCTCGACCGCGCAGGAAGCGACCAAGATCCTGCTGCTGACCCGCACCGCCCGCAAGGAGGATTGCGCCCGTCCCACAGACGGCATCACGATCTTCTACACCGATCTGAAGCGTGAGGGCTTCGAGGTAACGCGCATCCCCAAGCACGGGCGCGCGGCGGTCGATTCCAACATGACCTTCATCGACAATGTGTTCATCCCCGAAGGCGAGCGCATCGGCGAGGAAGGCAAGGGCTTCCGCTATCTTCTGGACAGCCTGAACCCCGAACGCATCCTGATCGCGCTGGAGGCCATCGGCATCGGCCAGGACGCGCTGCAACGCGCCGCCAAATATGCCGTGGATCGGGTGGTGTTCGGCCGGCCGATCGGCATGAACCAGGGGATCCAGCACCCGTTGGCGGAATGCTGGGCCAATCTGGAAGCGGCCTATCTGATGGCGCAGCGGGCCGCCTGGCTTTACGACAATGGCAAACCCTGCGGCGCCGAGGCCAATGCGGCCAAGCTGCTGGGCGGGCGCGCCGGACATGCCGCCTGCCAGCAGGCGGTGATGACGCATGGCGGCATGGGCTACGCCAAGGAATACCAGGTCGAGCGGCTGCTGCGCGAGGTGCTGATCAACCGCCTTGCCCCGGTCAGCGAACAGATGATCCTGTCGTTCATCTCGGAAAAGGTGCTGGGCCTGCCCAAGTCCTATTGACCCGATAGACCCGGTCGGGCGGGACCACATGTCCCGGCCGGGTGTAGACGGGGCATCGCGGCGGTCCCCCATCAGTCTGCTACCGGCGCTATGCGGTTGACGGGCAGGGGCCGCCGGCCCCCCGTGCCCGTCGGAAGGGCTATTGCTTGGCGATGCCGGCCTTTTGCGCGATGGCGCTCCAGTTCGCAATATCGGCGTCGCGCCGTTCCGCCAGAGTGGCGGCGTCGGAAAACACCGGCTCCTGATCCAATGCGGCAAGCTGGCTTTGCAACTCCGGCTCGGCCTTGATCGCCTGCAAGGCTTCCGCCAGCCGCGATTCCACCTCATCCGGCAGTCCGGCGGGACCATAGAGTGCGTTGTAGGACGCGATGACCAGCCCAGGGCCGTAAACCTCGGAGGCGTTCTCGATCCCCTTCAGCGCGTCGTCCGCAATCCGGCCGCTGACGGCGACCGGAATGGCTTTGCCGGCGGCAACATCGTTCCTGATGCGGCTGAGGTTCCAGATCCCCAGATCCACCTCGCCCGCCAGCAGCGCGACATAGGCCTCGGACGAGCTTTTGTATTCGACCTTGACGATGTCGATGTCGAAACGGTCCTTGATCGCCTCCAGCGACAGCAGGGTGACGCCGGGCCCGTTCGAGGCGAAGTTCAGCTCTCCCGGATGCTCCTTGGCGTATTGCGCCAGTTCGGCCAGGTTGCGGAACGGGGAATTGGCATCGGCGACCAGGACCACCTCGTTGGTGTTCAGCAGGGACAGCGGTTCGAAGTCGCGCTGCACATCGACCAGGGGCGATGCCGTGAACACCGGATAGCCGGCAAAGGACGACGAATCGATCAGCAGCGTATAGCCGTCCGGCTTGGAGGCCGCGACATATTGCCGGCCCACCACGCCGCCGCCGCCCGGCCGATTCTCGATCACCACCGGCTGGCCCAGCTGCCTGGACAGGTGTTCCGCGACCAGCCGCGCCGTCAGGTCGGTTCCTCCGCCCGCGGCATATCCGACGATGATGCGGACGGGCTTCTCGGGATATTCTGCAAGCGCGGCTGACGCCATGCCGGCCCACAGGGCTGCGGCAACGAGCAGACCTTTGTGCATGTTCATTCCTCCCATGTCATCGGTGTCTAGGTTCCGGTCCAGCGCGGCTTGCGGCGCTGGACAAAGGCGGCGATCCCCTCGCGGCAGTCCTGCGAGCGGAACAGGCGCCGCCTCTCCTCTCGGGTCATGGCGATCAGCGCCTCTTCGTCCATGCGGGTCGCGGCATGGACCAACCGAAGCGCGGCCGCCGCTGCCATCGGCGCGGCCGAGGCCAGCCGCTCGGCAAGGGCAACGGCGGCGCCGGCCAGGTCGGGCGCCGGGACCAGGCGGTCCACCAGCCCGTAAGCCAGCGCATCCGGAGCCGACATGGCGTCGCCCGAAAGCAGGAACTCCAGGGCCAGACCCGGCGGCAGGCGACGCGCGATCCGGAAGGCGCCGCCGCCCGCCGCCAATATGCCGCGCTGCGCCTCGGGCAGCGAGAAGCGGGCGCTGTCCGCGGCCAGGATGACGTCGCAGGCCAGGGCCAATTCGCACCCGCCCCCGGCGGCGATGCCGTTCACCGCCGCGATCCAGGGCTTCGTGCGCGGCGCAAAGACCAGGCCGCAGAACCCGCCCGGCCCGGTCGAGTGGCGCGCCTTGCGCTGATGCGCCTCTTTCAGGTCGGCGCCGCTGCAAAAGGCCCGCTCGCTCGCGCCGGTCAGGATCACCACCCTGGTCGCCGCATCCGCCTCGGCGCGATGCAAGACCGCCTCGAACCGCTGCGCCGTCTCGCTGTCGATGGCATTCAGCGCATCGGGCCGGTCCAGGGTCAGGCGCAGGATTTCCGGGCTGGGGCGGTCCTCGCGGAGCATCGCGCTATTGCGGCATGATGCCGGCCGTCTTGGCGATCTCGAGCCATTGCGCCTGCTCGGCCTCGATGCGCTTGCCAAGCTCGGCGGCATCCGCAGGCGCCGGCACCATCTGCGACACGGTGCGGATCTTTTCGGAGACCTGGGGATCCTCGACCGCCTTGCGGAACGCCTCGCCAAGGATGCGCGCGTTTTCCGGGTCCAGCCCCTTGGGTCCGACGATGGCGAACCAGACCTCGGCAAAGCCGCCGAACTCGGCCATCGCGGCGATCTGCGGGTCCTTGCTTTCCCCCAGCGCAGGAATGTCGGGCGCCAGATCGCTGCGCTTCGCGGTATTGACCGAGATCGCCTTGAGCTGTCCCGAATCAACCATGGGCTTGCCCGCGCCCAGCGTGGTCAGCAGGAAATCCGCCTCTCCGGTCATCACCGCCTGATAGGACGGGGCGCCGCCGTTATAGTTCACGGTCACGAAATCGATGCCCGTCGCCTGCTTCAGCATCTCGGCCGGCAGCAGCGAGCCGGCGCTGATATTGGCATAATTCAGCTCTCCGGGATGGGCCTTGGCATGGGCGACCAGGTCGTCCAGCGTGTCGAAGGGCGTTTTCGGATTGGCAAAGACCGCCAGCGGACCCGAGGAGAGCAGCGCCACCGGCGTCAGGTCCTTGCCCAGATCCAGCGTGAAGCTTTTGAACAGGGCCGGGAACGCATTCGCCCCCGAGGTGGACAGCAGGACGGAATAGCCGTCCGGCCGCGCATTCGACATGGACACATAGGCGGCCATGCTGTTGGCGCCGGGACGGTTCTCGACCACGATCGGCTGACCGAGGATGGCGCCGGCCTTTTCGGCCACGATGCGGGCAAAGACGTCCGACGGCCCGCCCGCCGGCTGCGCGACCACCAGCGTGACCGCCCGTTCGGGGAAATCCGCCTGCGCCACCGCCGGGCCCGCCAGGCAAGCCGCAGCCATGAGACCGGCTTTCAACCAGTTGTTCATCTTGATCACTCCCTTCCACCCTCCCGGTGGCAATTTCGTTCAACTCAATGTGGCGGCAGGCGTCAAAGCGACTCCTTGCTTTCCTCCCATTCTCCGTGGCGCAGGCTAGCTGAACTGACAATAAAGTAAACTCTATTGTTGATCTGCGCCGAGCTCCTTCCTAATCAGAGGGGTGTGACGGAGGGCAAAGGGGGTGGCGCATGGACAAGAGGGTCGAGGGCGGTGGATGCAGTCATCCCCCCGGATTCGAGGACCGGATGCCCGCGGACGGGGAATGTTCGATCTCGCGGATCCTGGCCCGGCACGCGGCGGCGCGCCCGGACCAGCCGGCGGTGATCCAAGACGACGGCAGCACCTGGACCTGGCACGAGTTCCACGAGAAGGTCCTGCGGGCCGCCGCCGGCTTGCGCCGGCTGGGGGTCGCGCGCGGCGATGTGGTGATCAACTGGCAGCCGAACTCGGGCGAGATGCTGGTGACCTGGTTCGCCCTGTCCAGCCTGGGGGCGATCCATTTCCCGATGAACACCGCCTTCAAGGGCGCGATGCTGGCCGATGCCATCCGCCTGTCGGGGGCGCGGCTGATGGTCGCCCATGCCGACCTGTGCGCGCGGCTGGAGGCGGACAATTTGGCAGGCCTCTCGGACGTAGTGGTGATCCAGGACCGGCTGAACCAGCCGCTGGCGCCGGGGCTGGCCCGGCACGCCTTTTCCTCCGTGGCCGGGGCCGCGCCGCTGTTGTCGCAGGACCTGCCCGAGATGCAGCCCTGGGACACCGCCTGCCTGCTGCTGACCTCGGGGACGACCGGGAATTCCAAGCTGGTGCAGGTGCCCCTTGGCCAGATCTGGACCCTGGCGCGGGCGATGTACTGGTTCATGCGCCCGGACGATCGGCTGATGAACATCTATCCGCTGTTTCATATCGCCGCGATCGGCGGCGTCATGTCGGCGCTGGTGCAGGGCGCGGCCATCATCCAGACCCCCGCCTTCCGCACCCAGACCTTCTGGGATTCGGTGCGGCGGCTGGGCGCGACCGCACTGCCCGGCCTGACGCCCGCGATGATCGAGTTCCTGAACAAGGCCGCGCCGGGCCCCGAAGACGTGCAGAAC
This sequence comes from Paracoccus sp. J55, assembly GCF_000513975.1. NCBI lineage: Bacteria > Pseudomonadati > Pseudomonadota > Alphaproteobacteria > Rhodobacterales > Paracoccaceae > Paracoccus > Paracoccus sp. J55. Next base: position 67,791 of record NZ_AZVA01000013.1, read on the forward strand.
CCCCTGCGCGTGGCCGTGGTGCGGCAGGCCAGCCCGGCCATCGCGCAGTTCTGCAGGCGCTTCGATCTGGACTATGTGCCCAGCTATTCCATGACCGAGGCCTCCTGCATCGCCGTGGGCGGGTTCAGCCCGCCGCCGCTGGGCCAGTGCGGCCGCGCCCGCGACGGCATCGAGGTCAGGCTGGTCGACGAGCATGACATCGAGGTTCCGCGCGGGCAGGTCGGCCAGCTGATCTTTCGCCCGCGGCTGCCCTGGACCGTCAACGCCGGCTATTGGCGCAACCCCGAGGCGACCGCCGCGGCCTGGCGCAATGGCTGGTTCCATACCGGCGACGCGATGCGCATGGATCAGGACGGCAATCTCTACCATGTCGATCGCATGTCGGACACCATCCGGCGCCGGGGCGAAAACATCTCGTCGCTGGAAATCGAACGCGAGGCGCTGGGCCACCAGGGCGTTGCCGACGCGGCAGCCGTGGGGGTGGAAAGCGAGCTGGGCGACCAGGAGGTGCTGCTTTACATCCAGCCGCGCGAGAATTGCCGCATAGACGAGCCCGAGTTCCTGCTTTTCCTGATGGAGCGGCTGCCGCACTACATGGTGCCGCAATACCTGGCCATTGTCCCCGACCTGCCCCGCACGCAGTCGGGCAAGGTCCGAAAGCTGGAATTGCGCGCGCAGGGGCTGGTTGCCGGGGCATGGGATCGCAGCGCGGCGGGGATCATCGTCAAGCGTGACAGTTTCTCATGATCCGGCCGCCGGCGGTGCCTGGCCGGGAACGGCGGCAGGCCGGCGCACCAGCGCATCCACGGCCACGATGTCGCCGCCGGCGCAGATCAGCGGGTTGACCTCGGCCTCGGCGATGTCGTCGCGCAGCGCCGCCATCATTTGCGAAAAGCGGCAGACGGTATCGGCCAGCGCGGCGCGGTCGATGGCGGGCAGGTCGCGAAAACCGTCCAGCAGCGACTGGCTGCGCAGCGCCGCGATCATCCCCAGCGCCGTGCCATGGTCCACCGGGGCAAGGCGTGTCACGCTGTCCTTGAGCAATTCGACAAAGACCCCGCCGACCGCCAGCGTCACCAGCGGGCCAAAGACCGGATCGACCCGGCCGCCGACCAGAATCTCGACCCCTCTCGGCGCCATGCGCTGCACCAGCACGCCGGCGATCCGCGCCTGCGGCAGCCTGCCCTTGACCGTGCGCAGGATGCGACCGAACCCCTCACGCACGGCATCCGCATCGGCCAGGCCCAGCAGCACGCCGCCGGCCTCGGTCTTGTGGGCGATGTCGGGCGATTCGACCTTCAGGGCCACGGGCACGCCGATGCCGGCCGCCACCTGCACCGCCTCCTCGGCCGAGGTCGCAAGGACCGAGCGCGTGGTGGACAGGCCGAAGGCCGCGACCAGCCCGGCGGCTTCGCGCTCGGTCAGGGCGGGACCGGCTGTTTCCAGGATCGCCTTTGCGGCCTCGACGGCGGCAGGTTCGGGCGGAGGCGCTTCGGCAGCCTCGGGCTTGTCGAGATGCCAGCGATGCCATGCCGCGATGGCCTCGAAACAGCTGTCCATCGAGGAAAAGAAGCCGATCCGCGGATCGCGCACCGCGTCGCGCGCGCCCGGCCCCTCCAGCCAGCCGCTGATCCAGACCAGGGCAATGGGCTTGCCGGCGGTGGCCGCGGCCTCGGACAGGGCGGGGATGCGCCAGCGGGCGCGTTCGGCGGCATGGGCATAAGGAAACACCATCGCGCCGTAACCCGGATCGTGCAGCATGGCGAGGCTGGCCCGGCGCAGCGAAGCCGGATCCGTCACCACTTGGGCGGTCACGTCGCAGGGGTTCCGCGCCACCCCGAAATCGGGAATCGCCGCTTCAAGTTCCGCCTGGGTCTCGGCGGCGGGCTGCGGCAGATCGACGCCATGGAGGAACGCCTTGTCCGCGGCCAGCACCGCCGCCCCGCCCGAGGTGGAGACCACGCCCACGCCGCGCGCGCGGGGCCGGCCGGCCTTTGCGAGATATTGCGAGATTTCCAGCAGCGCCTCGAAACGGTCGGTCTCGATCGCGCCGACGTCGTGGAACAGCGCCTCGTAGCCCGCCGCCCATCCGGCGATGGCGCCGGTATGCGAGGCGGCGGCCTCTCCGCCCGCCTCGGACTTGCCCATGCGGCACAGGACCAGCGGCTTGCCGGCCCGGCGGGCCTGCAAGGCGGCGGCGCGGAACCGCCCGGGCGCGTTCAGCCCCTCGACGATGCAGGCGATGACGCGGCAATCCTCGTCCCCCGCCAGATACGAGATCCAGTCGGCCACATCCACGTCGCAGGCATTGCCGACGCTCAGCATGTGGCTGAACGAGACGCCCCGATAGCGCGCCGCCGAAACCGCCGCGCCAAGCGCCCCGGACTGGCTGACCAGCCCGATGGCATGGGAACCGGGCTGCTCCAGCGGCTCCTGCACGGTGAAGGTCATTCGCAGGTCGCGGCGAAAGTTGTATAGGCCGATGCAGTTCGGCCCCACGATCCGCATCCCGGTCCGCCGCGCCAGCGCGGTCAGGCGCTGCTGGGCGGCGATCCGGTCGGGGCGGCCGGTTTCCGCATAGCCCGCCGCGAACAGCAGCGCGCCCCGCACCCCGGCCTCGGCGCATTCGACAAGAACCTCCTCGACCGCGGATTGCGCGGTGGCGAGGATGGCCAGGTCGGGCACCTCGGGCAGGGCGGCGATGCCGGGAAAGCAGGGCGCGTCGCCGATGCGGTCATAGCGGCCGTTGACCAGATCGACGGGTGTCCCGGACTGGTCCAGCAGGTTCGTCAGCAGGCGGTTGCCGAAGGCGCCCTCTTTCGGCGAGGCGCCGATGACGGCGATGCGGCGCGGCTCGACCAAGGCACGCAGGTCGCTTTCGCCAAGCGACGGGGCGGGGTGATTTGCCGGGTTCAGCGCCTTCATCGGGTTCCTCCATGCAGCCGGCGGCCGCTTGTTCAGAGCACTCTTTTCGCGCCGGCCGCGCCTGCCCGTATATCCACCCGCAGGGAGAAACGCCAAGAGGATTGTAGCCACGGCAGCAAACCCTGGCGCGCGGGCCGATGGGCCGAGGGCAGTCGCAGGAGGATGCGTTCCCTATTCAGCTTCCTCTATTACGGGATTCGACGTGACATCCCGCTCCGCTGCTCCTAGGATCGCGCCGGGGCGTGCAGAGAGCAGCGGCCGCAATGGGAGGATTATACTTGCTAAGGATCGGCAATCCGTCGGACTTCGGAGCCGGCGTTCTCATGGTCGTCGTCGCCAGCGCATTTCTTCTTGCAGGGCAGGAACTGCCGCACGGGACGGCCGCGGCCATGGGGCCGGGCTATTTCCCGCGCTGGATCGCGGGCGTCCTGGGCGTGATCGGGGCGATCCTGGTCCTGCGCAGCCTGCGGCAATCCGGCAGCGCGCTGCCGGCCATCCGGCTTCTGCCGCTGCTGCTGGTGCTGGCCGCCATCGTCTTTTTCGGCGTCGCGGCCGAGCGGCTGGGCCTTGTCCTGACGGCTTTCGGCAGCGTGGTGATCGCGGGCCTCGCCTCGCGCCGCCGGACCTGGTGGAGCCTGCCGTTGCTGGCCGCCGCCCTGTCCGCGTTCTCGGCGCTGATCTTCGTCAAGCTCCTGAACCTTGCGCTTCCCCTCTGGCCGAGTTTCTGAACCATGGATCTGCTGAACAATCTTGCCATCGGACTGGGCACCGCACTGAGTCCGCACAACGTCATGCTGGCCTTTCTGGGCTGCATCATCGGCACGCTGATCGGAATCCTGCCGGGGCTGGGACCGCTGGCGGCGATGGCGATGCTGCTGCCGCTGACCTATTACTTTCCGCCCGAATCCGCCCTCATCATGCTGGCGGGCATCTATTACGGCGCGCAATACGGCGGCTCGACCACGGCGATCCTGGTCAACCTGCCGGGCGAGAGTTCGGCGGCCGTCACCTGCATCGACGGGCACCAGATGGCGCTGAAGGGCCGGGCCGGGTCGGCGCTGGCCATCGCGGCGCTGGGGTCGTTCTTCGCCGGTACGGTCGCCACGCTGGTCGTGGCGCTGCTGGCGGCACCGCTGTCCGCGCTGGCGCTGCTGTTCCGGCCGCAGGACTATTTCGCGCTGATGGTCTTTGGCCTGGTGGGCGCGGTGATGATATCGTCGGGCTCGACCCTGAAATCGCTGGGGATGGTGCTGCTGGGCATCCTGCTGGGCATGATCGGCATCGACATCAACAGCGGAAACCCCCGGTTCACGCTGGGCATCCCCGACCTGCTGGACGGGCTGGATTTCGTGCCGCTGGCGATCGGGCTGTTCGGCCTTGCCGACATCCTGTGGAATCTGATGCGCGACGAGGGCAAGCCGCAGATCATCTCGACGCCGCTGCGCGAGCTGTGGCCGACGCGGGAGGAGTTCGGGCAGGCCTGGCCCGCCGCGATCCGCGGCACAGCCATCGGCTCGATCCTGGGCGTGCTGCCGGGGGGCGGGGCGCTGCTGGCCTCCTTCGCCTCCTATGCGGCCGAGAAACGGCTGTCGAAAACCCCCGAGCGCTTTGGCCGCGGCGCTGTCGAAGGCGTCGCGGGACCCGAGGCGGCCAACAATGCCGGCGCGCAGACCTCGTTCATCCCCATGCTGACGCTGGGCATCCCGTCGAATGCCATCATGGCGGTGATGATTGGCGCGCTGATGATCCAGGGCATCGCCCCCGGCCCGCAGGTGATGGCGCAGCGGCCGGAACTGATCTGGGGTCTGATCGCCTCGATGTGGGTGGGCAATATCATGCTGGTCATCATCAACCTGCCGCTGGTCGGGGTCTGGGTGGCGCTGCTGCGGGTGCCCTATTCGATCCTGTTCCCCAGCATCGTGCTGTTCTGCTGCATCGGCGCCTACAGCGTGGGGCTGAGCGCAATGGACGTGTTCCTGGCCGCGGCCATGGCCCTGCTGGGTTTCCTGTTCATCCTGTTCGAATGTTCCGCGGCGCCGCTGGCGCTCGGCTTCATCCTGGGTCCGATGATGGAGGAGAATTTCCGCCGGGCCATGGTGCTGTCGCGCGGCGATTTCGACGTGTTCGTGAAAAGCCCGCTCAGCCTGGGCTTCCTGATCGCGGCGCTGGCGCTGGCGCTGATCATCGCGGTGCCGGGCATCCGCAAGGCGCGCGAGCAGGCATTCCAGGAGGACTGACCCCGCCCGCGCGCCTGTCCGCCGGCACGGGAAGGAGAGGGCCGGCGGAAACGATGCGGCGCGCCGAAGCGCGCCGCAGGTGGTTCAGGCGTATTTCTCGAAATAGGCGCCGTATTTCTCCCACGCCTTTTCCTTCATCGGCGGGATGTGGGTCGAGGGCCAGCGACCGTCGCCCGGCGCGGGTTCCACCCGCTTGAGCAACTGCCGGCCCAGCACGGCGCGATGCGCCTCGGTCGGGCCGTCCACGATGGCCATGCGGAAGGCCGAGGACACCATCTGGCCGAAGCGCATCTCGTTCGAGGCACCCAGCGAGCCGTGCAGGTGCGCGCAGCCCCAGATGATCTCTTTCGAGATGTCGGCCGTCATCACCTTGACCGCCGCCGTCTCGATATAGGCCTCGCGCTCGCGCTCCTGGTCGTAAAGCCAGGCGCAATGCAGCACCAGCAGGCGGAACATCTGCAACTTGGCCCACCAGTCGCCGATCTGGTCCTGCACGACGCCCAGGTCGGCCAGGCGCTGGCCGCGGGTTTTGCGGCTGACGGCCCGTTCCATCGCCATTTCCAGCGCCTTCTGGCACAGGCCGACCGTGCGCATGGCATGGTGGATGCGCCCGCCGCCCAACCGCGATTGCGCCACCTGGAAGCCCTTGCCCGGTTCGCCCAGCACGCAGGAGGCCGGCACCCGCACATTCTTGTATTCGACATAGCCGTGCGAGGCTTCTTCCTCGGACTCGCCCCAGATGCCGGCATTGCGGATGATCCGCAGGCCGGGCGTGTCGGTGGGAACGATGAACATGGTCATGCGGTCATGACGTTCCGCATCGGGATGCGTCATCACCGGCGTGATCAGGAAGGCGGCATATTTCGCGTTGGACGAGAACCATTTCTCCCCGTTGATCACCCAGTCGTCGCCGTCGCGCACCGCGGTGGTCTTGAAGGTCGTCGGGTCCGAACCCTGGTCTGGTTCGGTCATCGAATAGCACGAAATGATATCGCCGTTCAGCAGCGGCTTGAGGTATTTCTCCTTCTGCTCCTCGCTGCCGAAACGGGCCAGGATTTCCGAGTTGCCGCTGTCGGGCGCCTGGGCGCCAAAGACGCGGGGCCCCCAGTTGGACCGGCCGACGATCTCGTTGATGAAGGCCAGTTTCGCCTGCCCGAAGCCCTGGCCGCCCAGCTTGCGGTCCAGGTGCGGCGCCCAGAGACCCTGCGCCTTGACCTTTTCCTGCAGCATCTTGACGATGTCGACCGTGGCCTTGTTGGTCAGGTCATAGGAGGCGTTGCTGTTGTAGCCGGTCAGCACGTCCAGCGGCTCGACTTCCTCGTCGATGAACTTGCGGATCCAGTCCAGCTTTTCCTGGAACTCCGGTTCAATGGTGAAATCGATCATTCATTCAGTCTCCGGGTGAGGGTTTAAAGGGCAGAACGGCGGATGATCTGCTCGGCGCCGTCGATGAGTTGGGGGACGAAACCGGCGATCCGATGCGCCATCGAGCCCTCGGGCTCGTTCATGCTTTTCACATGGTTGAATTCGATCAGCGCGGCCAGCTTGTACATGGACAGAACCATGTAATAGTCGAGGCTCGCCACGCCGAGCCCGACCTTCTCGGCATAGCGGGCCGCCAGTTCCTCGCGCGGGGGGTAGCCGCTATGGTCGATCTGCAGGCTGACGCCCGGCGTTCCATCCTGGGACGGAAACGGATAGAGCGCGCGGCCGAGATCCAGCAGGGGATCGCCCAGGGTCGAGATCTCCCAGTCGATGATCGCGGCCAGCCGGACCGGGCGGGCGGTGTTCGAGAACATCACGTTGGAAAAGCTCATGTCGCCATGGATCAGCGACACGCGCTGCATCTCGGGACGCTTCTGCTTCAGCCATGCGCCGATGCGGTCGAAGCCGGGCAGGGCGCGGTCGCCATAGTCGGGATGGGCGCGGTGGCGGTCCATCAGCGTCTTCCAGCGATCCGCCTGCCGTTCCAGAAAGCCTTCGGGATGGCCGAATCCGCCCAGTCCCAGGGCCTGCGGGTCCTGTTGCGCCAGCGCCGCCAAGCCGTCGATCAGTGCAAAGCTGGTCTCGCGCTTCAGCCCCTCGGGGTCGCCTAGGGTGTTGGGCGGGTTTTCCGAACCGGTCCAGCCCTGCACCTCCGCCATCAGCAGGAAGGGGCTGCCCAGCACGGCGGGGTCCTCGCAAAAGGCGATGAAGCGCGGATGCGGCACGGGCGTCGGCGCCAGCGCGCGCAGAACCTGCGCCTCGCGCGTCAGCGCCTTGAGGCTGTCGGCGCGCGGCGGGGTGCCCACGGTCCGCAGGACGGCCCGCAGCGCGCCCCGCCGCAGCCGCAGCACGGTGCCGCTGGAGCCGCCGGACAGGGGCAACAGCGTGAGCGCGCCCGCGCCGGGATTCGCGCAATTGCAATCCAGCCAATCCGCAAGGGCTTGAGTCTTGTCCATATCTTCGGTGAACGTCATACGGACGGGCCTCCCTCCCATCGTGAAACGACTGCATCCGACCGCTTCGGCAAATGCTTTCCCTGTTCTAAAAAGATATCTCAATTAAGGCAAGTCTTGTGATCTACCGCGAAATGCCGGGTATGCTGGCCGCCTGGCTTGCCGGCGCGGGCAATACAGTTATATATATTCCGGAACGCGAGGGGAGGAATGAATGACGCGAACACTATTGACCGGATGTTCCAGCGGGATCGGCCGCGCACTTGCACTTGAACTGCACGATCGCGGGCACGAGGTCATTGCGACCGCCCGCCGACCCGAAACGCTGGCCGATCTGCCGGTGGCGATGAAGCTGGCGCTGGACGTGACCGACCAGGTCTCGATCGACGCGGTGATGGCGCAGGCCGGACAGGTCGATTTCCTGGTGAACAACGCCGGTTTCAGCATCTGGGGCCCGATCGAGGCCGTGGCCCCCGCCCAGATGCAGCAGCTTTTCGACACGAATGTCTTTGGCGCTATGCGGATGGTGCAGGCGGTCCTGCCGCAGATGCGCCAGCGCGGGGCGGGCGGGATCGTGCAGATCTCCTCAGCCGCGGCCAGGCGGTCCACCGCGATGCTGGGCCATTATGCCGCCAGCAAGGCGGCGCTCGACGCCTATTCCGAGGCGCTGCGAATCGAGGTCGCGGGCTTTGGCATCGGCGTGTCTCTGGTGGTGCTGGGAGCGGTCGAGACCTCGTTCGGGGCGAACCGCAAGGAGGTGGACCTGCCGGCCTACAAGGCGATCACCGACGCCGTGCGCGCCCGCATCGCCCGCAGCCGCAGCACCGCCGCCTCGCCCGAGGAGGTGGCGCGCCGCATTGCCGACGCCATGGCGCGGCCGCTGCCGATGCGCATCTATGCCAGCGACGATGCGCGGCCGCTGATCGACCAGCGCCTGTCGCTGGACGACGAGGCATGGGAGCGTCAGGCGCTGGCCGGCCTTTCCGCCACCCCCGCCTGAGGGCGGCGCGCGGCCCGCATCATGGACGATGCGCGACAGGGCGGGCTGGGCCTTCGGCTTCTGCCCGCCCCGTCATGCCGCGGCCCCGGCGCCAGCCGTTGCAGACCTCCGCCGGTCCCGGCCCTGCGCTTTATGCCGGACAGACGAAAGCACCCGGCCATCGGACCGGGTGCAGGAATGCAAGCCTGGATGCTGCTGACCGGTTCAGCCCGCGACCGAGGGCTGCGCCGCCTCCAGCCGGTCCAGCAGGGCATGGACGGCGCGCTGGTCCACCTTCATGGACGCCGTGCGCGGCAGCTGCTCGACGATGTGGAACCGCGTCGGAACCTGATAGGGCAGCAGCTTTTCCTTGACGGCGGCGCGGAGCCCGTCCTCTGAACAGCTGTCGTGCGGGACCACCAGCGCCACGGGAACCTGCCCCAGCCGGTCGTCCTTGCGGCCGATCACCGTCGCTTCCTTGACGGCGGGCAGGGCGTCCAGCACGCGAATGATCTCTTCGGGCAGCACCTTGAAGCCGCCGCGGATGATCGCGCCATCGGCCCGGCCGCGGATGAACAGGAACCCGTCCGAATCGATCACCGCCAGATCCGTGGTCCGGACCCAGGCGCCGTTGTTGATGTTGTCGCTGCGCAGTTCCAGCAGCCCGGTTTCCCCCGCCGGCAGCACCTCGAAGCTCGTTTCGTCCACGATCCGCCCCTCGAAAGAGGGGCTGATGCGGCCGACCGAGCCGCGCTTTTCGACGCGGTATTTCTTGTAGTCGGGCATGGACCAGCCGGCCACGCCGCCGCCGAATTCGGTCGCGCCATAGTTCTGCAGCACGGCGATGCCGTAGCGGTCAAAGAAGGCATCTGCCAGATCGGGGTCCAGCGGCGCGGTCCCGACCCGAAAGGCCCGCAGGCTTTCCAGCGCCTCGGCCGGGACATCGGCGTCCAGGATCATCTTCAGCACGGCCGGCGGACCCGAGGTCACCTTGGGCTTGTGCCGGCTGATGGCATCGACGAAGGGTTCCAGCTTCAGCCGCTCCAGCAGGCACATCTTGCGCCCCGAGACGACGGCCATCATCAGCCGCCCCAGCCCGCCGATATGCGAGAAGGGCGAGTTGAGGATCTGCACCCCGGAACGCAGCTTCGGTTCGCCCCCGCCGTCGCTTTCATAGCTTTGATAGTCTTCCATGCTTTTCTGGAAGTTCTGCACCGACAGCGGGATGCGCTTGGGCGCGCCGGTGGTGCCGCTGGACAGCATCTCGACCGCGACCCCTTCGGCGGCCGGGCGCTTCCACAGCGTCCTGTGCGGGCCCGCAACCAGGCTGACGCCAAGCGACTGCCCGCCCTCGACCCGCAGGCACAGCGCCCCGGCCTCGCGCGCGGCCTCGGCGATTCCGGGGCGGACAAGGTCGGCGCCGGTGCCGATCAGGACCGGAACCTCGCTGCGGGCCAGGTCGGCTGCCAGCGCCTCGTCCGGCAGCGAAGGGTTCAGCGTCACCAGGCAGCGGCCGGTGGCGACCACGGCCAGCACCGCCGGCACGATCTCGGGCCGGTTGCGCAAAAGGATTGCCACGCGCCCGCCCGCGCTGATTTCGGCTTCGTCGAGAAGTTTCTCGACTTGGGTCTTGGCGGCCGAAAGCTCGCCCCAGGGGTGCCAGCGGCCCTCGAACTCGACGGCCTCTTCCGAGGGTGCCAGCGCCAGCACTCCATTGATGTGCGCGTTCAGATCCATTGCTCCCCCATCTGGCCAATACAGTTATCTTTATATGCGTGCAAAACGGGTGTCAAATGGCTATTGCGGCCGATATGGTCGAGGCGGTAAGATAAGATATATCTCTATTAGGCAATCAAGGAGTCCGGCCCATGTCCATGCCGACGATCTTGCAAGGGCGGCTTCGCCTTCCCGTGATCGCGTCCCCCATGTTCATCGTATCAAACCCAACGCTGGTCGTCGCCCAATGCAAGGCGGGGGTCGTCGGAACAATTCCCTCGCTGAACGGCCGCACCGTGGAGGAGTTCGAGGCGATTGTCACGGAAATCCAGCAGCGTCTGGCCGAAGCCGAGGCGGCGGCGCCGGGGTCCACGGCGCCCTTCGGCGTGAATCTGATCGCGCATCGCACCAATGTGCGGCTGGAGCCCGATCTGGAGATCTGCATCAAGCACAAGGTTCCGATCATCATCACCTCGCTGGGCGTCAGCGAGTCGCTGATCGAAAGGGTCCACGCCTATGGCGGCATCGTGCTGCACGACATCACCAACATGAAACATGCCCGCAAGGCGATCGGCGCGGGGATGGACGGCATCATCGCCGTCTGCAACGGCGCCGGCGGCCATGCCGGGACGCTGAACCCCATCGCGCTGGTGCGCGAGCTGCGCCAGGAGTATGACGGGCTGATCGCCCTGTCCGGTGCCATCAGCGACGGCGCCGGCATCCTGGGCGCCCTGGCGCTGGGGGCGGACATTGCCTATATCGGCACCCGCTTCATCGCCACGGCCGAGGCGAATGCCCGCGACGAATACAAGGGCTTCATCATCGAGGGCAATGCCGAGGACGTGGTCTATACGCCGCTGTTTTCCGGCGTTCCGGCCAATTATCTCAAGGCCTCGATCAGCCGCGTGGGGCTGGATCCCGAAAATCTCGCCCATCGGACCGCCGACACCATGGACTGGCAGGACGGCTCGCCCCGGCCCAAGGCCTGGAAGGAGGTCTGGGGCAGCGGCCAAGGCATCGGCACCATCGAGGATGCGCCGACCACCGCAGAGCTGGTCCAGCGGTTGAAGGAACAGTTCGACGAAGCCGTCGTCTCGCTCAGGGCTAAGGTCCGGGTCTTTGAGGCGGGCTCGGCCGCGGTCGGCCAGCCGGCCCGCGTCGGTGCGCATGTCTGACGGCACGGCGCTGAACGGACTTCTGCAAGGCGGCGGATCGGCCGCCTTGCGCAAGCAACGGGCCTGCCCGGAATTCCGGCCTGTGCCCCGATCAACGACGCGCGCCAACCAGGCTGCGCGTCTTTGCATGACAATTCCGTCGATATGACCGGGCTGCCACGACCGGCCGCCGGCGCCGGCTAGTCGTTGCTGGGCAGGGGCAGCTTGGACCAGTCGCTTTCGACAAGTTCCCCCAGTTCGCTTTCGCCCCGTTCGGCAATGTCCTGAAGCAGCCAGTCGCGCGACATCTCGGCGCAGCGCCGCGCCGCCAGTGCCGCCATCTCGGCATCGCCCGCCAGGATCTCCTGGGCAAGGCGGTTGCGACCGGCCCGGTATGCCCTGACGCGCTCGGGGCGTCCCGTATACATGTCCTGCTGCCGGTCGACCATGGCGGCAAGATCCAGAAGGATTTCGAGAAACAACGACAGCGCCTTGTTCCCGCTCATTTCTCCGATCAGGGCGTTGAAGCGGCGCTCGGCAGACAGGAAGTCGCGCAGATGCACGCCGTCGGCCAGTGCCTCCTCGCCCTCGACAAATTGCGCGAGCTTGCGCCGCAGCTCGATGTCCTCGCAATGCGCGGCCAGCCGGGCGATCTCGACCCGGATCGGCATGAAGGCCAGGACGATCTGCTGGACCTCGGCCCGGTGGATCTTGAGGTAAAGCGCGGCACTGCGGCTGACGGCGCGGGCATCGGGGAATCGCGCGAAATATCCGCCGCCAACGCCGCGCTTGACCGTCAGCAACTGCTGCTCGGCTACCAGGCTTGCCGCTTGGCGCAGGGTGGGGCGGCTGACGCCGAACTCGGCCAGCAAAGCTTCCTCCGAGCCCAGAAGCTGGCCATCCCCCATGGTCAGGATCTTGTTGCGCATCGCATCGGCAACGGCATTGACGGCTGATTTCGGCTTTGCCATGGAAAATGGGTCCTTTGCCTCACATCACTCTACCCGCAATTGAGGTAAACGTAATGGCAGTCCGGCGCAACCTGAATGACGAATTCCGGCCACCCTGCCTTGACCTGGTTGCACCGGCCCATGTTCCGAGGAACGGGTGATCGCGGCCTTCATCGCGCAAGCAGGCCTGCCGCCGCCGTCCATGACCGGTGGAGCGGGCGTTCCACTGCCGGGCCAGCTCGACAGCTTGGATAGAGGCGGCGCTTTTCGATCTTTCTCTCGGAACCTATCCGAAATCGCTAGCCGAACACATCATCTTTCCCTTATAGAGTTATCTTAATGCGAGGCGGAGGAGCGCTTGCGCAAGCGTGAATAGGGAGAGAGCAGATGAATACACTCTACACGATCAACCGCTGGATAGCGAATGCGCTGCTGGCTCTCAGCGGCATCGCCGTCGTCGTGCTGATGCTGCATGTCGTCGCGGATGTCTTGTCGAAATACGCATTCCACTATCCGCTGGTGGGCACGATCGAGCTGGCATCCTGGTATTACATGATCGCCATCGCCTTCTTCCCCCTGGCCTATGTCCAGCTGCATTCGCACCACCTGGTGGTCGAGGTGTTCACCACCGGCCTTTCGGCGCGGCGGCTGGCCGCGCTTGACGCGCTGGTCTGCGTGGCGGTGCTGGCCTATATCGGGCTGCTGGGCTGGCTGGTTGCGGCCAAGGCCATCGAGGCGACGCATCGGGGCGAAATCATCAACGTCGTCTATTTCGATCTGCCGATATGGCCGGCGCGCTGGATCCTGCCGATCTCGCTCATCGCGATGATGCCGATGATCGTCCTGCAACTCCTGGCCAACCTGCGCTTCGCGTTGACGGGCGAGGTGGTCCCGGGCCTTTCCCCCGACGTCGAAAGCCGGCGCGGCGCGGCTACCGCCTGAAATGCGATAGTGCCGCTGCCCGCGGCAAACCAGTTTTCCAAAGGACCCTGACACATGTCCAACCTGACCATCGGGTTTTCCGGTATTCTCATCATGCTCGTGCTGATGGGGTTGCGCGTTCCCATCGCCCTTGCCCTCGGCGGGGTATCGATTATTGGCCTGGCGTTGATCCGCGGCCCGCAGGCCGCCTTCTCGATCTTCTCCGAACTGCCCATGGAGTTCGGGGCCAACTGGACGCTGACCGCCATCCCCATGTTCCTTCTGATGGGCTCTCTCGCGTTTCATAGCGGTCTGACCTCCAGCCTGTTCGACGCAGCACGGCTGTGGCTCAGCCGGTTGCCGGGCGGGCTTGCGGTGGCAACCAACTTTGCCTCGGCCGGCTTTGCCGCCGCTTCGGGATCATCGCTGGCAACCTGCGCCGCCATGGGCCGGCTCGGCATCCCCGAGATGCTGAAACGCGGATACAGCCCCGCCCTGGCCTGCGGCAGCGTCGCCGCCGCCGGGACGCTTGGCGCGCTGATCCCGCCCAGCATCATCTTCGTGATCTATGGCTGGTACAGCCAGACCTCGATCGGCAAGCTGCTGGTGGCGGGGATCATTCCTGGCCTGCTGACGGCAGTGGCCTATGCCGCGCTGATCATCGCCATCTGCATGATCTGGCCGCACATGGGGCCGCGTCTGAACGAGCGGCCGTCCTGGCGGGCAAGATTCGCCATCCTGCTGGAAATCTGGCCGGTGCCGATTCTGGTGCTGGGGGTTGTAGGCACGATCTATGGCGGCATCGCAACCGCGACCGAAGCTGCGGCTATTGGCGCTGCCATGACAGCACTGATCGCGGCCTTCCGCGGCCGGCTGAACATGCACACGATAACCCGCTCGGTGCAGGAAACGCTGATCAGCACGGCGGCGATCTTTTTCGTTTCAATCGGCGCGCTGCTGTTTACCCGTTTCCTAGCTTTTGCAGGGATCGCGAACTTCCTGACCGGCTATATCGCGGATCTGGGTTTGGATCCTGTTACTATAGTTCTGGCAGTCGGCCTGCTATACTTGGTTCTTGGATGCTTTCTCGACTCTCTCGGGGTGCTCATGCTCACCCTTCCGGTGATCCTGCCAGTGTTCAAGGCCGCTGGCGTTGATCCGATTTGGGCCGGTGTGATCGTGGTCAAGTTCCTGGAGATCGGGTTGATTACCCCGCCTCTGGGCATGAATGTTTTCGTAGTGAAGGGCGTAGTCGGCAATGCAGTGTCGCTGCCAACAATCTTCAAAGGTGCGCTCTGGTTCCTTCTCGCCGAGGTTGTCGTGATGACGCTGCTGATCTTCTTCCCCGGCTTCATCACCTATCTGCCCTCATTGATCGACGGCTGATCGGAAAGGGCGGGGGGTTATTCGCCCCTGCCCGCAGCCTCCAAGAAGTATTTGGCAAGTTTGCCGGTTTCGCCGTCGCGTTCCGCCGCCTCGGGTAGGGGGCTGCGACGGGACGTCAGCACCGGCCATTGCACCGCGAACTTGCGGGCCAGGTCGATCCAGGTTTCGACGTCATCTTCCGAATCGGGAACGATCGCATTGGCGGGGCATTCCGGTTCGCACACGCCGCAGTCGATGCATTCGTCGGGGTTGATGACAAGCATGTTCTCCCCTTCGTAGAAGCAATCGACCGGGCAGACCTCGACGCAGTCGGTGTATTTGCACGCGATACAGTTGTCGGTGACAACGTAGGTCATCTTGACTCTCCCTTTTTCCAGGCCGGTTCGCGCGGGCGCAGCCTTCGCCTCCAGAAATCAAACTACTCGTGGACATACCGCACAGTGCTATATAGAGTTATTTCTATTGGCAAGAGAGAAGGGAGGTCTCTGCTTATGACTTGGGTATTCCGTACTGCCTGCCTGGTTAGCTGTATCGCAATGGGAGGCGCAGCGGCACAAGGGCGCGAGCTGATCTACAACAGTCTGATGCCGCCGGACAGCGTGTTCAACAAGCCTGTCATGGAGAACATGATTTCGCGCATCGAGGAGCAGACCAAGGGCGAACTCACCGTTCAATTCAACACCGGCGGTGCGCTGGCGGGCTTTGGCGACGCCCTTTCCGCGGCCTCCAGCGGTGCGCTGGACGTGAACTATATCGTCTATGCTTTCGCCGAAAGCAATCTGCCGACCCTGGGCCTGATCAATGCGATGTATGTCCGCGACCCACTGGTCGCCGGCCCCGCCGCAGCTGAAACGGTGCTGCTGAACTGCCCGCAATGCGAGGCCGAGCAAGAGCGCAACAACATCAGGATCATCAGCAACGTCACGACCGAGCCGCTGACCTTCATCTGCGCCGACGCCGAGGGCATCACCAAGATGGAGGACCTGAAGGGCAAGCGCGTCCGTTCCGCGTCCAGCGCCGGCGCGCTGATCGCCGAGGCCGGCGGCACTCCGGTCAATATCAGCACGGCCGAAATCTACGGCGCGATGCAGCGCGGCCAGGTGGACTGCACCATCAACGTAACCGCCAATCTCGAGGATTTCCAGCTGTGGGAGGTCGCGAAGTCGATCACCAACGTGTCGCTGGGCACTTCGAACGGCCTCGGGATGGTCGTGTTCAACAAGTCGGTGTGGGAAAGCCTGACGCCCGAGCATCGGCGGGTCTGGCTGGACAGCGCCGCCAAGGCGCTGGCCGAGTTGCAGAGCATCTATCCCGAGGAATACGCCCGCGTCCGCGAGCGCGCGACGACCGAGCGCGACGTCGCCTTCCTTGAACCCGCGCCGGGCCTGCAGGAGGACATCGAGGAGTTCCGGGCCCGCGAGCTTCCCAAGCTGGTCGAACGCGCCAAGACCCAAGGCGTGGAAAATCCCGAGGCCATCGTCGAGAACTTCAGCGCCGCGATCTCCAAGTGGACGGCCATCGTCGACGAGATCGGCACCAACCGGCCCTGGAACGAAGAGCAGAAAGCCAGATACGCCGAGCGCATCCAGGACGAGATCTACGGCAAGATCGCCGTGGAGTAGGAACTGGCGGGCAGCGTCGTCCGGCGCCGCTGCCTCCCATCCGCCCGCGGACCGGGCCTTTTCCACGAAACGTCTTATACAGGGTGAAGCATGGAACGACGTGATGTCGTCATTGTAGGCGCCGGCCATGCCGGTGTGCAGGCTGCCGCATTGTTGCGGCAGAACGGCTTTGCGGGGACCATCCGCCTGATCAGCGACGAGGCCGACGCGCCCTACGAGCGGCCCCCGCTGTCCAAGGAATATCTTGCCGGGGAACGCGAACCCGAAAAGATGCTGCTGCGCAAGGAAACATTCTGGGACGACAAGCAGATAGAGCGCCAGTTCGGCCGGGCCGTCGCAGTGGACGCGCCGGCCCATGTCGTCCGGCTGGCGGACGGCACCGAGGTCGGCTATGGCCGGCTGATCTGGGCGGCCGGCGGCGGGCCGCGCCGGCTGACCTGTGGCGGCCATGACTTGCAAGGGATTCATGCGATCCGCACCAGGCAGGACGTGGACCGCCTGCGCGAGGAACTGCCGGGTGCGCAGCGCATCGTCGTCATCGGCGGTGGCTATATCGGGCTCGAGGCCTCCGCCGTCCTGGTCAAGCAGGGCAAGGACGTGACGCTTCTGGAAGCGACGGATCGGGTTCTGTCCCGCGTGGCCGGCCCCGACCTTTCCGCTTTCTATCACGATGTGCACCGTGCCGCCGGAGTCAAACTGCGTTTCGGCGCCCGCGTGGACTGCATTCTGGGCGAAAGCTGGGCCACGGGCGTCCAATTGGCAGAAGGCGAGGTGCTGCCCGCGGACATGGTCATCATTGGTATCGGTATCGTCCCCGCGGTCGAGCCGCTGCTTGCCGCGGGTGCCAAGGGCGGCAATGGCGTGCATGTCGACGCCAACTGCCGGACGACTTTGCCGGATGTCTTTGCGATCGGCGACTGCGCTGCGCAGGAAAGCCCCTTCGCAGGCGGAATGCGCCTGCGAATCGAATCGATCCAGAATGCCAACGACCAGGCGGCGATCGTGGCAAAGCTGCTAACCGGCAAGTCGTTGCCCGAGCCGGTGCTTCCCACCTTCTGGTCGAACCAGTTTTCACTGAAGCTGCAGACCCTGGGCCTGTCTGTCGGCCATGACGCGACAGTGCTGCGCGGCAAGCCCGAGGAGGGGAGCTTCTCGGTGCTATATCTCAAGGACGGACAGGTGATCGCGCTGGATTGCGTGAACGCGGTCAAGGACTATGCCCAAGGCCGGATGCTGATCCAATCCGGCGCGCGGTTCGACGCGCGCAGGCTGGCCGATACATCGGTGCTTCTCAAGGAACTGGTGCAGGAAATCGCCTGAGCCCCGCTGGGCGGAGGGCCAAATTCCGCTGCATCGCCGGATGAAGGTTCAGGCTGTAGCCATTCTGGCCGAAGCCTTCATGCGTTGGCGCCAGGCCGCCACGGGAAGGCAGGACGGGCACGGCGGTCGCTCGCCGGGGATCTTTTGGCGGATTTGCATCAGTCGCCGGCCAAAACCTATAAAGAAATTACTCTATTGCTTGCATTCCTTCATTTGATTAGACAATGATTCCCTGAGCGCCCAATGCGGGCGTTCAGAAAAACCGAGCGTAGTGCTCGGGATCCTGCGGGTTTGGGAGGAGCCGCGGAAATGCCTATAGGGGGGCTTCAGGTAACTCTTTCAACCCGTTCCTGCGTTGCTGTTGAGAAGCGGCATCAGGTACGTGGGCAGGGGACTCGCATCAAGTTCAACGGCAAGGGTGTCCGCTGGGGGATGCCTTGGAATATCGCAAGGGAGGAAAAATGAAACGTACCGGAAAACAATGCTGCACGGGTCTGGCCGCTGCTGCAGCCGCTGCCGTGATCGCCATGCCGGCCGCAGCAGAAACCGTGGCCGAGCTGTCGGCTCGGGTCGCGGCGCTGGAAAGCAAGGCCGACGCGCAACAGAAGCAACCCCTGACGGTTTCGGGGGGTGGCTATGGCCTGACCTTTTACGGATTCGTCAAGGGTGATGCTGTTTACGACAACAACTATGACCTGGGATATACCACGGGCGGCTTCATTGGCATGGGCACCGCTTCCGGCGCCAAGGAAGGGAGCGCCAGCCACATTCACGCCTATGAATCGCGCCTTGGGATCAAGGGCTTGCTTGCGACTGACGCGGGCGATGTGAAATTCAACCTGGAAGGCGACTTCTACGGCGGCGGTGGCGGTACCTTCCGGTTGCGGCATGCCTATGGCGAATGGGGCAGCCTGCTGGTCGGCCAGACATGGAACCTGTGGAACCCGCAGGGCTTTGTTCCGTCCCGCCACCTGGATTTCAATGGCCTCGCCTCGTCTTCGCATTACCGCACGCCGCAAATCCGTTACACACACAAGTTCAGTGACACGGTCACGGGGATGATCGGCCTCGAGGAAGATCCCAGTTCCAACGCCAAGCGCGTCGCGCCCGCCTTCCAGATCGCCTACAACGGGCCGCAATTCGGCTTTGGCTTTGGCGGTGTTCACCGTCAACTCGAGCGGCCGGACGCCTTGGGTGGCGGCACCACCAATGGTTATGCCGTTTCCGCCGCGGCAAGCTACAAGTGGAGTTCAGGCCAGGTGGGCGTTCAATACGGGCAGTCGAAGGCCGGCACGACGTTCAAGGCCAATGCTGGCGGCGCCGGTTGGAGTCCGATAACCGACCCGAGCCGGACCTTCTTTGACCTCGACGCCAACGGGGAGGGCGTGAAGGCGCACGGCTACAAGTTTGCGATCACGCAGAAATTGCCGCGCGAGAGTGACATCTCCTTCTCCTATGGCACCACGATCCTGGATGAGTTCGCCGGCTTCCGAGCAGACGACACGGAGCAACTGGAGGGCGCATTCCTGACATTGCGGCATTTCCCCACAAAAAGCGTGATGGTCGGGGTAGAGGCCGGCTTTTTCAAGCGGACCGAGTTCGACGGCGACAGTTTCGACAACACGCGCCTGCAAACCTCGGTGCAGTTTACATTCTGAGGCTGGGTGACCTGCAAACCGGTGCGGCCGCCGTGGCCGCACCATATCTTTGCTGTGATGCGGCAAAACTGGGCGCGGCTGCGGATGATATTGGATAGCGCTGCAAGCCGCTTTGATTTGCCGGATACCTCGGGCGAAACCCGATTTCCGCGCTCGTATCACCCATCAGGGGCTTCTTTGCCGTGTCTCATATCGAACGCGAATCCATGGATACGACGTGGTGATCGTCGGCGGCGGGCCGTCGGGGCTGTCTGCGGCGTTCTGGTAATCCTCCCCGTTTTAACGGGGCGCGGCCGTAGAATTCACGCGGGCATTTTCAGCTTCATGGCGGGTGTGATGGCGCCGATACCCATGTTGGGGCGTTCGTTGTTGTGGGCCCATAGCCATTCGGTGGCGATCTGCTGCACCTCCCGGATGGTTTCAAAGATGTAGAGATCCAGCCATTCATAGCGGACCGTCCGGTTGTAGCGCTCGACATAGGCATCTGCTGGGGCTTGCCGGGCTGGATGTAGGTCAGGGCGATGCCTTGCTTTTCAGCCCAGGTCATCAGCGTGGAGCTGACGTATTCGGGGCCGTTGTCGACTCTGATCGCCAGAGGCTTGCCGCGCCATTCGATATGGAGGAGGATCAGGAAATGGTCCAGTGGACCGTTTCCCCGACGACGGGTTCAGGGACCGGACGACCCACGCCGCTGGCAGCGAGAAATCGACCTCGATGCCCAAGCCTTCGCGGTTGAAATCGTCCAGCACGTTCAGCAGCCGGAACCGGCAGCGTCAGGTTGACATTTACATGTCCAGCGGCATTTTTGTAACTTGACGGTCGACAGACGTCCGGTGATGGTGCGCCTAATTGGAAACGTTACAGACACCGCTGAGCACGTTGTGGGTGGAAACATACGACATCGCAGCCCGATCGGGGTGGCATATAAATTAAACCCCTCGAGCTGATCGAGCGCTCTAGACGGTCAGACTGCACATTTAAGTTCGGGTAGGTTCCGGCGGTTGCGGGCCCCCGCAACCAGAAATCCTACACTTTCTTCAACCTCCTGTTCGCAGGAGGTTTTTTGCTGTCCGGCCAACTGGTCCACATTCAGGCTCAGCGAAAGAATCCCCGCCAGATCGCCGTGAAGCGTCAGTTCGAGGCTCATCCGCCTGCCCTTGGTCGGCACCGGTGTCGCCACGATCTTCTCGATCAGGCCCCGGATCGCCTCGCGGGCCTCGCCTTCCCGGTCCGGCTCTGTCAGCCCCGCGATCAGCGCACGGATCCGCTCCTGCCAGTTGTCCGCCATCCTGGGGTGGATCCGGGTCAATGCCGCAGGGGCCGGGGCGGTGGCCAGTTCGCGCTCCAGCTGCTTCTGACGGGTCTCCAGCTGTTCCATCTTCGCCTTGATCCGCTCGGGCGGCGTGCCGACGAGCAGGGCGTTCACCAGAATGTCCTGGTCCTTGATGACTTTCGCCAGTTCCTTCTGCTTGACCGCGCGGTCATCGACATGGCTGGCGGCCAGGCGGTTGCGCTCGGCGATGTATTCGGCGACGAAGACCTTCACCAGTTCGGGATCCATCAGCCGCTCGGAGAGGATGGTCAGGATCCGGCCCTCCAGCTCCTGCCGGGTGATGCCGGTGCGGTTGGTGCAGACCGAGGTGCCCTTGTTGCGGGAATTGCTGCAGCCGAAACGATCCTTGCCGATAGTCGAGAAACCTCCACCACAGCAGCCGCATTTGACCAGGCCGGTGAGCAGGAAGCGCGGCTTGCGCCGTTCCCAGGCCTCTCGGTCGGTCTGTTCGATCTTGCGGCCCTCCTGGCGGGTCTTGACCCGGTCCCAGAGGGCCTGGTCGATGATGCGCAGTTCCGGCACTTCGGTGACGATCCATTCGGATTCCGGGTTCGGTCGGGCCTGGCGCTTGCCGGTAGCGGGGTCCTTGACGAAGCTCTGCCGGTTCCACACCAAACGCCCAACATAAATCTCGTTGTTGAGCACGCCGGTGCCGCGCTTGGGATTGCCGTGGATGGTGGATTTGTCCCACTTGCCCGCGCGCGGGCCGGGGATGCCCTCGCGGTTCAACTGGTCGGCAATCCGGTTCGGCGACATCCCATCGGCATAGGCGGTGAAGATCCGCCGCACGATGGCGGCCTCGTCCTCATTGATCTGCCGGTCGCCGCGCCTGATCTCGCCGTCCTCGCCCATGTGGCGCAGGACCGTATAGCCATAGGCGTTGCCGCCGCCGGATTTGCCGGCCTCGACGCGGCCGCGCAATCCGCGCCGGGTCTTGGCGGCGAGGTCCTTCAGGAACAGCGCGTTCATCGTGCCCTTGAGGCCGATATGCATCTCGTCGATGCGGCCCTCGGCCAGGGTCTCGATGGCGGTGCCGGCGAAGGTCAGGTTCTGGTAAAGCGCCGCGATATCGGCCTGGTTGCGGCTGAGGCGGTCGAGGGCTTCGGAGATCACGATGTCGAAGCGCCGCTCGCGGGCATCCTGCTGCAGGCGCTGGATGCCGGGGCGCATCAGCGAGGCGCCGGAGGTGGCGGCATCCTCGTAGCTGCCCACGATCTGCCAGCCGGCGCGGGTGGCGCGCTCGCGGCAGAGCCGAAACTGGTCCTCGATCGACGAGGCCGATTGCAGGTCGGAGGAATAGCGGGCGTAGATGACGGCGCGCAGGGTCATGGGCGGATCTCCGTGCGGAGTGGCAGGTCAATCGTCAGGGGCGCCGCGTTCGGCGACGTGATCGGCGCGGGCGGCATCGCGGGCCAAGGCCCGGATGAGGGCAAGTAGCTGGTCGTGATGCTGCGCGTTTGGTCGTGTTCCGGCAAGGGCCTTGCCGGGCGGAGGCGTCGAAACGGAGGGGTCGGAAGAGGCCGAAGTGGAGGTCGCCGTCCGCGCGGCGCCTTCCCTGTCGGCAATATCTCTCCGGTCTCGTGCCATGGGCCGAGCTGCTCCCTGCGCCGCGGGACATGTCCCGTCGGCGTTCGCTGATGATGATCCTGTGCGGGGATGACCCCGCTGCTGTTCAGATGATCATAAGGGATGGGAACGGCTCTCTCAGCGGAAACCACGGGTCTCCTGTCTCGTGAATGTGGATAACCACCTGAAAATACGGAAATCTCACTCTCAAGGGGGGTGAGCCGGAGATGGCAGGAGCCCGCCATGGGGGCGAACTGTCCCATCTTGGGTCGGGCGCGGAGCGAGCCGGGGCGCAACGGAACAGCGGGCGCGAGTTATCCGGATTTTACAGGACAGGACGTATGACCCGGCTTCCGGATCGCCTTGAGGCCTCATTTGGAAAACTCCGGCCTGTCCGGGTAGAGTTGCGCAACGACGGCCCTGCGCATGCGGATGGCGAGGCTGTCGTGCCAGATCTCCATCGCCCGTTGCCGCTCTGTCGGGGAGAGCCAGCCATCCGCAAGGCGCCAGTTCGAAAAGAACAGCCAATCCAGATCATGGATGCGGAGGAAGGTCAGGGCCTGACGCACGGAGTCGCGGGTGAGCGGCAGACTGATCACCCGGTTGGCGCCGTGCTCTGCGCGCAGCCCCTCCTGATGGGCCTCGCGCCGGATCAGCCCCTCGGTCACGTCCGCCTCGGTGATCGTGACCATCCTGCCCAGCCTGCGGCGGATGTCCTCAGGCATTTTGTTGACGGCCCGGTCCAGCGCCTGCCGGAAGCGCGGATCGGCGGTGATGTCGAGGCGCCATTCCGGTGGGTCCTCGCGCCAGAGCACCGGTTCCGCGGCAGGAGTCCAGCAGTTGTCCCCGATCAGGCCGAGCGCGTCCAAGACCGGCAGCACCTCCGGGGCAGCCCAGGCCGGGCCAAGCCCATGCGCAGCCATGATATTCGGCGGCGGCATGGTCTCGCCCGCGCGCCGGTCCCACCAAGCGGCAGCCTCGGGGGATTCGCACCCGTCCGGCAGCCGGTAGGATAATTGCCCGCGTTGATGGGCGAGGCTGAGCACGGTGACGCAGATATCGTCCCATCTGGGAAGACTGTCCGGCAGCCGGGGATGGGCCAGTGGTCGCGCGCCGCGCCCGGTCTCCTCGGCCTGTCCGAGGGCGATCAGCGCCTCGCAGCCGCACTGATATGCGGTGGTGAACATGTGGTCCCATTCCTCGCCCTTGCGATCAAGGACAGGCAGGTGGGCTTCGATGAGGTGGATCACCCGAGGGATCCATGTGGCTGGATTTGGATGGTGGATCATGGCTGGTTTCCTCGTCTATTGCGGGATGGGTTGCGTATGACGAACCGGGATTCTCGAATTCTGTGGGGATGCCGACGATTTGCTTCTGGCGCGCCGTATCTCTTTGTTCTTTTGTGCCTGATCTTTCTCTTTCTTGAACTGGTTGCGCTGTGGGCCGAATTACCCGAGCTTTCCTGGATCTTTTGTCTTTTGGTTCTTTGCTCTCTTTCTTTTTTATCCCGTGGGAATGGAGTGGGCGGCGGGCGGTGCCCGCCGCAGGGAGCGCCGTTTTGGGTTTTGGATTTTTGACTGGCGGCGTTGCCGCTCTCTTTTGTTTTTTGTTGTGGTCTCTTTCTTCGCGAGGGTGCGATTCGACAGGGTGACGCGTGATCGCGTGAGGCGGGCGCCACCCCGCTGAATTCTATTACGGTTGCTGTGCGGGGCGCGCGTCATGAAACTCATCCGGAGCTGCATTGCGCACCCGCGCAAGCCAGCCCTCCGCTTCCGCGCGGTCCATGTCGCGCGATGCCGCCAGCGCCTCGGCCATCTCCTCGAGCAGGTTGCGGTGGGTGCTGAGGATCTGGGCGGCGCGTTTCTCTGCCGCTTCGAGTTCGCGCCTCACGCGGAACAGCATGTCAGAGTCGAGGGCGAGCAGGGTCTCGGGATCTGCGGTCCAGACCGGACCTTGAGCGCCAAGGCCGTAGCGCGTCTGGATCGAGGTGGCGATCACCGTTGCCTGTGCCAGGTCTGAGTCCGCACTGCCGCCTGCACCGGCCGAGATTTCCCCGAGGATCAGGCGTTCTGCCGCGCGTCCAGCGAGAATCTGGGTCAGCCGGTCTTGCAGGTCGCTGAGCAGTCCGGGCTTCTCTCTGGCGGCAAACACGGTGCCGCCGCTGCCATCGCGGCCCAGAAAAACGCGGCGGACCGGGCCGAGGTTCAGGGCGGCGCAAGTAATGGCGTGGCCGCATTCGTGCAGCGCCACCCGACGGTCGATGTCAGGGTCGTGGTCGATGATGAAGACCTGGCGCAGATCGTCGAGGGTCATGTCGCGCTTCTGCGCCCGTGCCATCGCCCGCGTCTGCCGGATGGCGGCGTCGATCTCTGCTGCGGAACTGCCGACGGCCCGCGCGGCGAGATCGCGCAGATCGGCCTCGCGCCAGCCCGGCAGGCAGTGGCGGAAGATACCGAAGAGGCCCTTGGCATCCGGCAGCGGCAAGGCGACCTTCATGTCAAAACGTCCGGCCCTGAGAACCGCCGGATCGATCAGCTCCGGGTGGTTGCAGGTGCCGACGACGATGACGCCCTCTTCCCGCGAAATGCCGTCCATCTCGGCCAGAAAGGCATTGATGACCTGGGTGCGGTAGGACCGGTTGTGCTGTTCGCGATCTTCGCGGGAACCGACAGCGTCGATCTCGTCGATGATCAGCACGGTCGGGGCCTTCGCGCGCGCCTCGCGGAAAGTCCTGCGCATCTCGCGCAGCATGTCGCCAAGATGCCCCGCCGCCTGCCATTCGCCGAAGGTCCCCGTCACCACCGAAAAGCCTGTCGAGTTGCCCATGGCCCGGGCGATCCAGCTCTTGCCGGTTCCCGGTGGGCCGTAGAGCAGCAACGTGCGAGTCAGATCCTGCCAGCCGACCTCACCGGTCTTCCATGCGCGCAGGTCGCGCACGATCTGGCGTGCGGCCCGGAGCGCAGGGCTGTCGCCGTGGATGTCCTCGAGCCGGGGGCTGTCATTGGCGGCAGGCCGGGGTTTCCCTGCCAGCGCCGCGATCTGTTCCGCTACGGCCTTTGCGGTTGGTGCACGCATGGCCAGACCAAGGGTCAGAGAGTCAAGGTCCGAGAGCAAGATATCGTCCGGCAGGGCGGCGCGGACCGCCGCCTCGTCGATGCGGCCAGTGGCGCTATGGGTGGCGCGCAACGCGGTGATCAGGATCTCCGCTGACAACGGGACGAGTTTGTGGCGTTTTACCGGGGGATGATGCAGCACCGTCGGCGCCTTTGCCATCTCGGGCAGCAGAACCAGGATCGGGACCCGCATGTCGACCGCCCAAGCGAGGTCCTCGGCAAAAGCACGCTCGGCACGTTCTGAGACCTTGCCGTTCATAAGCTCCGGGCCGAGCACCATCAGATAAGGCTTCTCACGCGGCAGCCGGCCCATGGATGTCGCGAGTGACCAGCTGTCCGGCAGGACGTGCGGCAGCAGCTTCCTGATCGTATCGACCAGATCGTTCGGAATATCCTCGATCACAGTGATGGCGCCGGGCACCAGCATGGCATCGCGATCCGGGATGCCGCCGATGCTTGCGGCGAGGCGCAGCAAAGGCAGCAGCTTGCCCGCCGGCAGGCGGATGCGCGGCTGCGATGTGCCATCGCTTGCAGTCGCGGCAGGATCGCCGCCAGCCTCCGCAATGGCGTCGTGTTCTTCCGGGGAGACGTTCTGCGCGGCCGGGCTGGAGTTCAGGGTATCGATCGCGGTGGACCCCTGAGGCGACATGGCGGCCTCCAGGAGTTCGGGCAGGTCCATGTCTTCCGGATCGAGCGCCGGATCCCACGCGGGGGTAAGCTTTTGTGCGAGATCAGCCTGCAGGCGACGGATGGCGTGACGGGCCAGGGAAGCCCAGGATGGGTGATTATGAGTTCCGGATTCGGGATTGGGATTGCTGGGGCTGGTTGCGATTGTCTGGGTCATGGCAGGGTTCCAGGTATGAAGAGGGTGGGCCGTCCGGCATTCCGGATGGCGACAGGGTCGGTTGCAGAGGGGCGCGGTCCCGCAGGGGGCGAGATGCGGTGGTGGTGTCGGGCCGAGGGCGCGCGGAGATCCGGAAGCCTTCCGGCTTCAGGATAGCCTGACCTGTTTGGATCCGGACTCCGGGATGCGGGCAGCAGAAAGCCTTAGCATTGCTTCGGTGCGGCATGGCTTCCTGAGAGCAAGGAGGCGGGCAGCAGCCCCCTTGCCGCTGGAGGCATCCGGATCAGAGAAATGGTCTCCTGGTGTGATCCGGAACGCCTCGCCCGGAACGCGTTATCCGGTCAGGCCCCAATGGCGAAGCAGGATCGGATGGCGATCACGTGGGGCTGCCGTGGGATGGGGTTTGCGGTGCGGTTGGGATGCCGGAGTCCGGATGGCCGATGCGGCGGGGGCTGGCGATTCCGGGTCATCATGCGCGCTGTCCGGATTGTGGCGGGCCGTGGTGTGGCGCGGCGTGGAGATGGCATCAGGGTTCCGGGTGCGGTCTGCATCTGCGATCTCCACCTCGATCCGATCAAGGGTCTCGTGGAGGATGGCAAGCGACTCAGGCCTGTAGATCTCGGAAACCACGTTCATGAGATCACTGAATTCCGGGTGAGGGACGAGGGCTTCCGGATGGAGACGACGAAGTTCCGCATGCGCGGCCTTCTCGCGGGCACAGGCCGCATGGCCGGTCGGCATGGCTACGACCCGGAGAACCTCGACGTGAGCATTTTTGGGCAGCCCAAGTTGATGTTTGTGACGCTTTACCGGATGCGACGAGTATCCAAGTTTGAGATAGTGTCTCTCAGTCCGTGGATGACGGATGTCGAGCAGGTAGATGAACGAGGGTTTGGCGGTCCAGCTTTGGCCGCAACCGGCGCAGTCGCACTGGCCCCAGCGCATGTTCGCCACTGCTACGCGTTGTTCGTGCCCGCAATGGTGGCGATAGAGCCGGTAGGACGCGTTGCCTTTGGGATCGCGCCCGAGGCGCGTCCAGCCGAACCGCAGTGCCTCCTCTTCCTCGCGATGGATCAGGCAAGTCTCGCAGCGTGCCGAAACCACACCGGACGCGACACGCTCAACGAAGGTGAACTGCCGTCGTGATTCATGACCACACGGCAGGCCGTAGCGGCCGTAATGGCGATGCGTGCTATCCCGACCGAGCCAGGTCAGGCCAGCGACGAGGGCCGTCTCGCGCCAACGGGTCTCCATGCAGTGCGGGCACAGCGGCTGCGCATTCATCACCACATAGTGCCGGTTCACATGGATGCCGCCGCAGCTCTGGCAGCGCAGGGCGACATGCAGGCGGTCGCGGACGCGGGCGATCAGATCGAAGCCCTTGGCGCGGGCGGCCTCAGCCCAATGGGCATGGATTGGGCCGGGATGGATGGTGAGCGGAAGGTCGGAGACCGAAAGCAGGTCTTGAGTGTCGTGCGAAGACAGGATGGTCGTGGACATAGGAAGTCCTCCCGAAAAAAGCAGGATGATAGGAAGCCAAAGGGCAGAGCTGGCGCACGCGGGGTGTGCGACCGGATACCGCTGGCAAAAGGAATGGTGTGGGTGCGGCTGGCTTGCCCGATGGTCACCAGGCTGATGCCGTCAGATATGCGGGGCGCTTACGCTGTGGGGGCCAGCATGGTCGCGGGCGTGTCCGGCTCGACCACAAAACAGTCTGCTTCGACCATATCCGCGACATCCTCAAGGGTCGCGAGGGCATGCAGATGCTGCTGGAAACCCGCGACCATCATGTTGACGCGCCGTGCAACAGGGCTGTCACTGGCGCAGCGGAAGGCATCGGGAAAGCGGTCGGGCAGGGCGAGAATGTCCCGGACCTGTTCCGGGCTGTCGCTCTCGATCAACATCTGTGCCATTTGACCGAGGCGCTTCAATGGCTGATCCTCGCAGCGACAGACCGGTGTTCCGCGCAGGGCGGTGATCGCGTCCAGCACATGCGCCCGGGCCCGTTCGGCGTCGCGGATCCACGCGTCGCAGGCCGGGTCCCAGCTGTCGCAATGCTCGAGATCGCGCTCAGCCTCGATGTAGGCCGAAAGATCGCGCATCACAGCGCCAAACTGGATGGTGACAGGCGTCGGGCGGAACGACGGCACCGCTTCCGAATGGCGCGGCGAAATGATAGACGTGTGAATAGCCATGAGTGATCTCCTGAGGATCAGTTGTGGTTAGGGCCGGGCAAGGGGGTAGGAGCCCTTGCCTGTGCCTGCATTATATGACACCATTAAACCGTAAATCAAGCATAGATTCGGGAAAATGGAAAAAAAACGCGGACGCCCTCCTGTGGATTCGGAGGCGGTCAATCTTCGGCTTCCTCGCGAACTGATAGAAGCGATAGACAATCGACGTCGTGATGAGAGGGATCTGCCAACGCGGCCCGAGATGATCCGACGCGCACTGGCCCAGTGGCTGGAGATGACAGGCCCGGGAGATTGAAGGGTGCGGACGTCGCGGTTGGATTGTTGAAGCCTGAGATCAGCGGGCAACCCACAATAGGTTCGTCAATCCGGGCAGGCGATCAGATGGCGCCAGTGCGTCCCGGGTCAAACGGGTTCCCTGACGGGTGTCTTCAGAGTGTCCCAGATCATCGGAATGGGTTCAGGTTATCCTTCATTCGGGCGGTGTCACCTGAACTGGGAAAAGGATGAGACATCCGTTCTGCGATGCCGAGATTGCCAAGATCAGGAATTGTGGCCCAAACTCGTCAAGAGGGAATGCGTTGAACCCCCGGTGCGACCTGACAGCGGATCGTAGGATCAGCTTGCGGCGGCCTGACCAAATCGGCGCGGATCACGCACAATGCCTTGGCGAGTTCCTGGCAATGATGGTGGCCTGAATGGCAACAGGGCTTCCATAATCTTGCGTAGGGCAGGCAAGGCGGTGCTGCGGGGGACTCCCGCCTGACACCGGTTCAAGGCCTCTCTTTGTTTTGGTCCGCCGGACCGGTTGGACTGTTGGACAGCCGCCGCACCGCGGGCTTCAACCTGCGCAGCCTTGTAGTGCTCGGTCCGGTCCAATGGTCCAACAAATCCAACGGACCGGCAGATGGGCATGGGCGATTTATCCGGATTTTCCGCATGTGTGGGGTCTGCCGCTTCCTTCTCCATCGGATCATTGTCCGTTCCCATCCGGGTTATCCCCAAAATTCGGGCATCTGGTGCCATTGTCCACAATATCGCGCATCCCTGCCGCTGACTTGCATGCCGACCCGGCACATCATGATGGGGATGGCGCAACCCCGCGCCTTGCATGGAAAAAACGATGCCGGACAATAACCCTATCGACGCACAGCAGCACAGCGCGCTTCCCGAAACCCCGCCCGCCCCCACCGATGCCGGACAGACCATTCTGCCGGATGATGCCGCTGAGGAGACGTCCGAGGCCCGGTTGCGCGCTCTTCATCACGATCCGGAAATCGCCGCCTTCCTGGTCGCCATGCGTCAGGAATTGCCCCCGTTCTGGACCCATCTTCCGCGTGAACAGATGCTGGGCTATGGCGGTATCGACGATGAATGGGTGCCGATGTGCGGACCTCTGCGCGTCGAAGCCTTGACCCGCGATGACAGCGGCAGGAACTGGAGCCGCCGGGTTTGCTTTCTCGATCGCGATGGAAATTTGCGTCGGGAAACCATCCCCGAGGCCGATATCCTCGACAAGCCACGCAGCGTCTGTGCGCAGCTGATCTCGGCAGGGTTGGCGATCGAGGGCAACCGGAATGACATCATCGACCTGATCCGCCGCTGGCCGGTGGAAGCCCGGATCCTGTCGGTCTCGCGTCCCGGCTGGATGGCAGGGACGGATGCGGCACCTGCCTATCTGCTGCCTGACGGCAAGCTGCTCTCGGCGGATCCGCAGCGGGGTGAGGCCGTCGAACTGCTCCATGCCCGTAGCGCCGTGCCGTCTTCGGGTTCGCTGGACGGCTGGAAAGACACCGTTGGTCGTCTGGCCGTCGGCAATCCGGCGCTGATCTGCGCCATTTCGGCGGTGCTGGCGGGACCGCTTTTGAAACATGCCGGGATCGAGACCGTGGGGGTAAATCTTTACGCCTCGACCAGTTCGGGAAAGACCACCGCCCTGCTCGCCGCGCAGAGCTGCATGGGGCCGCCCAAACTTGACCGCTGGAACGCCACCAACACCGCGCTGGAACTCGCATGCCGCCTGGCCCATGACGGCACGCTGATGCTGGATGAATTCCCGGCCCGACCCTCGCCCGCGATCCTCGAGGCCATCTACATGATCGGCAATGGCACGGGCCGGGGGCGCGGCAACCACAAACTGATCCTGGAAGCGACGGCGCACTGGGAAACCGTCCTGCTCTCGACCTCGGAGAAACCGATTGAGCGGATCCTGGCTGCTGCCGGGATCCTGATGCCCGAAGGGATCGGCGTCCGGCTGATCGACATTCCTGCACCGTCATGGGAGTTCGGCCTCTTCAAGACGTTACATGGACATGGCTCGGGCCACGTCTTCGCCGAGACGCTCCAGAATGCTGCCAGGGAGCATTACGGGCATGTCCTGCCGGCATTCGTGGACAGGATCATCGCACAACATGACCTGATGAAGGAGACCCTGCGCCCGATGATCTCGCGCCTGCGCAGCAAGATGCTGGTGGCGATCGGGTTGCCTCCGAATGCGAAAGAAGGGCCGGTGCTGCGGGTTCTGAACCGTCTGGCCCTGATCGCCGCGGCTGGCGAAATCGGCAGCCGGCTGGGCGTCCTGCCCTGGCGGAAGGGCATGGCGACCGACGCCCTAGTCGAGATCGCGGTGATCTGGCACAGGGCCCATGCGGCGCGTCCGCCGTCGACCGCCGAGGCCATGGCGGAACGTCTGGCCGGATACTTGCGCCGCAACCGCCACCGCTTGTGCCCGCCGGGAGCCGAGCCGGATCCGGATGCCATCGGCTGGTGTGATGAGCGCTGGATCTATCTCGGCATCGATGCGTTCCGGACGGAAGTCGCCTCCGGCATGCCGGCAGGCCTGGCGGTGAAGCTGCTGGGCGATGCGGGGCTGCTGGTTCCGGGTGGTGAGCAGAGGTCGTTTCAGTATCGCCTGCCTCGGCATGTCGATCCCGACCGGGCACGGGTCTATCGCTTCGACAGGCAGAGGATCGAGGGCGGGTAATGCTGCGGGGCTGCACTCTGCTGAGGGTTCAGACATTTACTGTGGCGGTTTCCGAGCCGCCGCAAGCAGGCGCGACGGCATCATTCGGTAGCGGATAAATACCGTTAATCTGTTCTCAGCCGATCAGGTAGGAGGGTTTGGGATGATGTTCTTCTCAGCCCTTTCCTTGCCCGGCGGATGCCACGGGGAAGAAAAAGGCCATTTTACAAAGCTCGGTAATATGGGGTGAGGCTTGTCTCGCCATGTTATCGAGCAACACGAAGTCAGGCAGTTGAGTTCTGATCTGACCTACGGCAGGCGATGATTTTGAGGGCGCCGCCATTCAAGGAGCCACTTTTGACCTCGCATCTCAGCTTCGATGGCAGCGTTGGTCGGGTGACGATGCCCGCACCACCCTGCACCTCTGCGCCCCAAGCCCGGTCCCGCCCAAACTGACCAGATTGTCTTCGCGCAGAAAGCACGGTGGTTTCTGCGCGACACCAATGCCGGCGGGAGTTCCGGTCTGGATCACGTCTCCGGGTTCCAGCGCCATATAGTCCGACATATGCGCGATCAGTTCCGCGACCGGCCACAGCATGTCGGAGGTTGATCCTTGCTGGATGCGAAGGACCGACGATACAGATGAATTCTCCCTCGGTGATACGCAGAGACTCTGTTGCACAAATTGACTGACGGTCAGAGTTCCCCTTTCCCCCGACGGAGTCATCCCACGGCTTGAGTTTCGGGTATGCCGAGTGCGGTGAAGCCGTTCAGGACGGCGACACGGATCTGGAACTCCGCGACCTGGCGGTCGAAGTCCCGCGCCATGAGGCGCTGACCCAGCAGTTTCACACAGTGCATCTTCGTTTCGACGCGGCTTCGGCGGTGATAGCCGCTCCATCGTCGCCAGATCGTCCTACCGAAGCGCTTCGATGCGCGCAGGGCTTCGTTCCGTGCGATTGCTCCGGCAGAGTCGGGCTTCCATGGCTTGGCGTTTTTGCGGGGTGGAATGATTGCAGCGGCACCCCGGGCGGCGATGGCGTCATGGCATTTGCGCGTGTCGAAGGCGCCATCAGCGGTGACGCTGGCGATCTCTTGATCAGGCGGAATCTGGTCGAGCAATTCGGGCAGCATGGGCGCATCGCCCACATCGCTGGTCGTGAACTCCGCCGCCCTAATTTCCAGCGTTTGCTCGTCAATTCCGATGTGGATCTTGCGCCAGACGCGGCGTTTGGTGCCGCCGTGCTTGCGCGCGTTCCACTCCCCTTCGCCCTCGACCTTGATCCCGGTGCTGTCGATCAAGAGGTGCAGCGGCCCTTGTGATCCGCGAAACGGGATGTTGACCTTCAGGGTCTTCTGGCGGCGGCTGAGGGTGCTGAAGTTCGGCACAGCCCAGTTCAGGTCGATCAGTCGAAGCAAGCTCTCGACGAACCCAGTCGTCTGCCGCAGCGCCATCCCGAACAACACCTTCATCGTCAGGCAGGTTTGGATGGCTGCGTCACTGTAGTCGGGCTGTCGCCCCCGTTTGCCGGTCGGCGCAGCCTCCCAGATCATGGAGGGATCAAACCAGATCGTCAGCGAGCCGCGGCGCTTGAGCGCTTCGTTATATGTGGGCCAGTTCCTGGTCTTGTATGCGGGGGGTGTGGGTCTGCTCATGCCCTCCAGCTACCATACTGGATTCACAAGATGAATCCCTCACAGGATTTGTGCAACATGTATAACCGCCCCTTGCGCAAGAGGGTTTTGGAGCAATTTGGCGCGGTGTCGGGTGCTGACATGTATCCGGCCTCGTGATGCGGCCATAGTCATGCCGCGGGCCCGCATGGTGTTCGCGGGTCGGAACCAAATCAAAGCCGCGTGCTCGATGGCACTCTGTTGCGCTCTGGTTTTCCGACCTTGTCTTGCGACCGTTGCGCCAAGTTGCTCTCAGCCCTCCTCCGCTCCGACGACCTCGCGACCGCTGACGGACTTTACGCCGCCATGGCCGGAGCCCGGTAGACCTCTCCGCTCTTCATCAACGCCCAGACGATCCGCGCCATCTTGTTGGCCAAGGCCACGCGCACCAGCATCGGCGGCTTGCGCTCCAGCATCCTTGCCAGCCAGGTGCCGGCGCGCGCTGACGCATGACTATGGCGCTTGATGATGACACTGTTGGCGCCGATGATCAGCAACCGGCGTAGGGAACGCTCACCCATCTTCGTCGTGGCTCCCAGCCGTTGCTTTCCGCCCGTCGAATGCTGCCTGGGCGTGAGCCCAAGCCATGCCGCGAAGTCTCGGCCCTTCCGGAACGCTTCCAGCGGCGGAGCCAGTGTGGCGATGGCCGTGGCGATCAACGGGCCGATGCCCGGGATCGTCATTAGGCGCCGGGCGACTTCATCGGTCTTGGCGCGCCGGTCGATCTCGGCATCCAAGGTCTCGATCTGACCGTCGAGCTGGACAAGCGTTTCAGTCAGGACCGTCAGGGATGCCCGCGCCGTGGCGGGCAGGCCCGATTCTTCATCCGCGACGAGGGCAACCAGGCGCCGGGCATTCGTCGCACCCTGTGGCACCACCCAGCCATACTCGGTGAGATGTCCGCGGAGCGCGTTGATGGCCTGGGTACGCTGCCGGATGAGCAACTCCCGGACGCGGAAGACGCTGGCCGCTCCTTGCGTTTCCTCGCTCTTCACGGGAACAAAGCGCATGTTCGGTCTTTGCGCCGCCTCGCAGATCGCCTCGGCATCCGCCGCATCATTTTTTTGCCGCTTGATGAAGGGCTTCACATAGGCGGGCGGGATGAGCTTGATGTCGTGGCCGAGCTTGGCCAGCTCCCGACCCCAGAAATGCGCGCCACCGCAGGCCTCCATCGCCACCAGGCAGGGCGGCAACTTGGCGAAGAACTCAAACACCTGAGCCCGTCTGAGCTTCTTGCGTAAGACAGCACTGCCTTTGCTGTCAGCACCGTGGACCTGGAACACATTCTTCGCCAGATCCAGTCCGACCGTGATAATCTCCGACATGACCGCCTCCCAATACGGATTGTTGCGATCCCACCTTGGCACGTCGATGCCGTCGGGGGGCGGTTACAGCATCAGAGCCG
>NZ_AZVA01000014.1:0-96763 GCF_000513975.1 Paracoccus sp. J55
CTGACCTCGGCCGTCCGTCGGTAGCCCGGTGGCACCGAGAAGGTCATCATCTTCGCAACCGTGTCACGCGAGATGTTGAACACCCGCGCCGCTTCCCGCTGGCTCATGCCTTCCGCGCAAGCCTGGCGAACTCTCAGATATAGGTCCACGCTGTAAATCCTCACGCCCTCCCTGCCGCCGCAGAAAGGGAATAGGTGGACGACTTTTACGCCGCCCGCAGCAGCACCAAGCCACCGCTACCGTGGACGAATTTCTCACCGCCGTTCTCACAACGGCGCTCCTCGACCGACTGACCCATCACTGTGACATCGTCGAGACCGGCAACGAGAGCTGGCGCTTCAAGACGCGGGAATGACCGAGACGCCGCTGGCCCGATCCGGTTGCGCTGTATGGAGGCTACACCGCATCGGGCCAGCTACCCGTGCTGACCAAGCGGGGTCATTATTGGGCGCCGAAAGGGGGTCAAAGTTGCGTGCCGATTGACAATCTCGAGGATGCTGACGTGATGGGTCAGCCTGTCGAGCAGTGCGCCGGTGAGGCGCTCGGAGCCGAAGGTCTCGGTCCATTCATCGAAGGGCAGATTGCTGGTAATCAAGGTCGCGCCGCGCTCGTAACGTTGCGAGATCAGCTCGAACAACAATTCGGCGCCGGTCTTGGACAGCGGCACAAAGCCCAGTTCGTCGATGATCACCGCGCCTCCTCTGCTGGGCGCGCAACCGAGGTGGGGTCCGGCGCATAACGGGGATCGCGCAGCCACTTGAAGATCAGGTTCGCGTTCACCGCGTAGCGCCGCGTCACCTGAGCCACGGAAACGCCCGGCGCCGCCGTCTGGAAACAGATCGAACGCTTCTCCTCATCCGTCCAAAGTCGCTTCGTCCGACGCGCCACGCCATCACCATAGTGTCCACTATCAATGGTGGACACTATCCGCCTCTTTCACCACGCGGCAGGGCGGTCAGGCCGGACGCTTACCAGCCACGCACCATATCAAGCGTTTCGCGCGTGGCGGGCACAATGGCGGGCGCGCTCCAAAATGCATATTTATCAATTAAATCAACGGAATATGGCGGAGGGGATGGGTCTGAAAGACAACCTTTTCCACTGATTTACTTTACAAAGCAATGACTTACGTGCGTTTCCGTCAGCCGTCCGGCTGCCTTACCAATAAAATCCGAAGGACCTGAACCGCGGTTGAGCCTGTGGCGACGTCAGTGCGGGCATCGCGTGCCCGGCCATCGGCGGGACGGAAAGCGTTCGGCTGGGGGCCAGCGCGCGGAGCCTCGCGATCCGGCTTTCTACCGGCGGATGCGTCCGCAGCAGCGAGGGTTCGGGGATGCGTCTGCCGGGCAGGAAGATGTCCTCCCAGAACCGGCCGACGCGGCGCTCGAGCTTGCCGAGCGCGCCGATCAACCCCTCGGGGTCGCCGGTCAGGTCCGCCGCCACCCGGTCTGCATCGTATTCGCGGGTGCGCGACAGCCCG
Source organism: Paracoccus sp. J55 (assembly GCF_000513975.1). Classification (NCBI taxonomy): domain Bacteria; kingdom Pseudomonadati; phylum Pseudomonadota; class Alphaproteobacteria; order Rhodobacterales; family Paracoccaceae; genus Paracoccus; species Paracoccus sp. J55. The sequence continues at coordinate 1,481 of NZ_AZVA01000014.1, forward strand.
AGCTGGATCAGCGCCATCAGCGTGGGCGCGAAGATCAGGAGCACCACGACCGACCAGGGCACATGGACCATGCCCGCCATCACGAGCGGCAGGTTCACCAGCACAAGCAACTGTCCCATCCAGCTTGCCAGCGACACCAGCCGCGACATCACGTCTGCGAGTCCCATAATCCAGAGGTCGCGATGGGCGATGTGGCCGATCTCGTGCGCGAGGACGCCGGCAAGTTCGCGACCGTCCAGGATCTCGAGCAGCCCGTCGGTGACGCAGATCGTGCTGTCCTCGGGGCTGCCCATGGCAAAGGCGTTCGGCAGCCGGCTCGGGACGCGATACAGCGCCGGGGTGCGCGGCAGGCCGGCGCGGCGCGCGAGCTCGGCAAGTGCTGCGACGAGACCGGGGGCCTCGCGCCCCGTCAGACGCTGGGCGCGATAGGCCGACAGCAGCATCCGCCGCGACAGGTCGGGGGCCAGAAACAGGCCGGCGACCATGCCGAGCGCGACGAGCAGCCCCGTTCCGGGCCCCAGGATCACCGTGACCGAAACCCAGGCGAGCGCCGCCATGAGCCCGAGCAGCAGCGCCGATTGCACGAAATTGAGCAGGCGGTGGCTGGCGGAGGCCGCGGTCATCGCGTCTCGTGGCCTCCGAGTTCGCGCCGGTCCTGATCGCGCACCAGCCAGTGGACAGCGCCGAGCGCAAGCGCCGCGCCCGCGAGTGCGGCAATCTTGGATGATTCCGTCTCGCCGAGGTCCAGGATGATGAATTTGCGCGCGATGGCCAGCAGCGCGATCAGCACGATCGTGCGGACCTGGAGGATCCCGAAGCTGCGTTCGGTCGCAACAAGAAGGGAGCGCTTGAACTCGAGCGCGATCACCACGGTGAAGATCATGCCGAACACCACCTGGAAGGTGGCGTAGTCGAGAGTGTCGAATGCCCCCAGAAGCAAGCGGTTCACGACTTCGCGCATCAGCGCCCAGACCGACGCCACGACGATCGCCGCAATGATGACGCTGAGGACGAAGATGACAACTTGCTCGAACTTCTCGTAGAGCGTCATCGCCGACCATTGTTCACGGGTCAGCCCGGTTCGTTGCAAGTCTTTCATGATTGCCTCTCGAAAGCCGCCCTGGAGAGACAAGCTCCCCGGGGCTTTGCCAGACGGTGCGATATCGCACGGAGCGGAGGGGACGCCGCAAACCGGCGACACCCAATGTGGCAAATCAGCCGTTCTTGACCTCGATGCGCTTGACCTTCGCCTGCGCCTCGGGAGTCTGGGGCAGCTTGATCGTCAGAACCCCGTTCTTGAAGGATGCCTGCGCCTTTTCGCCATCCACACCGGGAGGGAGCGGAATTGTCCGGTAGATCGCGCCGTAGCTGCGCTCGGACAGGTAATACCCCTTTTTCTCCTCCTGGCGCTCGATCTTCTTCTCCCCCTTCACAGTCAACATGTCATCGTTGACCGTCACCTCGATGTCCTTCATCTCCATGCCCGGCAGCTCGATCGATACTTCGATCGCCTTGTCGGTCTCGACCACGTCGGATTTCGCTTCGCCGCTGCCAAAGGGCCATTCGAAATGACCGACACGGTTCCAGAAGTTCTCGAACACATGGTTCATTTCGTGCTGGAGTGTCGCGATCGGGTTGTCTTCGCTGCTCTTGGCATCTGGCGCGCCGTCCTTGCGCGCCCAGGGAATGAGGTCTTTGATCTGCATGATATGGTCTCCTTCGGTTTTCAGGCGCCCTTGACGGCGATCTTTTTCGGCTGCGCTTCAGGGGCTCGGGGGAGCGTCAGGGTGAGGACACCTCCACGCATCTCGGCTTCGATCCTGTTGGGGTCGAAGTCCTCGGAAAGCGTGAAGGCACGCTCGAAATCGCCCTCGCCATATTCGGCATAGGCAAGTTCGAGGTTTTCCGGCCGCACCGGGTCAACTTTGCCGCGGATCGTCAACACACGATTTTCGAGCGTGATCTCGACCGCATCGGCGGCGACCCCAGGCATTTCAAGCATCATGGAGACACCCTGATCGGTCTCGACGATATCGGTCAACGGGCGGTAGATGCGTCCGCCGCCGGTGGTCTCGGGCGAGTCGGTCGGCGTCTTTTCGGCGGCTTGCGTGATGTCGGTGCTCATCGTTCCAGCTCCTCTCAGGCTGCCTTGATCTCGATTCTCTTCGGCTTTTCTTCCTCGGGCCGGGAGATGACGATCCGCAATACGCCGTTCGTCATCCTCGCCTCGACCTTGTCATCCGAGGCCGCGAACGGCAGGCGGATAGTGCGGGAAAACCTGCCGAAACCGCGTTCGTTGCGGTGCCAGCGCGCACCGTCGGGAACCTCGGGCGCCTTGCGTTCGCCCGAAAGCGTCAGGACGTTGTCCTTAACCGAAATCTCAATGTCGCCCGGTTCGATGCCGGGAAGTTCAGCGGCGATGGCAACGGCCTCAGGGCCTTGCCAGACATTCACCGCCGGGAACGCCGCGCGGGACGGGGGCAAGAAGCCGCGGTCGAGATCGCGCATCATGGAGCGCATCAGCGCGAAGGGATCGCTGCGGCGCAGATATGTCGGATAGAGCATTGCTGGCCTCCTGTAGCTGATCGATGCCCCCGAACCGGCGGCATGGTCCGACCGGGCAACGGTGCCGGCTGGATGTCGGTTCGGAGACCGCCCATCAAGATAGGCAGATCCATTTATTATGCAAGCATGTATGATGCTTGCATTGCACTTTGGATGGAGTGCGGTCTATCCTGTGTCTCATGCCACCGGAGGAAGGATACCTATGATCTCTTCGGACATCGCGCTGATCGGGACGACGATCCACCGGGTCGCGCAGCTCATCCAGCAGCGGATCGACCAAGACATCCGCGACAGCGGCCTGACCCGCCTGTCCTGGATGGCGGCGGCGCATGTCGAGGATGCGCCCGGGCTGACCATCGGCGATCTGGCCGACCGACTTGAGGTCGGCCCGGCCACTGCGGGCCAGCTCGTCAATCGCATGGTCCGGGACGGCTGGGTCGAGCGGTCGCCCTCGCTCGACGACAGGCGGTCGCAGATCGTCACCGCAACGTCGAAGGCCCGGGCGATGCTGGAGGAACTCGCGCCGCGGCAACCGGCGCTCGAACATGAAATCCTGCAGGATCTGTCGGCAGACGAAAGGCGCATCCTGCTGGCGCTGCTCGAGCGGATCAGGGCGCGGCTCGGGCGCCAGTGAAAGGGACAAGCGGCATGGAAAGGAAGACCGAATATAACATCTGGTACTGGGTGGTGGCTTTCATAGCCGTGATTTTCATCCAGAACCTGATCGCCGGCTGGCAATCCGTCGCACCGATCAGCTACAGCCAGTTCGAGAGCTATCTCGAGGATGGCAGGGTCGCGTCCGTTGCGGTCGGCGCGGACACCATCACCGGCACCTTCACCGACCCCGTCGACGGCAAGAGCCAGTTCGTCACCACGGTCGTGGATCCCGCGATCCTGCAGCGGATCGACCGCTCCGGCGTCGAGATCACGGGCGTTCCTCAGAACACCTTTCTCGGCACGCTGATTTCCTGGGTGGCGCCAGCGCTTGTCTTTTTCGGAATCTGGATGCTGCTGTTCCGTAAGTTCGCCGACAAACAGGGTTTCGGCGGGTTCATGCAGGTCGGCCGCAGCAAGGCCAAGGTTTACATGGAAAAAGAAACCGGCGTCAGCTTCGCCGACGTGGCCGGTGTGGACGAGGCCAAGGCCGAGCTCGAGGAGGTCGTAGAGTTCCTCAGGAACCCCGCCGAATACGGAAAGCTGGGCGCACATATCCCCAAAGGCATATTGCTTGTCGGGCCGCCGGGCACCGGCAAGACGCTTCTAGCGCGCGCAGTGGCAGGCGAGGCCGGCGTGACCTTCTTTTCGATCTCGGGCTCCGAGTTCGTCGAGATGTTCGTGGGCGTCGGTGCCGCACGGGTGCGCGACCTGTTCGAGCAGGCCCGGAAATCCGCCCCGGCGATCATCTTCATCGACGAGCTGGACGCTCTCGGGCGGGCGCGCTCCTCCGGCCAGATCGCTGGCGGCCACGATGAGCGTGAGCAGACGCTGAACCAGCTTCTGACCGAGCTCGACGGCTTCGACCCTTCGGTGGGCATCGTGCTCCTGGCCGCCACCAACCGACCAGAGATCCTCGACCCCGCGCTGCTGCGTGCGGGACGCTTCGACCGGCAGGTGCTGGTGGATCGGCCGGATAAGAAAGGACGTGTGCAGATTCTCGGCGTTCACATGAAAAAGGTGAAGCTCGCCCCGGACGTCGATGCCGAGAAGGTCGCAGCGCTTACTCCCGGCTTTTCCGGGGCGGACCTCGCCAATCTCGTCAACGAGGCTGCGCTGCTTGCCACGCGCCGCAAGGCCGATGCGGTGACGATGGACGACTTCAACAATGCCGTCGAGCGCATCATCGCAGGGTTGGAAAAGAAGAACCGCGTTCTGAACCCGCGCGAACGCGAGATCGTGGCGCACCATGAGATGGGGCACGCGCTGGTGGCGATGGCTCTGCCGGGGGTGGACCCGGTGCACAAGGTCTCGATCATACCGCGCGGAATTGGCGCGCTCGGCTACACGATCCAGCGCCCGACCGAGGACCGCTTCCTGATGACGCGGGAGGAACTCGAGAACAAGATCGCCGTGCTGCTGGGCGGGCGCGCGGCCGAGAAGATTGTCTACGACCACCTCTCGACCGGGGCGGCGGACGATCTGGTCAAGGCCACCGATATCGCCCGCGCCATGGTCGCGCGGTACGGGATGGACGAAGACCTCGGGCATGTCAGCTACGACACCGATCGGCCCGGCTTTCTCGGCACCGGCGACCAGTCGTCGTGGCTGAACCGCCGCTACAGCGAGGCCACTGCCGAGCGGATGGACGCGAAGGTGCGCGACATCGTGGATGGCGTGTTCAAGCGCACCGTCTCGCTTCTCGAAGCCAACCGGGCGCTGCTCGAGCAATCGGCGCAGGATCTCCTGCAACGGGAGACACTGGACGAGCCCGATCTGGTGGCAATTGGGTCCAAGGTGAAAAGAACGGAAGCAGTCGCTGCGTGACACCGTCACTGACGCAGATGATCGGCGGACAACCCTGACTGGATAAAGAAACGGAGAAGACGAATGGCAAACGGAGCTTGCGATATTTGCGGTCGCCCGGCGACGGCGCGCGTGCGCGCCTCGGTGAACGGCAAAGTTCAGAACATGGAGCTGTGCGATCAGCACTACCGCGAAATGGTGCGCCGGTCGGGCCGCAGCGCATCGCCGCTGGAGTCCCTGTTCGGACGACATTCCCTTTTTGACGAATTCTTCGGCGATAGCGGGTTCGGCAGCCTGTTCAGCGACAGCCCGCTGCGGGGTGGTGCACTGGGCGCCACGGGCGCGGGTGAGGACGACGTCGTGGATGCCACCTTCGGGGAGGGCGCGCCGCGGCGTGGATCGCGGCGCGGCGGCGGACGCACCATCGCCGACCGGCTGAGCGAACAGGGCAACAAGCTGCTGCAGGATGCAGCACAGAAGGCCGGGGAATTCGGGCGCAGCGAGGTCGATACCGAACATCTGCTTCTGGCATTGACCTCGTCTGACGTCGTCAAGACGATCCTGGAACAGTTCAAGGTCGATGTGGACGATCTGCGGCGCCAGATCGAGAAGGAAGCGAAGCGTGGAGACGCCAAGACGGAAGGCGAAATCGGCGTAAGTCCTCGCCTGAAGGACGCGCTGAACCGGGCCTTCATCGCCTCGAACGAACTCGGCCATTCCTATGTCGGCCCCGAGCACCTGCTGATCGGCCTTGCCGAAGAGGGCGAAGGCCTCGCGGCGGCGATGCTGCGCAAGCTGGGGTTGACGCCGCAGGCGCTGCGTCAGCAGGTGACGAAGGTGGTCGGCAAGGGTGCCGAGGAAGGCCGCGTCGAGACTCCGTCGAACACCCCCGATCTCGACCAGTTCAGCCGCGATCTCACCAAGGCCGCGCGCGAGGGCAAGCTCGATCCCGTCATCGGCCGCGCCCGCGAGATCGAGACGACGATCGAAGTGCTGGCCCGCCGGAAAAAGAACAACCCGGTGCTGATCGGCGAGCCCGGCGTGGGCAAGACCGCCATCGTCGAGGGACTTGCACAACGGATCGTCGCGGGCGAAGTGCCCGAGGCGCTGCGCGACAAGCGGCTGGTCGAGCTCAACATCAACTCGATGGTGGCCGGGTCGAAGTATCGCGGCGAGTTCGAGGAGCGCGTGCAAAAGATCCTCAAGGAGATCACCGAGGAGAAGGACAGCCTTATTCTCTTCATCGACGAGATCCACACCATCGTCGGCGCCGGCCAGGGCGGTGGCGAAGGAGGTCTCGACATCGCCAACACCTTCAAGCCGGCGCTGGCGCGGGGCGAGCTGAACCTGATCGGCGCGACGACGCTCAACGAGTACCAGAAATACATCGAGAAGGACGCGGCGCTCGAGCGACGGTTCCAGCCGGTTTATGTGGACGAGCCCACGGTCGCACAGACGATCATGATTCTGCGCGGGCTGCGCGACACGCTCGAAAGCCACCACAAGGTGACGATCACCGACGAGGCGATCATCGCCGCCGCGGAGCTTTCGGATCGCTATATCACCGGTCGCTTCATGCCCGACAAGGCGATCGACCTGATCGACCAGGCCGCGGCGCGGGTGAAGATCTCGGCCACTGCTCGGCCCGTGGACGTGCAGGAGCTCGAAGCCGAGGTCGCGCAGATCAAGCGCGAACAGGACTATGCCGCAGCCCGCAAGCAATTCGACCGTGCAGCGGAACTGAAGAAGGAACTCGAGCAGAAGCAGAAGGAGCTGGACGAGCTTCTGGAAATCTGGAAGCGCGACCAGGCTTCGGCGACCGCCGAGGTGCGCGCCGATCACGTCGCGCAGATCGTCTCCAAGATCACCGGCGTTCCGGTCACGGAGCTGACCACCGAGGAGAAGGACAAGCTCCTCAAGCTCGAGGAGAAGCTGCACGAGCGCGTCATCGGCCAGGAAGAGGCCATCCGCGCCGTGGCGGATGCGGTGCGCCTGGCGCGCGCAGGACTGCGCGAGGGACGCGGCCCGACCGCGACATTCCTCTTCCTCGGGCCGACCGGGGTTGGCAAGACGGAACTGGCCAAGACGCTCGCCGAAGTAATCTTTGGCGATCAGGACGCAATCATCCGCATCGACATGTCCGAGTATGGCGAGCGCCACTCGGTCGCCCGGCTGGTGGGCGCGCCTCCCGGCTACGTCGGATACGACGAAGGCGGGCAACTGACCGAGAAGGTGCGCCGTCGGCCCTACTCGGTCGTGCTGCTCGACGAGATCGAGAAGGCGCACCCGGATGTCTACAACATTCTGTTGCAGGTGTTCGACGACGGTCGGCTGACCGACGGCAAGGGGCGCGTGGTGGACTTCACCAACACCATCATCATCGCCACGTCGAACCTCGGTTCGGACATCATCCAGCGCAACCTCAAGAAGCGCGGCACCAAGGAGTTCGACGAGGCAAAGCAGAAGTCCGAGCTGATGGAGGTGTTGCGCGGTCATTTCCGGCCAGAGTTCATCAACCGGATCGACGAGATCATCGTCTTTCATTCGCTGAATCAGTCGGAGATCCGCCAGATCGTCGAGTTGCAGCTCAACCGGGTGAAGCGGACCGCCCTTACCCAGGGCGTCGAACTCGAACTCGATGTGAGCGTCGTGGATCACTTCGGCGCGGTCGGCTTCCGCCCCGAATTCGGTGCCCGCGAGCTACGCCGGCTGATCCGGTCGGAGCTGGAGACCGAGTTGGCTCGCGAACTGCTCTCGGGGCGGATCGAGGATGGCGACAAGGTCCGCGTCGCCTGGTCAGCGGACGAACAGAAGGTCGTGTTCGAAAAGATCCCAAGGGACACCGGTGACGACAGCCCGGACGATCCGGCCCAAGCCGGGATCGGCGAGTCCAGCGCAGTTGCCGAAAACAAGGCGGACGCTCCGACGCCCGATGTCCCGGTCGACGCCAAGGATAAGGAGCAGTCCAAGGGCGATAAGTCTACCGGGTGACGTCGTGAAGGACTGGCCGGCGCGATGACGGTCGCGCCGGCTCATTTCGTCGGAGGGTTACAGGAAGGATCCACGGCATGAAAGTCATCAGAGCATTTCGCAATCTTGACCGGCACGGGCAACAGCGCGCGCCTGAGGTCATCGAGGAAGAGGTGCGGCAACTTGAACCGCATCTTGTACGCTTCCGCGAGGATCTCGTCCGGCTCGAAGTCGTCGCCTCCCAGACGAGCGGCAAGACGCGCATCCAGGTCAGGCTGCGCCTGCAACTGCCCTCGGGCGTGATCGCGGCGCAGGAAGAGGGGTTCGAGATCGAGCCGGTCCTGCGCAAGGCCTTTGCCGACCTGCGCCACCAGGTCGATCGGCATGTGGCGCGCCTCAAGCACGAGCCGGAGTACAAGCGTCCCGCCCGCCGGCGCCGGATCGGCGCCCCGCTGCCGCCCGCGCGGGATGCGGCGGAGGCGGAGCGGCGCCAACTCTTCTTCGACCTGATCGAGGATCATCTCGATACGGTCTACGACACCGTCAGGCGCGAGTTGACCTATCTCGAATGCAGCGGATCTGTGCCGGAGGGTTACCTCAGCGTTCGCGATCTTGTCGATGCGACGATCCTCAAGGGACTGGAAAGGTTCGAGCAGCGGCCCACCGAGTTTTCCATAGGCGACTGGCTGCTGAAACTGGCTTTCGAGACCATCGAGGCCGAGGCGCGCGCCGCGCGCCGCGCGGTGCCGGAGGACGCCGCCTCGATCGACGCGAAACCCGAGACTCCGGCCGAGGAACCCACCGAGTCGGACGAGGAGATGTTCGAGTTCTACCAGCCCGACAACGTGCTGCTGCTCGAGGAGCTCATCGCCGACGACGGCGGGGACGACCCCGAAACGGCGGTCGCGAAACGGCAGGACCGGCTGGCCCTTCACCGGGCGATCGCCGGTCTGCCGGCGCTATGGCGCAGGGTTCTGTTTCTTGTCGACCTGAACGACACCCCGCTTGAAACGGCCTCCTCGGTTCTCGGCATTCCCGAAGACGACGTGACCCGGATCGCCCAAGCGGCGCGCGATTATCTTCGCGATAAACTGCGCGACTCAGGTCAGTCTTCCGATACCGTTCATGCGCTGTTTGACAGTGCTCATCAGAGAGGGTCGCGAATTCCCCAGCCCCTGCGGGATCGCGCCCGGCTGGAACACGCTTTTCTGGGAGACAACCGAGGGGTAGCACCATGATGCGCGGTCACAATCGTCCACCCTTTCCGCCGAAGATACCCGGGACCGATATGAGGTCGTGGGACGTTCCGACGGCGATCATCTACCGGCCGGCTCGTTCCGCGATGACATCGGCGCCGCGGCCCAACGACTGGATACTGGAATTCGAACCGTCGCGCCCGCCCCAAATCGAGCCGCTGATGGGATATACCTCCAGCGACGATCCCTATCGTCCGCTCCGGCTGAAATTCCCTGACCGCGAAAGCGCGGTCGAATTCGCGGAGCGGCAGGACTGGCGCTATTTCGTGCGTGAGGACACAGCTCACCGGCATGCGCCTGACCGCTGGCGGGGAGAGGAGCGGCATCGCCTCTACAAGGGAGCCGACGCCCCGGACGCCTTTCGCATACCGTCCCGCCTGGATCGGGGTCGCACGGATCACCGCCTCCGGCGCGCGGTCGAGGAGAAAGGCACGGTGGACCTGTCGTCGCAAGAACAGGCCGAATTCGATCCGGTGCTCGAAGCCTCGCTCGAATCCTTCCCGGCCTCCGATCCGCCGGCCTGGACGGGCGTGACGATAGCCGGGAAAGAACAATGAACGGAATGGCCAGCGCGAGCGAGGATCTGCGGCTTGTTTCCCTATCTTGACAGCGTCGCGCGCCGCTACTCCCCCGTCATCGTATGGGCGGTCATCGGCATGAACGTCGTCGCGTTTCTCTATCAGACCAGCCTGCCGCCGCGCGTGCTGGACTGGTTCCTGTTCGAGTTCGCGCTGGTGCCCTCGCGCTTCTTCGGACAGCTGAGCCTCGTCGCCCCGTCCGACTGGACCCCATTCCTGACCAATATCTTCCTGCACGGGGGCTGGCTGCACCTCATCTTGAACATGTGGACGCTCTGGATCTTCGGCCCCGCCGTCGAAGATCGGCTCGGACCGGGTAGATTCACGTTGTTCTATCTGTTCTGTGGTGTTGCGGCCGGACTGGCTCACGCGCTGGCGAACCCGGACTCGGTCGTTCCCGCGCTTGGCGCGTCGGGGGCGATCGCGGGCGTGATCGGTTGCTACGCACGCATGTTTCCGGCGGCTCGGCTGGTGGTGATCGTGCCGATTCTGTTCATTCCGCTGTTCTTCGAAGTGCGCGCGTTCATTTTCGCAATGATCTGGTTCTTCATGCAGGTCATTCCCGGCTTTCTGTCGCTCGGCGGCGATCAGGCCACGGGCGGGATCGCCTGGTGGGCGCATATCGGCGGGTTTCTCGCCGGTTGGATTGTCACGCCACTCCTGCGAAGGCGGGCAGCCACCTATCGCCATTATTATCGCGACGAGGGCATCTATGGCTTTCTGCCGGATGGCCGACGGGAAGGGGGACAAGGTCCATGGACATAATGCAGCTTTTCTGGCTGTTCTTCATCATTTCGGCGCTGCAGCCGGTTCTCCAGCGCCGCTATCTTGAGGCGATGCGCACACGCAAGATCGCCCAGATCGAGAAGAAACGCGCCAGTCGCGTCATCCTGCTGATCCATCGACAGGAGACGATGAACCTGCTGGGATTCCCTCTAATGCGTTACATCGACGTCAACGACTCGGAGGAAGTCCTGCGCGCTATCCAGATGACCGACGACGAAGTGCCGCTCGACATCGTGCTGCACACACCGGGTGGCCTTGTGCTGGCGGCAACACAGATTGCCCGCGCCATTCAGGGACACAAGGGCAAGGTCACAGTGTTCGTGCCACATTACGCGATGTCCGGTGGCACGCTGATCGCACTCGCTGCCGACGAGATCGTGATGTGCGAACACTCCGTGCTGGGACCCGTCGATCCGCAACTTGGCCAGTTGCCTGCTGCCTCGCTCATCAAGGTCGTCGAGGAGAAACCCATCGCCGAGATCGACGACCAGACCCTGATCATGGCCGATGTCGGCCGCAAGGCCATCGCGCAGATCGAGGCATTCGCGAAACGGCTTCTCTCGGACAAGATGGATGAGGCCCGGGCGGCGGATGTGGCGGCGAAACTGGCGACCGGCACCTGGACCCATGATTATCCGATCTCCGCCGATGAGGCACGCGAGCTGGGCCTGCCCGTCGGAACGGACATGCCCAAGGAAATACTGGAGCTGATGACGCTCTATCCGCAGCCGGTTCGACGCCAGGGCGGTGGCGTGGAATACCTGCCCGAGCCGCGGCAGCGACAGGCGCGCCGCGCCATGTCCACGCGCTGAATGCTTGCATCAGCCGGCCGTCAAGACCGGCCCGTCAACGAAAGGATACAGGATGCCCACGGTCGCTTGCCCGCAGTGCAACTCCACCAACAGAGTGCCGCAAGAGCGCCTGACCGATACTCCCAATTGCGGACGCTGCGGCGCGCCTCTCTTTCAAGGCAGGCCCGTCACGCTTACAGCGGCTAATTTTGACCGTCATGCGAATGCCGAACTGCCATTGCTGGTCGATTTCTGGGCCGAGTGGTGCGGGCCATGCAAGATGATGGCGCCCCAATTCGAGGCGGCGGCGCAGTCGCTCGAACCAAATTTCCGCCTTGCTAAGCTCGATACGGAAGCCGAACAGCAGATCGCCGGCCGCCACGGGATCCGCGGCATTCCCACCATGATCCTGTTCAGGAGCGGGAAGGAAATTGCGAGGACGAGCGGTGCGATGCCTACCGCGCAGATAGCGCTGTGGGCGCGCTCGCACGTCTAGAGTTTACAGGTATTGGCCTTCCCTGCGCCATGCCATCAGGAGAAGAACATGCATGGCGTGACCGGATTTGTCGAGAGTGCGGCCTTGTTGGTCTTTGCCGCGTTCGTGCTCGTGACGATATGTTCGCGGATCGGCGTGCCCAGCATTGTCGGTTACATTCTTGCCGGTACAGCCATTGGACCTGCCGGCCTCGGCCTGCTTGCCGAAAACGCTGCCCTGACCAGCATTGGCGAGATCGGAGTTGTGCTCCTGCTGTTCGCGCTTGGCCTGGAATTCTCGTTCGAGAAGCTCGTAAGGCTCAGGAAGCATGTCTTCGGTCTTGGAGCCGTGCAGGTTGCAGTCACGACGATAACGGTGTCTTTGATAACAATTCTGATCTTCGATCTCGCGCCCGTCCCCGCAATCCTCATCGGCGGGGCCGTTGCCATGTCATCCACGGCCATGTGCCTCAAGGTGCTCGCAAGCGCGAACGCTCTGGGATCCAGAAGCAGATGGCTGCCTACAAGCTGCTGATCATCGACGAGCTGGGCTTCGTGCCGCTCTCAAAGACCGGTGCGGAGTTGCTGTTCGAGCTGATCTCGCAACGCTATGAGCGCGGTGCCACCCTGATCACCAGAAATCTACCCTTCGACGAATGGACGGAAACGCTGGGATCCGAGCGACTGACCGGTGCTCTGCTCAACCGCATCACCCACCACGTCAACATTCTCGAGATGAACGGCGACAGCTACCGTCTCGCTCAAAGCCGCGCCCGAAAGGCCGGCAGAAACCCTCCTCGAAAATCGCCGCCCGCGCCTGCGACGCCCGCTCGGGCCACGTCCTCCCGGCGGTCGCAGGCGCGGGCAAGCTGTGGCCGACTTTTGCTCCGCCCAGTGGCCGGCCTTTACTCCGCCGTTGACAAATACCTATCAATCGGAAAATTCTCCGTCCCATCTCGGGATGCTCCATCAATTTCCTCATCTTGCCGAGACCCCCGGTCTTGAGCGGGAACATAGAGATCGAATTGGCCGCGTGGGCGCTGCGGGTTCGGGCTCCCGTCCATGCGAGTAGATACATGGGTGTGCGATGAAGCTGATGGTGGCAAAGCGGCTCGTTCTTTTCGCTCTGATCTGGCTCGTGCTGACCCGCGCCGACGTTTCGGGCTTCGCCTTCGGTATCGCGGTTGCGGCAGGCTCGACATGGGTTAGCCTCATCCTGCTACCGCCCGGCTCGCATCGCGTGAGTATCGCGGGGATGATCCGGCTCGCTCCCGGATTTTTGCGCAGCTCGCTTCTTGGCGGGATCGACGTCGCCCGCCGCGCGCTTCACCCGCGTATGCCACTCGACGCAGGCTGGATCGCCTATCGCACGAAGCTGCCTAGGGGCCTGCCTAGGGTCTCGTTCGGCAGCGAGACGAGTCTTCTACCAGGCTCGCTGGTGGCTGGCGGACGCGGCGACGTGCTCTACGTCCACTGCCTCGACAGGGGCCAGGACGTGGAAAGGAGCCTGCGCGACGAAGAGGAAAGGATCGCCTCCACGCTTACCGAGGGGGACAGACGAGAGGAGCGGGGGCCATGACCAGTTTTCTCTACCTTGCCGGCCTCATTCTTCTGCTGACCGTGGCGGCGAGCCTTATACGCATCCATATCGGTCCGACGCGCGCCGAGCGCATGATGAGCGCGCAATTGATCGGCACGAGCGGCGTCGGCACGGTGCTGCTTTTAGCCGGCGCCGAAGGAAACGGCGCGATGATCGACGTGGCGCTGGTGCTGGCACTGCTGGCTGCCTTCGCGGCAGTCGCCTTCGTCAAGGCATCGAGCCCGGACGGGGCCGGTGATCCGGAGGAGGACGACAGATGAACCTCGCAGAGGCCTTCACGATTCTGTTCGTCGTCGCCGGCATCTTCTTCTTCGTGGCCGGCACTGTCGGCCTGCTGCGTTTTCCCGACACGCACACGCGGCTTCACGCGCTGACCAAGGCCGACAATCTCGGCCTCGGGCTGATCGCCTTCGGTCTCGCCTTCCGGATGCCCGATGTCTGGGGCGTCGCCAAGCTCGGCCTCGTCTGGCTGCTCGCCGTCTTAGCGGCCGCGACCGTCGCGCAACTGGTTGCCCGCGCCGCGCTCGACCGCCTGCCAGACCTTGACGAGAAGGGAGGCGCCCAGTGACTGCTGCCTTTGTCTTAGACGCCATGCTGGGCCTCCTGTTAGTAGGAACTGCCGTCTCGGCGGTGGCCGGGCGCGATCTCTTCGCCTCGATTGCCTTCTTCGTCACTTACGGCATTCTGATCGGGCTCGCCTGGCTGCGGCTCGGGGCCGTCGACGTGGCGCTGGCGGAGGTCGCGATCGGAGCCGGCCTTACCGGCGTGCTGCTGATCGGAGCGTGGTCGATGCTCCAGCGGCGCTGCGGCGACGGCGGCAATGATCCCGCCATGCCGGTGTTGCCGAAGCTCGCCGCCGCCGCTGTGTCCGTAACGGTGACGGGAATGCTCGCGCTGGCCGTGCTCGCGCTCCCGGTAGGGGCGCCGGGCCTCGTTCCTCTCGTCACTGAGAACATCTCTGAATCCGGCGTCGGAAATCCCGTTACGGCGGTGCTCCTCAACTTCCGCGCGTATGACACACTGATGGAAAGCATCGTGCTGCTGATCGCGCTGGTCGCGGTCTGGGCGCTCACGCCGAAGGAGCTTTGGGGCGGCGTGCCAGGCCTGCGCCAGCATGCGCGCCCGGACGGCGTGCTCGCGACCTTCGGCCGCTTGCTGCCGCCACTCGGCCTCGTGGTCGCCGTCTATGTAGTCTGGGCGGGCAGCGAAATGCCCGGCGGCGCGTTCCAGGCCGGCACCATCCTCGCCGCCGTCTGGCTGCTGGTCGTCATGGCCGGCATTGCCGAAGAGCCGCGCATGTCGAGTCGGCTCCTGCGCCTCGCCCTCGTCGTCGGGCCGGCCGTGTTCCTCGGCGTCGGCCTCGTCGGCGCGGCTTTCGGCAGCTTCCTGGGCCTGCCCGTCGATTTCGCCAAGGCGCTGATCCTGGCAATCGAGTTCGCGCTGACCTTTTCCATTGCCGTCACGCTCGCCCTTCTCGTCGCCGGCACGCCGAGGGAGGGAACGTGAGATGATGCTGTCGACCGCTACCCTCTACGCCCTTTGCGGCGCCGCGATGATTGGCATCGGCGTCTACGGCTTCATCGTGCGTGCCCATCTCCTGCGGCGGGTGCTGGCCTTCAACGTCATCGGCAGCGGCGTCTTCCTCTTTCTCGGCGCGCTCGGCTACCGCGCTCCGCAAGCCGGGGCTGATCCCGTGCCCCACGCTCTCATCATCACGGGGATCGTTGTGGCTCTGTCGCTGACCGCGCTCGCGGTAGCGCTGGTGCTGAAGCACGCGGAGGAGGCCGGCCGCGCTGTGCTGCCGGAAGAGGACCGGGAGGAGACGTGATGGGTGCTCTCCTTACGCTGCCGCTTCTGGAACTCACCGTCGGCCTGCCGCTGGCCGCGACCCTGCTTGCCATTGTGTCGGGCAGGTTCTCGTCCGGTCTCGTCCTCGGGATTGGTCCAGCAATGCTTGCGCTCGCGGTGCTGCTTTGCCTTGCGGTTGGCAGTCACGGACCGCTGGAGGTGGCTGTCGGCGGCTGGGCCGTGCCGCTCGGCATCGCGCTCGGCGCGGACGGGCTTTCGGCCGTCTTCGTGATGACTGGCGCGATCATCATGCCCGCCGCAGCGCTCTTTGCGCGCCGCGCCTTCGGCTCCGATCCAGCCGAGACGACGCAGAGCTTCACCTTCTGGCCGCTGTTTTTCGCCATGTGGGCAGCGCTCAACGCGATCTTCGTCGGGCGCGACCTGTTCAACTTCTATGTCGCTTTGGAGCTTTTGACCCTCACCGCAGTGGCTATGGTCGCCTATGGCGGCACCGCGGCCGCACTGCGCTACTTGATCTTCGCCCTGATGGGCTCGCTCGCCTATATGACTGGCGTCGCTCTGCTCTACGCCTCGGCCGCCACGCTTGACATCGGCCTGCTTTACGAAGCCATCGAGCCCGACCGCGCCGTCGTCCTCGCCGGCGGGCTGATGACGGCCGGGCTTCTGGCGAAGACTGCGCTGTTCCCGCTTCATGCCTGGCTGCCGCCCGCGCACGGCAATGCGCCAGCGCCGGCGAGCGCGCTGCTCTCGGCGCTGGTGGTGAAGGCGTCGTTCTTCATCATCGTGCGCATCTGGTTCCACGTGATGCCGGACGCGCAAAGCCCGTGGCTCGTGCAGACGCTGGGCCTCCTAGGCGCATGTGCGGTCATCTATGGCTCGCTGCTCGCCATCCGCCAGGGCCGGCTCAAGCTCGTGATCGCCTATTCGACCGTGGCTCAGATCGGCTATCTGTTCTTCATCTTTCCGCTCGCGGACGGCTCGGCCTTCGCGCTGCCCTGGGCGGCCGGCGCGTGGACCGGCGGCATCTTCCATGCGCTCTCGCACGCTTTCGCCAAGGCCGCCCTGTTCCTCGCGGCCGGCCTGATCATCGAGGCGCTCGGGCATGACCGGATCGCCGACATGAAGGGCATCGCCCGCGCCCTGCCGATGACGATGGCCGCCTTCGGTCTCGCGGCGCTCTCGATCATGGGCCTGCCGCCGTCCGGCGGCTTTATGGCCAAGTATCTGATGCTGACCTCCGCGCTCGCCGGCGGCCAGATCTTCTACGCGCTGGTGATGATCGCCGGCGGACTCCTGGCGGCGGTCTACCTGTTCCGGCCGCTCAATGCGGCCTTTGCGGGCAGTCATGTGCCCGAAATCGCGCCTGTCTCCAAGGCGCGGCAGACGATCCCGCTGGCGCTGGCGCTGATCGCGACGATCATCGGCCTGGCATCGAGTATTCCCTATCAGTTCCTTCAGATCGGCCTGCCCGAAGTGTTGGAAGGAGGGACGGAATGACACAGGCACTTCCCATCGCCCTGATGGCCTGCGCCTTCGCGCCGTCCTTCATCTGCTTCTTCCTCGCGGAGGAGCGCACGCGGCTGCGCAACTCAATCAACATCGCCAGCGCGCTCCTGAAGCTGGTGCTGATCGCCTTCCTGCTCGAGGGCGTGGCGCGCGGCATGGTCTACGAGACGCGGCTGCAATTCGTTCCCGGCCTCTATCTGCTGTTGCGGGTCGACGCGCTGGCGCTGCTGTTCGTGACGCTGTCCGCCTTCCTGTGGCTCGTCACCACCGTCTATGCGATCGCCTATTTCGGTGGGAAGCCGAACCTGTCGCGCTTCTTTGCCTTCTTCAACCTGTGCGTGACGGCGACCACCGGGATCGCGCTGTCCGGCTCGCTCATCACCTTCTTCCTGTTCTACGAGCTGCTCACCCTCTCGACGTGGCCTCTCGTCGTCCACAAGGGGGACGAGAAATCCATGGCCGCCGGGCGTTCCTATCTCGCCTACACCATGGCCGGAAGTGCTGCGCTGCTGTTCGGCATCGTGTGGCTGGAAGGCATGACCGGCCCGGTCGAGTTCGCGCGTCCCGGTGCGCTCGCGAACATCGACGACTGGACCTTGCGCGCGATCTTCTTGCTGTGCGTCGGCGGGCTGGGAGTGAAGGCGGCGCTAGTGCCGTTCCACGGATGGCTCCCGCAGGCCATGGCCGCGCCGGCGCCGGTGAGCGCGCTGCTCCACGCCGTGGCTGTCGTGAAGGCCGGCGCGTTCGGCATCGTACGCTTCATCTACGACGTCTACGGCATCGAACGCGTGGCCGAGCTTTCGCTGGGGCTGACGCTGGCGGCGCTCGCCTCGCTGACCATTGTTTACGGCTCGGTCCGCGCACTCCAGCAGACGGACATCAAGCGCCGGCTCGCCTTCTCTACCGTCAGCCAGGTCGCTTACATCATCCTCGGCGCGAGCCTGGCCAGTCCTTTCGCCACTATCGGCGGGCTCGTCCACCTCGTCCATCAGGGCCTGATGAAGATCACGCTGTTCTTTACGGCAGGTGCGCTCGCTGAGCGGCTCGGCATCACCTCCATTGACCAGCTCGACGGTGCAGGACGGCGCATGCCGGTGACGATGCTCGCCTTTACCGTCGGCGCGCTCGGCATGATCGGCGTGCCGCCGGTCGCCGGCTTCGTGTCCAAATGGTATCTCGGCATCGGCGGCCTACAAGCGGGCCAGCCCTGGGTGATCCTCGTGCTGGCCACCTCCAGCCTGCTCAACGCCGCCTATTTCCTGCCGCTGGTCTATCGCGCGTGGTTCCGTCCTCCTGCCGGCAACCCGCCAAGCGAAGACATCATCGAAGCACCGGCAGCGCTCATCCTGCCCGGTGCAGTGACGGCGCTCGCGTCGCTTGGCGCGGGTTTGCTCGCCGCCTTCGCGCTTAGCCCGCTTGGCTGGTCGACGCTGATCGTGGAAAGGGTCTATCTGCCATGATTCTTTCGTATGGTGCGCTCTGGCTAATTCCTGTCCTCTCCTTGCCGCTGACGCTGGCGGTGGCCGCCCACCTGCCGGCTATGCGGCCGCATAGCCTGTCGCTACTGCCGCTGGCGCCGCTGCCGGCCCTCGCTACGGCGCTGTTCGCGCCCGAGGGGAGCGCATTCGAAGCCCCCGACCTGCTGCTCGGCGCGCAGCTTGCGCTCGAAGGCAATGCCCGGCTGTTCCTCGGCTTCGCGGCATTCCTGTGGACCGCCGCCGGCATCTTCGCGCGCACTTACATGCGCGGCGACGAGCGGGCCGGCGGCTTCGCAGCACTGTGGTGCCTTACGCTTGCTGGCAATCTCGGCGTGTTCCTCGCAGCCGACGTCGCAACCTTCTATGTGAGCTTCGCCTGCGTTTCGCTCGCCGCCTATCCGCTAGTCGTCCATACGCGCTCAGCAAAGGCGATGCGTGCGGGCCTCGTCTACATTGTGCTGGCGCTGGCCGGCGAGACCGCTCTGCTACTCGGCTTCATGCTGGCCGCGTCCAGCGCGGAAACGCTGCTGATCGCGGACATGCGCGAATCGATGGTCGACTCGCCGTGGCAGGGGGCGGTCCTTACGCTTCTTGTCGCCGGCTTCGGCATCAAGGCGGGCCTTGTGCCGCTACATGTTTGGCTGCCTCTCGCTCATCCTGCGGCCCCGACACCTGCGTCGGCCGTTCTGTCGGGCGCGATCGTCAAGGCCGGGATATTCGGGCTTATCCAGTTCCTGCCGTTCGGGGTCGACCTACGCTTCTGGCACGAGGCGCTGTTGTGGGCCGGACTCGCCACCGCCTTCTACGGCGTAGCGATCGGGCTGACGCAACAGAACCCAAAGACCGTGCTCGCCTATTCGACCGTCAGCCAGATGGGTCTCGTGGTTGCCGTGCTGGCGACGGCACTCCAACAGGGCTCGCCAGAAATCGCGCTCGCCTCGGCGAGCTTCTACGCCCTTCATCACGGTCTCGCCAAGGGCGCGCTGTTCATGGGCGTCGGCGTCGTGGGCGCGAGCGGGAAGCGGTCGCTCGTGCCGGTGCTGGCGACGCTCACCCTACCCGCGCTGTCGCTCGCCGGTCTGCCGCTCACCGGCGGGGCGCTGGCCAAGCTCGGCGCAAAGCCACCTCTCGGCGGCGGCGCGGCGGAACTCCTGTTCACGCTCTCTGCCGTCGGCACCGCAATGCTGATGCTTCGCTTCATGCTCAAGGTCGCCGCGACCGGCAGCCACGAGCCTGACGCGCGACCGGCAGCCGGCCTGCTCGTTCCATGGCTGGCGACCGTGGCGGCGGGCCTGATCGTGCCATGGTTGCTGTTCACAGGCGTCACCGGCCTGCCGGTCGCCTATCCGCTCGCGCCGGACAGCCTTCTGTCCGCCTTCTGGCCGGCGGCGGCGGCCGGTGTCGTTGGCGCCTTGGTGGCGGTCGCACGGCTGGGTGCTCCAGGTATTCCCGAAGGCGACCTGCTCATTCCGACCACTGACACCGGTGCACGCCTTCTGTCGATGATTCCGGCACGGCCGCATTGGATCGCCGCGCTCAGGCTTCCCGAAAAGCGTCTCATGCTCGACCGCGTGGCGGGTGAATGGGCGTCGCGGGCGGAGCGCCTGTTGTCGCGATGGTCGATAAGCGGAGCACTTCTCCTGATGCTGGTGATCCTGGCCACGCTATGAAGCAGTGGCGAGGCGAAACGCGAGACGCGGACATCGGCAGACATACAGTCGCGAACGCCGCGCAGGTCTTGAATCGGCGAGAAGCCATACTAAATCGAAATCGCCGGCCGCCCCGCATGGGGGCAGGCACAAGTCCGGGAGGCGTGCCGCCA
The DNA here is from genome assembly GCF_000513975.1 of Paracoccus sp. J55. Classification (NCBI taxonomy): domain Bacteria; kingdom Pseudomonadati; phylum Pseudomonadota; class Alphaproteobacteria; order Rhodobacterales; family Paracoccaceae; genus Paracoccus; species Paracoccus sp. J55. Next base: position 21,576 of record NZ_AZVA01000014.1, read on the forward strand.
AGACATCCCCGGTACTGCTTGTATCCATGTTTGTTGGATGTCACTGAGAACTGACCCAGCCACGATAGAAAATGTCACTGAGAATTGACCCATGTGGAACCCTCCCCCTGACGGGATTTGTCGGGGGTGACCTGCCCCGGGATTTTTCCTCCAGATGCGATTAGAGTCCGGCCCAACTTGAGGACGGACAATGAAGCGAACGAGATTCACGGACGAACAGATCATCGGCATCCTGGCAGAGCANGAGGCAGGCGCGAAGTGCGCTGACCTGTGCCGNAAGCACGGCATGTCGGAAGGCACCTTCTACAACTGGAAGGCCAAGTTCGGCGGCATGACGGTGTCGGAGGCGAAGCGGCTGAAGGGGCTCGAGGATGAGAACGCCAAGCTGAAGAAGCTGCTGGCCGAGCAGATGCTGGATCTGGCGGCGATGAAGGACCTGGTTGCAAAAAAGTGGTAGGGCCCGCCGTGAAGCGTAACCGTCCGGCCTGACCGCTACCCGTTCCATCGCCAGGGCAGCAGGTCGTCGACCTTGGTGGACGACTTTTACGCCGCCCGCAGCAGCTCCATGCCGCCGCTTCCGTGGCCTAATTTCTCACCGCCGTTCTCAGGTGGCGAGGCTCAACTCGGTATGTCGCGCCATCGTGTGTTTGGAACACCAGATCCCTGAACCGTCATCGCTTGCCTTGTTGGCCAAATACATGGCGATCTGCTTCCGCGCTGCGCTGCCGAACTTGCGGCAGTCGCAGAGGCTTTCAACGTGGTAGCTCATCGCCACGCCCCGTCGAAAAACGACGAATACGAATCACCCACTCCGGTTTGCACGGGAATCGTAAACGATTGATCCGAAAGAGACACTTTCTGCGGCAGTTGCGGAAAAAATGGCTTAGAAACAAAGGATTCAGTCAGACTACGAATCTGGGGGTCGGGCGTTCGAATCGCTCCGGGTCCGCCATTGAATTCAAGGGGTTAGTCGGAAACGGCTAACCCCTCATTCGTTCGGAGAGCCGCTTCGGGTAACGCCGGGGTAACGGATTGCCCGGTTACGTCCTGCTCGGTGCCGTTAACCACAGTGTGTGACCGATCTTGACGACTGTAAGCTAATTGCTTACATTGCCTTATGATCAAGTCGTTCGCCAACAAGCAGCTTAAAGCCCTCTGGGAAACCGGGAAGTCCAGAATCGACGCGCGCATGCATCAGCGCATCTTGCGCCGCCTTGACCGCCTAGACGCGGCAACCGCGCCAGAGGACATGAACCTGCCCGGCTTCGACTTTCACGCTCTCCGGGGGCACAACCCAACGCGCTACACCGTTCATGTGAATGGCCCGTGGTGCATTACATTCGAGTTCGAAAGCGGCGACGCCCATGTGGTCGATTTCGAACAGTATCACTAGGAGGCAAGAATGGCTCGCAACCCCGACCGTTGCCCGACCCATCCCGGCGAATTGCTGCGCGAGGACGTGATTCCCGCAGTCGGCAAGCCGAAAACCGAAATCGCGCGGTTGCTCGGCATCTCGCGTCAGCACCTTTACGACATTATGGCAGAGAAGAAGCCGGTCAGCCCAGAGGTTGCCGTTCGGCTTGCCAAGATGTTCGGCGGCGAACCGCTCGCTTGGGTCCGCATGCAGGGGGCACATGACGCATGGCATGCAGCCCGTGAGGTCGATGTTTCTTCCGTCCCTACGCTTCACGCCGCAGAGTGAGCCGAACAGCCCTGTAACCCCTACGCCGCCCGCCTCGGGCCGATCTGGCCGCGCAGGTAGCGGTCCCGTATGGCTCGCCCGTCCAGCCCGGCCAGCGCCGCGACCATGAGCATGTCCGGGCCGCGCGCGAACCAAGCGGCAGCCTGCCTGCGCGCGGTTTCCGTGGCGGCGCTGCGGCTTGGTGCTGTCAAATCGGACAACATGGCCTCCATGACAGCGCACCAGAGAGCACGGCAGGCCCGTGCGTCAATGTGATCCTGACGGCTCATAGGAGGCGCTGTAACCCTTGCCGGTCGTGGCGAACCCGAGTCCAGCGCAGCCGCAGGGACGGCAAGGCATCTTCGATATCCGCCACCGTGTGATCGAATCCTTGCGCGGCTAGAATCTCGGACACGCGGGCGGCTAATTGCGCCTCCGAACGATGCTGCCCGTTATGCGACCATTGCTCATGAACAGGGCGGAAATGCCAAGATTCGTTATACAAAGCTTCATGGGTGCGGTTGCCGATTTCAACATGCGTCATCTGAATATCCCTTCAACATTGCTAGAATATCTGGATTGTCTTTCAACACGGCTAAAGTATGCTGCGCCATAGAACCGGGCGGTTGCAAATCGTGCTGAATAAACGCGGCGACGTTATCCGCGAACCGTTGCGCATTGGACAATGCATTTCCGACCAAGAAAGCGGACAGATCACCGTCAAAAATTACCGCAAGTTTTAACAAGCCTGCCGCGTTGACAACCAATCTTTCTCCGTCATGGCTGGGCTGGGCTTGAAGCGGCTCTAACCCGTGTTGGAAATGGATTGAGTTATAGCAAGGCCATGTCCCGGATGCTGGCCGAACCTTGCGCCAATTAGGCATTGGCCCAGCAGCCAAAATGAAACTATCCCGGTGATCCAGAACCAAAACGAGATGCGGCTGCATGATCTGAATGGGGTGATAGTCCATGCTCAAGACAGTCTTAGGATCGTGAAATGCAGTGACATGAAGTTTCATTTCCGCAACCCTTTGAATCGATCACGTTTAACAATTGAGCGGTTTAGCGCCTCGCACTCATTCACATACGCAGCTTGAATGTCGTCAAGGGTCATGCCGTCCTGGACATTAATATAGCCCAGCAAAGCCTCTCCGTTCATCGTGGCAACGTATCGGTTAATAGGAGCAGCAATCGCGCGATAAGCTTTGATCGCTTCCTTCACTTTAGCCGGCTGGTCCGCCAATGGATCGGAAGGGATGGATGCTCGAATGGAATCCACCGCCCGCCGCACAAGGTCCAACTTTTTACCGATGTTCATACCGAGGAATCCTTTAGCAAAGCGTTCAACTCATCAAGCCTTCTCTCCAATTCTTCGATTTTTTCGATGCTGGAAAGCCGCTGTAGCGCAAGGCTTAATTTTGCAGCTTCTTCGACGTTCAGCGAACCGTCCGCAATATCGTTCGCAATACTCTCCGGGTCAGTTCCAGAAAGTTCAATAAGCCGGGAATTCTTTCCGACAATCTTTTCGATGATAAACTTTGCCGCATCCAAATCACCCGCCGCAAGTCTGTCGCGGAGAACTTGCATTGCATCGCCCTTTAATGTCGCAAGTTCCTTTAAGGTGCTGACCGCAAAACGATTCTTTGATCCTTTGGGCCGACCGGGGTTGCCCTTTTGAAACCCCTTCTGACCGGGGACAGCATATGACGTTGATAAACATTGATTATCTTCGGTCATCCCACCCACCTTATTTGAATTCCTTGAGCGGCCAGCCACGCCGCAACATCTTTCGTTCTAGTGAATAACTGCCTGCCCTCGCGCCTGTGTGGTCGAGGAAAGCCATGGTTTGACCTCCAATGCCAAAGAACGGCCCGGCTGATATCTAGAGCCGCGCAGATTTCCGAGCCATGCATTTCGGGCTTGAGCGGCAATTCAATGATTGCCGCCCTTTCCGGCTTAAGCAAGAATTTCATCCAGAATCTCTTGATCGGTTTTTCCAGTAATCAACCCACTGAAGCTAATCATTCGTCGAATTGTGGATGCGGCAAGATCGACGGCTTCAAGTTTTTTGGACCGATTTTCAAGCAAAGCCCGCGCCTCTTTCTCTGCGGCAACATCGTCAATACCTATAGCAGCGAGATTTTCCAAGGTAGGCTTAAGCTTAAATTCCGGCGACATGTGGGTGAGTTTGATCACATTAAGCAGCCGAAACCGCTCTTGAGCGATGTTATAGAGATGATCACTTAAGCCCGAAACAATCGCTGGCGCGTCCATGATTGCCGCGAGAGTCCTATAGTCTGCGCCAGCGATTAGAGAGGCTTGTTGTTCGACAGATGAATCGCGCAGGAGCGCGCGAGTTTCCGCACGAACCGAAATTTCCAAAGCCCCGATTGTGTCTGGCGCTTTATTGTATTTGTCGAGTTCTTTTGTGACTTCAACCCTTACGCGAATTGCGCCATTCAGGACATTCCGCATTGGGGTTTTCATAATTCGCTGCCACGCTGCGAACATCCGATCATTTCTTTCGGTGCCAATATAACGTTTCCCGGCTTGTTCAGCAGCTTCACTAAAAGAAGGAATCGCGTCAATGATCTCATTGACGCCGGGAATATAAGTTACTTCGGCTAGGGAAATGAGAAAATTGGCCGTATCAGTTCCAACGCATGCAGTCGTCAGGCGACCTTCGGCAGAAATTTGATCGGTGATAGTAAATTTGTCCATGGTATGCCCCCTGTGGCTAGGTATGTAAAAGTATAGAGGGCAGGCTTTACAAAAATACAATTAGAGATTTCGCGGGCGTTATACCGGGTGAGATTTTGTTATCTTCACGATCTCGTTATCACATTCCCCAGCGATCCAGAGCGGCCCGGCATTTCTCCGGTTCGGTCTTGAACCTGTGGACGGTTTGGCGGCTCAACCCAAGCACAGCGGCAGTTGCAGCGACACTTGCGCCAGCGTCCAGCGACATGCGGCCTGCCTCGAACGCGGCGCGGCTGTAGGAGGGTTTGCGGCCCCGATATGCCTGTTCGCCCCGTGTGGCCTTGGCATGGGCTATACCGGCCCTCTGCGCCTCTCTGGTGGCCTCTGCCTGCGCGGATGCCATACCGGCCATGAATGACAGCAACGCCCCCTGACTGCCTTGCCGCACCGGGTCTGTGGTCGCCCCGTCAAAGGTCAGCTTGTTGATGACGGTGTGAACCGTCACGCCCCGGCGCATGAATTCCTGCACAGTATCCCGCACGTCCAGATAGTCGCGACCTAGCCGGTCGAGCCAACGGACCACCAGCACGTCACCGGCCCGCAGCATGTCGAACAGCCGCCGCCCGCCCTCACGCTCGGCAAGCCGGGTCGAGACGCCCGATGCGCCATGATCCGCCACCACATGGTCAATGCGGAAACCTACCGCCTCGGCTTGGGTGCGCTGATGGTCAAGGGTCTGCTCTGTGGTCGAGACGCGGGCATATAGAATCGTTTGGCTCATGGGGCGAATCCGTCCGTTAGGGTGTTGACCGTTGATAAGTGTCCGTATGGACGAAATCAATCTATACGGACGCATTCGCAGCCATGATCAGAACCGACCACATGGGTATACCCTAACCGACATATTTGAGGGCGCGACACGTGCGACACGTCCCCTATTGCCTACAGACAAATGTATCTGGGCTTATATATATTCTCTTAGGCTATGGAGGAGGTGTCGCACGTGTCGCGCTGTCCGATAGGTCCATATGGACAGATAATTATCGGCGGCAACTGTGGTCGAAGAATCAAAAATCCCCACCGGAGCGGCAGGGATTCAAGATCGTTCATCTTGGCGAGGATCAGCGCGGCGGCATGGCTCCGGGCATCGTGCCGGGTTGCGCACCGCCCATAGCGAACCGCGCCGCTGCATCGGTCGCCTCCGCCAGCCAGTGCGCCGGGTTGATGGCAATGTCGCCCTCTGCTGTCTTGCCGTCCGTGATGATAAAGCGCGTCTTGTCCCGACCTAGCCGTTCGGTGACGATCAGCCCGGCCTTGGCCGCGATACGGTAAAGCACCTTCTCCCCGAAACCCTTGCCGGGCATCTTGCGGTCGATGAACTGCACGAGGTCCGCGCCGCGCGCCACCGGGCCGGGCCATGTGTCCCTGAACTCGGCTAGATGAAGGTCAAGGTCCGTCGCCAGTTCCTGCAACACGCGGGTGCGCGCGGCGTTCTCAATGCTCACGTCGCCATAGTTGAAGCCGGTCAGGTCGAGCATTTCGAGATGCGCCCGCACCGCCGCGATGAACTCGGGCTTGCGGAGCGTGTCATACAGCCAACAGCGAGTGGTATCTCAACTGCGCTCACGGCTTACGCTGGGGCCATTTTTGCCCTCAAGATCGCTGGTGGCCTATATCTGCTCTATCTGGCGTGGAAATCCGCGCGTTCGGCGTTGGCGGGTAAGGCTGGTCAGACGGCTTTAATCCCGCTGGCGGGGAAGCGGGCACTCTATCGCAAGGGCATGGTGCTTCATCTATCCAATCCGAAGGCTGTGCTGGGATGGATCGCGATCATGTCCATAGGGCTGCGTCCTGATGCGCCGTCCTACACGATCCCGATCATGATGACGGGTTGTGCTGTGTTGGCGATGATCGTCAATGTTGGCTATGCCCTGATCTTCTCGACCCCCATCATGGGACGCGCCTACCAAAGAGCGCGCCGCTGGATAGAGGGGATGCTAGCAGCAATCTTCGGGTATGCGGGCATCCGCCTGCTACTCTCAAGGCCGTAGATTCGCCGCCATACGGAATGTCTGCAACGTCCCGCAAAGCGGACGCCTGCCGTCAGGCACCACAATGCCGTGCCCCGTAAGTCAAAAGTTGCTGGCATCGGACATGGCGGCAAGCACCAGCCAGCCAGCCGGGGCGGCGGCCAGCCGCACCTGCTCGCCCGGTTGCGGCAGGCCGGCGCCGGGCTCGTTGAAGCGGTCCAGCACCACCTCGCGACCCGCCACCCGCGCCCGCAGCCGTTGGACGGACCCGAGGAATTCGACGCCGGCGATCTCGGCCGGGATGCCCTCGGGCGCGATGCGCAGGCTTTCCGGCCGCGCCGCGAGCGTGATGCGCCCGGTGGGCAGCGGGCGGTCCAGCGCGATCTCGGCCCCCTCGACGCGGACAAGGCCGCGGGCGGCGTCCAGCACCTCGGCCTCGAACCGGTTCAGCGTGCCGACGAATCCGGCGACGAAATCGGTGGCGGGCTGGTTGTAGATCTGCGCGGGCGTGCCGGTCTGGTCGGCGACGCCCTTGTGCATGACCACGATGCGGTCGGAAATCGACAGCGCCTCCTCCTGGTCATGGGTGACGAAGATGGTGGTGATGGCCAGCTGCTGCTGGATCTCGCGGATCTGGTTGCGCAGAGAGACGCGGATCTTGGCGTCCAGCGCCGACAGCGGCTCGTCCAGCAGCAGCACGCGCGGCCGCGGCGCCAGCGCCCGGGCCAGCGCCACCCGCTGCTGCTGGCCGCCCGACAGCTGCCAGGGATAGCGCCCGCCCAGGTCCGGCAGGCCGATCAGCGCCAGCATCTCGGCCACGCGGCCGGCACGCTCGGCCCGCGCGATGCCGGCGACCTTCAGGCCGAAGCCGACATTCTCGGCCACGGTCAGGTTCGGGAACAGCGCATAGGACTGGAACACCATGCCGATGCGGCGCTGATTCGGCCGCGACCGGGTCACGTCCTGGCCGTCGATGGTGATGCGACCCGCCGTCGGCGTCTCGAACCCCGCGACCATGCGCAGCACCGTGGTCTTGCCACAGCCGGACGGCCCCAGGAAGGACACGAACTCGCCCTTTTCCACCGACAGGTCGAAGTCGTGGACGACGCGGGTCGGGCCGAAGGATTTCTGCAGGTGGTCGAGGGTCAGGAAGCTCATGTCGGTTGAATCCGTGTGCCGAACAGGCGGGAGATCAGCTGCATCACCCCCATGCAGCCCCAGGTGACGGCGAAGGCGATCACCGCCAGCGCCGCCGGCTCATAGGCACGGTTGGCGCCCAGCAGCTGCATGTAGGGCCCGAAGGCCGGGCGGTTCAGCAGCGCCGCCATGGTGAATTCGCCGATGACGATGGCGAAGGACAGGAAGGCGCCCGACATCACCGCGCCCAGCACGTTGGGCAGGATCAGCCGGCCGATGATCCGCACCCAGCCGGCGCCCAGCGATTGCGCGGCCTCGGTCAGGCTGCGCACGTCCAGCGTGGAAAGCCCGGTATCCACCGCGCGATACATATAGGGCAGCGCCAGCGTGGCATAGCCGCACAAGAGCAGCAGGTTGGTGCCGGATGCGGTGCCGGTCAGCGGCAGGATCGAGCTGGTATTGTAAAGCCGGATATAGCCGAAGACCACGACGATGGCGGGAATGACCAGCGGCAGCAGGGTGATGAACTCGATCACCGGGCGCAGCCGCGGCAGGCGCAGCCGCACCCAATAGGCGGTCGGCACCACGATCAGCACCCCCAGCACGATGGTCAGCAGCGCCATGACCACCGAATAGCTGAAGGTCTGCCGGAAGGCCGCGTCCGACAGCACCGAGCGATAGGCGTCCAGCGAATATTCCCCGCGCCGCATCCGCAGCGAGAACTCGATGGTGCCGATCAGCGGCAGCAGGAAATACAGCCCGCCGACGATCAGCGCCGCCCAGGACCAGACCCGTTTCATCGCATCCACCTTTCAGCGCGGGTGCGCATGACGACATAGGCGAGGTTCGCCAGGCCGGTGACAACGATCATGCCGAAGGCCATGGCATAGCCCAGATGCGGGTCCTGCAGCACGTCGCCGCGGATCTGCGCGAACAGCATGATCGGCACGATGGACAACGACGAGCCGGTCAGCGCATAGGCCGTCGCCACCGCCCCGAAACTGTTGGCAAACAGCAGCGCGAAGGTGCCCAAGAGCGACGGGAACAGGATCGGCAGCGCCACCATGCGCCAGTATTGCCCCGTGCTGGCGCCCAGCACCTCTGCCGCCTCGCGCCATTCGCGCTTCAACCCCTCCAGCGCCGGGGTGATGATCAGGATCATCAGCGGGATCTGGAAGAACAGATAGGTCAGCGTCAGGCCCCAGAACGACAGCAGGTTGAAGCCCATGGCATAGATGTTGATGCCGAACCATTGCCGCAGCAGCATCGTGACCAGCCCCACCCGCCCCAGCGTGGCGATGAAGGCGAAGGCCAGCGGCACCCCGGCGAAGTTCGAGGCGACGCCGGAAAAGGTCATCAGCGGCCCCTTGATCCAGCGCGGCACGCCGCCCATGACCACCGCCGCCGCCATGGCAAAGCCGATCAGGCAGCCCAAAAGCGCCGAGGCCAGCGAGATCTTGATCGAGATGGCAAAGCTCGACACGATCCGCGGCGAGGCCAGCCCAGCCAGATTGGCCAGCGTGAACTCTCCCTGCGGGTTCTGGAAGGCGCCGATGACGATGTTCATCGTCGGCAGCACCAGAAACAGCAGGGCAAAGGCGAAAAAGGGCACGACGCCCAGCCAGTTCCAGCCGATCTGTCTCATTCCGCCTCGCCCGTTCCGGGGGGCCCCGCCAGCCGGGCGGGGCCGCCGCGCCTTATTCCTGAACCGCCGCGCCGACGACGCTGTCCCAGCCCTCGGTCACGACCTTCTTGTTGGCCTCCTGCTGCTCCAGCGTCGGGAAGATCGCCTTTTCATAGGCCGAGGCCTCGGGCAGCGCGTCCAGCAGCTCCTGCGGGACCTTGCCGTTCTGGACGAGGTCGTTGAAGCGGATCGGGTGGCAATAGCCTTTCAGCCAGCCCAGCTGGCCCTCGTCCGAGTAAAGATATTCCATCCACAGCTTGGCCGCGTTCGGATGCGGCGCATAGGCCGAGATCGCCTGCACATAGACGCCCGCGACCACGCCGTCCTCGGGGATGATCACCTCGACCGGCGGATTGCCGTTCAGGCTGTCGCGCCAGCTGAGCAGGTTGTAGTCCCAGGCGGTGACGATCGGCGTCGCGCCCTGGGCGATGGTCGCCGACTTGCCGATAACCGGGACGAAATTGCCGGCCTTGTGCACCTCGGCCATCAGCTCCATGCCCTTCTGGCCGGATGCCTCGCCCGGCTCGCCGCCATTGGCGATGCCTGCCGCCATGACCGAGATGATCGCCTGGGCCGAGGCGCGCGGATCGCCGGCCAGCGCGAAGGCATTGGCATATTCCGGCTTGGTCAGGTCCTTCCAGCTTTTCGGCGCCTCGTCGATCAGGTCGGTGTTCACGCCAAAGGCCATCACGCCGTAATAATCGCCATACCAATAGCCCTCGGCATCCTTGGCGTCGTCGGGGATCGTGTCCCAGGTGGCGACCTTGTAGGGCTGGATCAGCCCTTCGGCCTTGGCCTGCGGACCGAAGGACAGGCCCACGTCGATCACATCGGGCGCCTGCGGGCCCTTGTTGTCCCTGTTGGCGCGGATCGCCTCCAGCTCGTCGGCCGAGCCGGCATCGGGGTTCAGCTCGTTGACCCTGATTTCCGGGTATTTGGCCTTGAAGCCGGCGATCACCTCGCCATAGCCGCACCAGTCATGCGGCAGCGCGATGGTGGTCAGCATGCCCTCGGCCTTGGCCGCCTCCTCGAGCGCCGCCAGGTCCTGCGCCGAGGCGGCCCCCGCGGTCGCCAGCAGCGTCACGGCGGCCAGCCCCGCCGCGGTCGATTGAATGGTCATTGGTCAACTCCGTTCCAGAACGCGCCCCATAGGCGGCTGGCTGCCACCTAGCGGCCCCCCGTGACAGTCTTGCGACACAAGACCCCTGTTGGCAAAGGTTTTTTCCCGCGCTGACCTGGGGGAAGCCTGCGGTCCCGGCGCGGGCTCAGGGCACCAGCACCAGCCCGACCTTCATGGACTTGCCGCCGATGCGGTAATCGGCCTCGACCCGGTGGCCCGGCAGCGCCGGATGCAGCTTGCCCAGCGAGCCCAGCGAGATGACCGAGCCCGGCTTCAACTCGTAGCGGCCCTGCTCGACCAGCCACAGCACCACGTCCAGCGGATGCCCCAGCAGCATCTCGCCCGAGCCGGTGCCGACGCTCTTGCCGTCCATCTTCAGGTTCACCGTCAGCGCCTCCAGATCGGCGACCGGATCGCGCAGGTCAGAGATCGGGATGCCCCGTCCCAGCACGCCGCGCCAGGGCATCACGCCATAGGCGACCATCAGCGGCCCGGTCGGCACCACGTCCTTTTGCAGCGCCAGGTCGGGCAGTTCGATAAAGGGGCGCACGTCCTTCAGCGCCGCCGCCACCTCTTCGCGGGTCCGGGCCTGCATGATCGCGGAACTGCCCACCGTCACCACCAGATCGGCCTCGAAAAACGGCTCGCGGCTGCCCTTGAGGCTGAGCCGGCTGCCGTCCGGCACCAGCATCGGCGCAAACAGCGCGCCGGCCACCGGCTCGGTCACGCCGAACCGTTCCTGCGCCGGTTTCGAGGTGAAGCCGACCTTCACCCCCACCGGCGCGCCCAGCTCGGCCTCCAGCACGCTGCGGAAACTGGCATAGGCGCAGGCCCCGTCCTCGACCGTGCGCACCAGCGGGTCGGGCAGGCGCTGGCCGGCGATCCAGCCGCGCGCGGCATTCTGCATCAATGAGACGTCCGGGCAGGCCGCCACGGCCACGCCCGCGAACGGCAGCAGGATTGCCCCCAGAATCAACGATTTCATCGCCCGGCCTCACGAATGCATTCCCGGCCGACGATGCCGCAACACGGGACCGCTGTCACCGGGATTCTTGCGCCCCTGCGGCAACTTGGCCGCATGCTGTTTGCATCGGCCCGCGCATCCCCTAGAAGAACGGGACCGCAGGCGACAAGGCTGGACATGAGCGATCAACCCACCCCGATGATGGCGCAGTATCTCGCGATCCGCGAGGCCAATCCCGGCGCGCTGCTGTTCTATCGCATGGGCGATTTCTACGAGATGTTCTTCGAGGACGCGGTCGCCGCAGCCGCCGCGCTGGACATCGCGCTGACCAAGCGCGGCACGCATCTGGGCGAACCGATCCCGATGTGCGGCGTGCCGGTCCATGCGGCTGAAAGCTATCTGCTGACGCTGATCCGCAAGGGGTTCCGCGTCGCCATCGCCGAGCAGATGGAGGACCCGGCCGAGGCCAGGAAGCGCGGCTCGAAATCGGTCGTGGCCCGCGACGTGGTGCGGCTGGTGACGCCCGGCACGCTGACCGAGGAATCGCTCTTGGAGGCGCGGCGGCACAATTTCCTGGCCAGCTTCGCCACGGTGCGCGAGGATTCGGCGCTGGCCTGGGTCGACATCTCGACCGGCGCCTTCCGCGTCATGCCCTGCCCGCCGGCACGGCTGGCCCCCGAACTCGCCCGCCACGCCCCGCGCGAATTGCTGGCCGCCGAGGGCGCGCAGCTGGACGAGATCGCCGCCGAGGCCGGCGCGGCCCTGACCGAACTGCCCGCCGGCAGCTTCGACAGCAGCGCCGCCACGCGCCGGCTTTGCGCGCTGTTCTCGGTCGAGACGCTGGACGGTTTCGGCCAGTTTTCCCGCGCCGAACTCGCCGCCATGGGCGCCATCGCCGATTACCTGGAGCTGACGCAGAAGGGCCGGATGCCGCTGATCCGCCCGCCGGTGCGCGAGGCGCTTGGCGGCGCCATGCAGATCGACGCCGCCACCCGCCGCAACCTGGAATTGACGCAGGCGCTGTCGGGCGGGCGCGAGGGCTCGCTGCTCTCCGCCATCGACCGCACGGTGACGGCGGGCGGCGCGCGCCTGCTGGAGCGCCGCATCAGCGCCCCCTCGCGCGACCTGGCCGAGATCCATGCCCGGCAGGCCGCCGTCGCGCATCTGGTGGACGACCCGCGCCTGACCGCCGACCTGCGCGAGGCGCTGGCGCGCGCGCCCGACATGGACCGGGCGCTGTCGCGGCTGGCGCTGGAGCGGGGCGGGCCGCGCGACCTGGCCGCGATCCGCGCCGGGCTGACGCAGGGCGCGGCCATCGCCGCCATGCTGGGCGATGACGAGATCGCCGTGCTGGCCGAGGCGGCGCGCGACCTGACCGGGCATGATGCGCTGATCGACCTCTTGGACGAGGCGCTGGTGGCCGAGCCGCCCTTGCTGGCCCGCGACGGCGGCTTCGTCGCGCCCGGCTATGACGAGGACCTGGACGAAACCCGCCGGTTGCGCGACGAGGGCCGCGGCGTCATCGCCCGGATGCAGGCCGATTACATCGCCGAGACCGGAGTGCAGAGCCTGAAGATCAAGCATAACAATGTCTTGGGCTACTTTATCGAGACCACCTCGACCCATGCCGAGAAGATGCTGGCCCCGCCGCTGAACGAGCGTTTCATCCACCGCCAGACCACCGCGAACCAGATCCGCTTCACCACCGTGGAACTGTCGGAACTGGAAACCCGCATCCTCAACGCCCGCGACCGGGCGCTGGAGATCGAGCGCGAGATCTTTGCCCGCCTGACCCGCGCGGTGCTGGACCGCGCCGGCCCCATCGGCCAGGCGGCCCGCGCGCTGGCGGAAATCGACCTCACCGCGGCCTTCGCCGACCTCGCCTCGGGCGAGGGCTGGGTGCGCCCCGAGGTCGATGCCAGCCGCGCCTTCGTGATCGAGGGCGGCCGGCATCCGGTGGTGGAACGCGCGCTCAAGCGCAAGGGCGAGGCTTTCGTCGCCAACGACTGCGCCCTGACCGAGGGCGAGACCCCCGCGATCTGGCTGCTGACCGGCCCGAACATGGCGGGCAAATCGACCTTTCTGCGCCAGAACGCGCTGATCGCCGTGCTGGCCCAGGCCGGGGGTTTCGTCCCCGCCCGCCGCGCTCATGTCGGCATTGTCAGCCAGCTTTTCAGCCGCGTCGGCGCGGCGGACGACCTGGCGCGCGGCCGGTCCACCTTCATGGTCGAGATGGTCGAGACGGCGGCGATCCTGAACCAGGCCGACGACCACGCGCTGGTGATCCTGGACGAGATCGGCCGCGGCACCGCGACTTGGGACGGGCTTTCCATCGCCTGGGCGGTGATGGAGCATCTGCACGGCAAGAACCGCTGCCGGGCGCTGTTCGCCACCCATTACCACGAGATGACCAGCCTGTCGGCCCGCCTGCCCGGCGTCGAGAACGCCACCGTCGCCGTGCGCGAATGGGAGGGCGAGGTGATCTTCCTGCACGAGGTTCGCAAAGGCGCCGCCGACCGTTCCTATGGCGTGCAGGTGGCGCGGCTGGCGGGGCTGCCGCCCTCGGTGGTGGATCGCGCCCGCGACATCCTGCACCAGCTGGAAAGCGGCGAGCGACAGGGCACCGGCAAACCCGCCGCGATGCTGGACGACCTGCCGCTGTTCCGCGCCGCCCCGGCGCCCGCACCGGCGACCATGGCGAAACCCTCGGCGGTCGAGGAGCGGCTGCGCGGCCTGAACCCCGACACGATCAGCGCCCGCGAGGCGCTGGACCTGGTCTACGAGCTGCGCGGCCTGCTGGAGTCAGACGGCTGAAGCCTGGGCCGGCAGGCCAGCCAGCGCATCATCCACCAGCGCCAGGATGCGCCGCGTCGCCCGCTTGCCGATGTGGATGCCCATATGCCCTTCGGACATCGGCGGCACCTCGCCGGCGCGGGACACGCCGGCGATATCGGCAAAGACCGTGTCGTAGCGGCAACGCGAAACATGGGCGCAAGGCAGGAAATCGCCCCATCTGTGCATCTGGGTCTGGCGGGTGCCGATCTCGATGACTAGGGCGCCGGGCTTGGCATAGGTCATATTGGCCAGGCCCGCGCCATGCGGCGCCACCAGGATATCGGCGGCCTGCATCTGGGCGATCTGCTCCAGCGGCGACAGATGCTCGAAGGCCACGCAATGAAAGCCGCGTTCGCCCAGGCCCGCCATCCGCCGGGCCTGGCCGGACAGGCCGCGCAGACGCGCGGCGCCGCCTTCGTCGCGGCCCATCCAGACCAGCCGGGGCATCTTCTCGACCAGCTTGCGCGGCACCCGCCGCAGCGCATGTTCGCGCAACAGCCGCAGGCTGCTGTCATAGGAGGCCATGGCGACGGCCTTGCGATAGGGCGCCTCGGAGCGAAGGGTGTTCCAGCGCGGATCGACGCCGGGCTGGTTGACGGCCGCTTGCACGCGGGGATCCTCGACCTGGTAAAGATAATGCTGGTGGCTGTAGAGCGCCCGCACCCGGTCATAGCGGCAAGCCGAGCTGACGAACCGCACGCGCGGCGCCGAGCGGGGAAAGACCGCCTCGATGAAGCCCGTCAGGAAGCCGCGCAGATTGTCCTGCGGCAGGTGCAGATTGATCGGCTGATCGCCGTCGTCCTGGACGAAGGACGCCAGGCAACCCAGGGTCTCGGTGGTGAAGTGATAATAGTTGAAACCGTTCTTCAGCTCGATGGCGACCGGCAGGTCGGCGGCGCGGTCCTTCCAGACCGGCAGGGGCAGCGCCGCCTCTTTCCGGCCGCGGCGGAATGCGCTGACCAGCCGGCCCTGCCGCCACTCCTCGGTGTTCTGCTGGTCGAACTTGTTGCGCATCCGGTTGCCGGCGGCCCCGTTCAGCCAGATGCGCCCGTCGATCATCCCGAAGGCGTTGCAGAACTGCGCATTCTCCAGCACCACGGGCGAGGCGTTGATTTCCATGACCGTGGTCAGCAGCCGGCGCTCCTGCCTTTCGATGGCGGAGCGCTGCATGTCGCGGACCGTCGGCTCGTCGCTTTCCGCGAACAGGCGCACGGCGGCGCCCTCCACCTGGCGCAGCACCCAGCCGGGGCGCGGCGCCAGATAGGACATGCCGGGGTGGATGCCGGGGAAATGGAACACCGCCATGGGCGGGCGCTGAAGTTCGACGGACATGGAAAACCCTCGGGGATGCGACGGATATGCGGCGCTAGATCGTGACCTTGACGAAGCTGTCGCGCAGCGCGGCGGACCAGGCGGCGGACATGGCCATGAAGGCCGGGTCGCCCTCGTCGATGCGGCGCTTGTGGCTGACCCGGCAGTCGTCCCTGCGAATCACCGCCAGGTCCAGCGGCATGCCCACCGACAGGTTCGAGCGCAGCGTCGAATCCATCGACAAGAGCACCGCCTTCTGCGCATCGGCCAGCGAGGTGTCGGGGCGCACCACCCGGTCGAGGATCGGCTTGCCGTATTTGTGCTCGCCGATCTGCAGGAAGGGGGTGTCCTCGGTCGCCTCGATGAAATTGCCCTCGGGATAGATCAGGAACAGCCGCATCTCGCCGCCCGCGCGTTGGCCGCCGACGATCATGCTGGCGCTGGCCTGCTGGTTCAGGTCGCGGCACTGCTCGACGATCTCGCGCCGGGTGCGGCTCAGCGTCCGGCCGATGATCGTCGCCACCTGCAGCATGCTGGGCGCGCGCAGGATCGAGGTCTCCTCATCGGCATCGGGCAGGTCGACGGCCTCTTGCAGCCGCGCGATGGTGGTCTGGGTCAGGGACAGGCTGCCGGCGGTCAGGACGGCGACGACCCGCTCGCCCGGCTGCTCGAAGAAGAACATCTTGCGATAGGTCGAGATATTGTCCAGCCCGGCATTGGTCCGGGTGTCCGAGAGCAGAACCAGCCCCTCGTTGAGCTTCAAGCCGACGCAATAGGTCATGTCCGTTCCATGGCACGCATTCCCCCGAGGGATACGACCGCCCCGCGCCCGGCGCAACAGGGGGTTACTGTTCCATTTCCTCGACCTGCACCCGCACGTCCAGGCTTTCCCGGCCCGAGCCGAAGGTGGTGCCGCGCACCGGCGCGGCGTCCTGCGCATCCAGCCCCGAGCCCAACCGGACATAGCGGTCGTCCGGACAGCAGGCATTGGCGGCGTCGAAGCCGACCCAGCCCAGGGTGCCGACATGGATCTCGGCCCAGGCATGGGCGGCGTCATGCGGCTCGCCCCCGGCATTGGAATGCAGATAGCCCGAGACATAGCGCGCCGGCAGGCCGCGTTCGCGGGCGCAGGCGATCAGCGCATGGGCATGGTCCTGGCAGACCCCCTGCCCCAGCGCCAGCGCCTCGGCGGCGGTGGTATGCGCCTCGGTCACGCCCGGCTCGTAGGCGATGGCACGCGACACCGCCGCGGCCAGCCGGTGCGCGAGGTCCAGCCCGTCCTCGCCCTGTTCGCAACCGGCCAGCTCGCGCAGCGCCGCATCAAGCCGGGTCGCCGGCGTCGGGCGCAGATAGACCAGCGGATTCACCGTCTCGCGATGGCCGCGCAGCACGCCGGCGGTGTCGCGGGTCTCGACCTGGCCGGCGATCGAGACCACGACCTCCTGCACCGGCCCGCGCACGGTCCAGCCCTCGATCCAGTCGCCGGCGCCGTCGCGGAAGGCGACGCCGCGCTGGCCGCCGCTGACCGAAATCGTCCAGTCCGCCACCCGCTGCCCCTCGTGGACCGAGGGCGTCAGCCGCAGGCTCTGCACCAGTCCCTGCGCCGGCGGGTCGTAGAAATAGCTGGTCTCGTGGGTGATCTTCAGCCGCATCGTCCGCCCCCTACATCCGTCCGCTCAGGTAATCGTCATGCACGGCGTTCGAGATGCTGGCCAGCTCGTTGATGAACCAGGACAGGAATTCGTGCAGCCCCTCGTCGAAGATCGCCTCGATGTCGCGGGCCATCAGCTGCTCCAGCGTCTGATGCGCCCGGGCCGAGGCGCTGGCCGGCACATCGGCGCCATAGCGGCGCACCAGCCCGTCCAGATGCCAGACCGCCTCGTAAAGCGAGGTCAGCAGCGAACGCGGGCTTTCGCCGTTCAGGATCAGGAAATCCGCGACCTTGCTGGCCGTCACCTCGCCGCCATAGGCCCAGTGGAAGGCCCGATGCGCCGAAAGCGCGCGCAGGATCACCTGCCACTGGTAATTGTCGAGGCCCGAGCCGACGAACTCGACCCGCGGCAGCAGCA
Organism: Paracoccus sp. J55; assembly: GCF_000513975.1. NCBI lineage: Bacteria > Pseudomonadati > Pseudomonadota > Alphaproteobacteria > Rhodobacterales > Paracoccaceae > Paracoccus > Paracoccus sp. J55. The sequence continues at coordinate 39,107 of NZ_AZVA01000014.1, forward strand.
CGAAATACTTCACGTCCAGCAGCCGGGCGGTGGCGTCGGCGCGCTCCAGCGAATAGCCCAGGTTGATGAAATGCCAGCCGTCGTTGCGCAATTGCGTGGCGTTCATGGCGCCGCGCACGGTCGAGCCGTGCCGGGTGGTGAAATCGGTCAGCAGCGCGGTGTCGAGCTGGCCGCGCGGCCGGCGCTGCAGCGCCCGCAGCTCCTGATAGGCGGTGTTCAGCGCGTCCCAGACCTGGCTGGTCAGCGCCGTGCGCACGATCCGCCCGCCCTCGCGCGCCCTTTCGATGCAGGAGGCGACCGAGGACGGATTGGCGTGGTCGAAGAACAGCCAGCTTTCGATATTCTCCTGCGTGATCTCGTCGCCGTAATGCCCGGCAAAGGCGGCCTGCGCCCCCGAAGCGCGCAGAAGCGATTCCCATTCGTTGCGATAGCCCTCGGCGGTGTTCGGCAGCAGGGTGATGCGCGCGCCCACGTCCAGCAGGCGGGCGGCGGTTTCGGCGCGTTCCAGGTGACGGCCCATCCAGAACAGGTTGGCGGCGGTGCGGCTGAGCATGGCTGGCCCCTTTCCTATTCCGACAGGACCCAGGTGTCCTTGACACCCCCGCCCTGCGACGAGTTCACCACCAGCGAGCCCTCGCGCAGCGCCACGCGGGTCAGCCCGCCCGGCACCAGCTCGACCCGGTCGCCGCAAAGGCAGAAGGGGCGCAGGTCGACATGGCGCGGCGCCACCCCCTCCTCCACGAAGGTCGGGCTGGTGGACAGCGCCAGCGTCGGCTGGGCGATGTAATTGCCGGGATCGGCCTTGATGCGCTCGGCGAAGGAGGCGATCTCGGCCTGGCTGGCGCAGGGGCCGATCAGCATGCCGTAGCCGCCCGAGCCATGCACCTCCTTGACCACCAGGTCCTTCAGGTTGGCCATGACGTAGCGGTAATCCTCGTCCTTCCACAGCGTCCAGGTCTGGACGTTGCGCAGGATCGGCTCTTCGCCCAGATAGAAGCGGACCATCTCGGGCACGAAGGTATAGACCGCCTTGTCGTCGGCCACCCCTGCCCCCGGCGCCGAGGCGATGGAAACCCCGCCCGAGCGATAGACATCCATCAGCCCCGGCACGCCCAGCATGGAATCGCGCCGGAAGCACAGCGGGTCAAGGAAGGGGTCGTCGATGCGGCGATAGATCACGTCCACCCGCTTCGGCCCCTGCGTGGTGCGCATGTAGACGAAACCGCCATCGACGAACAGGTCGCTGCCCTCGACCAGCTCCACCCCCATCAGGTTGGCAAGGAAACTGTGCTCGTAATAGGCGCTGTTGTAATGGCCCGGCGTCAGGATCACCACGGTCGGCGTGCCCTCGCATTTCGCCGGCGCCACCGAGGCGAGCGTGCGGCGCAGCAGTTCGGGATACTGGTCCACCGGCTCGATGCGGTTGTTGCGGAACAGCGCCGGGAACATGCGCATCATGATCTCGCGGTTTTCCAGCATGTAGCTGACGCCCGAGGGGGTGCGGCAATTGTCCTCGAGCACGTAGAACTCGTCCCGGCCGGTGCGCACGATGTCGATGCCGACGATATGCGAGAACACCCCGCGCGGCGGCACGAAGCCGACCACCGCCTTTGCATAGGCATCGTTCTGATAGACCAGCCGCGCCGGGATGCGGCCGGCGCGCACGATCTCGCCCCGGCCGTAGACGTCGCGCAGGAAGGCGTTCAGCGCCCGCGCCCGCTGCTTGATGCCGCGTTCCAGCCGCCGCCATTCGCTTTGCAGGAACACCCGCGGCATCATGTCGAAGGGGATCAGCCGGTCCGGGTCGCCGCCCTCGCCATAGACCGCGAAGGTGATGCCGATGCGGCGAAACAGCGCCTCGGCCTCGGCCTGCTTCATCTGGCGGATCTCGGCGGGCATGGTCTCGATCCAGTCCGAGAGCATGGCATAGGGCTCGCGCACCCGGCCGCCATCGACCATTTCATTGTAATAGATCGTCATCACTGCAACCCTCACCTCTGGCCCCGATCTTCGCATCTGGACCGGCGCTGTCCACAGCGCCGCGCCCTGCGGGCAAAAGGAAATCCGGGTTTGACGAGGCCGGGGCGCTTTCTGCCCGCAGAATAGGCAAAGGACCGGCCGCACCCTCCGCGACAACGGCGAATCGCGGGAAAAGCCTGGCAAAAGGGCCGCGATGCCCTTGCCCGTTGCGCGGGCAGCGGTTCAGACGATGATCAGGTCGTCCTGCAGCGCGGCGATATTGGCGAAGCCGTTCAGCATCAGCACATTGCCATTGCCGAAGTCGAAGACGGTATTGCCGTCCACGGCCCGGGCATATTGCAGCACCTGCGCCACGCTGCGCGTCCCGCCGCCCCAAAGCGCGTCGTCGATGCGCAGCGTGTCGATATTGTCCTGAAAATCGCGCACCACGTCCCGCCCGCCGTGAAAGGCGAAGTGATCGGCCCCCGCACCGCCCAGCAGCGTGTCGTTGCCATAGCCGCCGATCAGCAGGTCGGCCCCGGCGCCGCCTTCCAGCCAGTCATGGCCGTTGCCGCCGTCCAGCGTGTCATTGCCGCCCAGGCCCAGCAGCGTGTCGTTGCCCTGAAAGCCGCTCAGCCGGTTGGCATGGGCATTGCCGGTGATCCGGTTCGCCAGCGCATTGCCGCCGCCGTTCTGCGCCGCGCCCGAAATCAGCACCAGGTTTTCCAGATTGGCGCCCAGCTGCAGGCTCGCGGTCGAGCGCACCACGTCGATGCCCGCCCCCGCCGCCTCGACGATCCGGTCCAGGCCGTCGGTGACATAGGTGTCGTTGCCAGGCCCGCCCTCCAGCAGGTCGGCCCCGGCGCCGCCGTCCAGCCAGTCATTGCCGTTGCCGCCCACCAGCGTGTCGTTGCCGCCCAGCCCCAGCAGCGTGTCGAACCCCTGCAGCCCGCTCAGCCGGTTGGCATGGGCATTGCCGGTGATCCGGTTCGCCAGCCCGTTACCGGTGCCGTTCTGCGCCGCGTCCGAAATCAGCACCAGGTTTTCCAGATTGGCACCCAGCTGCAGGCTCGCATGCGACCGCACCGTGTCGATGCCGGCATCCGCCGCCTCGACGATGCGGTCGGCCGCATCCACGACATAGGTGTCGTTGCCGCGGCCGCCTTCCAGCAGATCGGCGCCGCCCTGGCCGTTCAGCGTGTCGTTTCCGTCATTGCCGCGCAGCGTGTCATTGCCCGGCCCGCCGCGCAGCAGGTTGTTGGTCCAGTTGCCGATCACCACGTCGTTGCCGCGCCCGGCCTGCACGTTCTCGATCAGCGTGCCCGGCGCGATCGAGATGTTGCCGACCAGCCCATAGGCGTTCGAGACCGTTCCCGGTGCCAGCGAGATGCGCTGATTATGCGTATCGGTGGCCAGGTCCAGCATGTCCACGCCGCCCTGGTCGAAGATGGCGAAGGTGATGTCGTCGCGCGTGCTGGCATTGCGCAGCAGGCCCGCGATGGTGGCATAGCTGGGACCGGCGTTGGTGGTTTCGCCATAGGTGTTGTTGCCGGTGCGGATGCCCGAGACGCCGTAAAGCCGCTGCATCGCCAGGATGTCGGCCATCATCGCCGAGACGGCATAGGCATAGCTGGCATTCACCGAGCTGTTCTGGCGCTGGTCGAAATAGGACATGACCGAGGCCTGCCAGCTGTCGTTCAGATAGTGGTTGTCCACGCCATAGGTGGCACCGCCGTTGTAATTGCCGGCATGGCCCAGTCCCAGGGCGTGGCCGATCTCGTGGATATAGGTCTGGTAGCTATAGGTGTTGTAGCCGGTGCCGTAGCTGCTCAGCCAGTCCAGCCCCACATTCACCTCCGAGCTGATGATCCTGCCGCCGCTGATGATCGACGAGGACCAGGCCCCCGGCTGGTTGTCGTCGAAGGTGATGTGGATGGCGGCGTTCGGGCCGGGGTTGCGGTTGAAGGTCAGGCCGGTCGCCTGCTCCCATGCCGACAGCGCCATGCTGGCCAGCTGCCGCCCCGCCGGGGTCAGGCCGGACAGGTCGACGTTCAGGACCCCGCCCGGGCCCGGCTCGAACGCCCGGCGTGCACCGCCGCTGGCCTGCCAGTAGCCGTCGGTCAGCTGCTGGGCGATCTCGGCCATGGTGAAGTTGCGCAGCGGCGCGACCGCGGCGACCCCCAGGCTGTAGGCGCCGCTATAGGCGCCGGCATAGCTGCCCGCCTCAAGGTAATAGGTGGCCGGGGCGGCCACGTTCAGCACCAGCCGCGAGTTCAGCCCGTTGCCGTCGTCGTTCTGGGCGATCAGCGCACCGTTGCCGTTCATCACCCGCAGATAGGGGTCGTGAACCCCGGCCGCGCCCCGCGAATCCAGCGTGATGACATAGCTGCCCGGCTGCAGCTGCACCCGCACCCAGTCCCGGTCGCCCGCGCCCAGCACGCCGTTGAACGTGTCGCCCACGCTCATCGCATAGCCGGTGGCGGTCGAGGCCGGGGCATCGCTGCCTTCGACCCGAAGGGCGCGCTGCGGCTCTTTGCCGCGCAGCGACGGGCCTGCAAGGCCGGTTGCGGCGGGGTTCCAGAAGGCAGGCGTCATGGGAATTCCTTGTGCAGAATCAGTTGCGGAAGGGGTGCGGCAGCGCCGTTTCCAGCAGCGACCGGGCCAGCGCGCGGATCGAGCTGTCGGGGATCGAGGCGCGGTCCGTCACCGAGAGCTCGACCTCTTCGCCCTCGTGCCGGCCGGCGCCGTCCTCGACCGTCAGCCTTGCCCGCAGAAGACCGGGGCGCGGGCTTTGCGCGTCCAGGACCAGGCGCAGCGAAGCCCCGGCCCCAGAGATCCGGTGCCCGGACTGGCGCAGCGCCTGGTCGAGCGCGGCGCAAAGCCGCGCCGCCTCGGCATCCTCCCCCGCGGGACAGGTCAGCGCCACCGGCCCGGCCAGGGGGGCGCCGGTCATGGCGCAGGCCGCAAGCAAGGCCGCGGGCAGCAGGGCAAGGCGCATGGGGTCATTCTTCATCCGGAAGCCGTCGGCAATCCCCCGACCCTAGCCCGCGCCGCAAAGCGCATCAACGTGCTCCGAGGCGGGCTTTCGGCCGTCTGGCGGGAATGCGGCGGGAATGCGGCGGAAATTTCCTGAAAATCCCGCGCACTTTCGCCGCCGGGCGGGCGGAAATCCGCGCGATGCTTACCGCCCGGTAAGGATTGCGTCCTAGAAAGGGGGCAGAACAGATGGGAATACCGGAAACGAACATGCAACTGACATTGCTGCCCCAGCCGGACGGGCTGACGATCCGCGTCGATGAACGCCGCCTCGACGCCGCCATTGCCACCGCATTCAAGGACCGCGTGCGCAGCATGATCTCGGTCGGCGGGCCGCAGGTGACGCTGGATCTGGGCGGGGTCGAATTCATGGACAGCTCCGGCCTGGGCGCGGTCATCGCGATCTTCAAGGCCATGCCCGCGGGACGGCAGCTGACGCTGACCGGGCTGACGCCCAGCGTCGAGCGGGTGTTTCGCCTGACCAGGATGGACACGGTGCTGACCATCCGCAAGGCTTCCGACATGCCCGCCGCCCGAGAGGAGAGACCCGAAAGATGAGCGCCTTGCCGGACCGGGCCGAAAAACGGCTGCGCCAGCCCCCGCCGGGGCGGCGGCCCATGTTCCACCGCATCTTCCGCGCCGATCCCGCCACCGTGCGCGCCGCGCTGCTGTTCCTGCGCGAGCGGTTCGACGGCACCGCCGGCGAGGAGGTGATCGCCAAGCTCGAACTCGCGCTGGCCGAGGTGCTGAACAACATCTGCGAACACGGCACCCGCAACGAGGCGATGCGCCTTGGCGGCCGGTCCCATGCACCGCTGATCCATCTTTGCGTGGCGCGCCATGTCGGCGGGATCGCCTGCGCGGTGACCGATGACGGCCGGCCGCTGCCGCCCTCTTGCCTCGATCCGCGCGGCCTGCCCTATAGCGGCCCCGGGCCCCGCGACGCCGAGGCCGTCGTGATGCTGCCCGAAGGCGGGTTCGGCTGGTTCCTGATCCAAGAACTGACCGCCTCGCTCAGCTATTTCCGCGAGGGGCGGCGGAACTTCCTGGCCTTCATCGTCCCGGTGACCGAGCCGCTGCTGCCCGGCAAGCCGAATCCGGCCCCGGCGACGCCTGAGGCCTGAAGCCGTTCAGTTCAGCCCGATCTGCAGGGGATAATGGCCGTCCTGGAATTCGCCGAACATCTCCATCACCTCGGGATGTTCCAGCGGCTCGCCCGAATGGTCCGGCACCAGGTTCTGTTCCGAGACATAGGCGACGTAAAAGGTCGCCTCGGTTTCGGCATAGAGGTGATAGAAGGGCTGGTTGCGGGCCGGGCGCGATTCCTCGGGGATGGATTCGTACCATTCCTCGGTATTGGCGAATTCCGGGTCCACGTCGAAGACCACACCGCGGAACGGATGTTCGCGATGGCGGACCACCTGGCCCAGATTGTATTTCGCGGTCTTGGACGGAATCCGCATCTCACCGTTCCTGTTTGGCGCGGCTCATACAACTCCCGGGCGCCGCTGTCCACCGTCCGGGCGCAGACCGGCGGGACTGTGCGGGTTGCGTGCCGCAGATTCCGCCGCCCGTCCGGCATCCGCAACGCGCATGGCGGCAGGCAGGCGCCCGGAAAAGATTATCGCCATGCAGCTGACGGGCGGGGATGGTCGCGGCGCCGGCTGGAGAGCCGGCTCTTGCGGATCGCCGCACCTTGGCGAAGAAGGCGAGCAGCCCGCGCCACAGGGAAGCGGTTGTCCGGCCGCCCGGGCTGCCGGCTCTTGCGGATTGCCGGCCAAGCGCCCGCGGGCGGAATAGGCAAGCGGCGAAGGCCACGGTCGGCCAGTGGCACGCGCGGCCCCGTCCGATCCACGGCCACGCGCCTGCTCGACGGTCGGGCGAAAGCTTCGCCAAGGCCGACCGCCGCTTGTCTGCCGGGAAAGCGCGGCAGGACCGGACCGCATTCCGCGTCCCTTGCGTGCGCGCATACCCGATCCCGCCGGCGGACTCATCTCTGAGGGCTCGGCCCAGCCTTCCCGCATTCCGCGAAAAGGAACCGACCAGCACCCAGACCGCTGCGCGACTCCTGTCCGAACCCGAGCAAGACGACAGCCTAGCCGGTCTTCAGCCGGCTTTCGATCAGCAGATCGGCCTCGTCCAGGATCGGATGCGCGACCGAGACGATATGCGCGTTCACCCGCTTCAGGTCGCGCAAGATGTCCAGATGCAGCGAAGAGGTCTGCTGGCTGTCGGGCCGCCCCTCGCGCAGCCGCATCAGATGGCGCTGCGAGGACAGGCGTTCCAGGCGCCGGATCTCGACCTTCTCCTCCATCAGCTGGCGCGCCAGTTCGCGGTCGCGGGTCATGAAGACGGTCTGGGCGATGCGCAGGTTCTCGATGGTCATCAGGAACAACCCGTCGAGTTCGCTATAGCCCTCTTCCGAAAAGCGCAGCGACAGCGCCGCCTTCTTGCGGATCTCGGGGCCGAGGCCCTTGTCGATGATGTCGCCGACATGTTCCAGGTTGATGACGTAATCCAGGATGGTGATGGCCTGGCGCCGCTCGGCCTCGCCGGCCTCGCGGCCGAGGCGGGAGAGGAAGCTCTTGACCTCCTGCTGCATGCGGTCCACGCGCTGCTCCAGCACCTCGACCTCGGCCAGCGGCGCGTCATCACCGCGGGCGAAGGCGGTGCGGGCCTGCTGCAGCATCCGCTCGACCACGTCGCCGATGGCCAGCGCGGCGCGGCTGGCGCGGGCCAAGGCGACGGCGGGCGTGTCCAGTGCCGTGCCGTCCAGCAGCTGCGCCTCGATCGGCGGGGGCTGCTCCTCCTCGCGCAGGATCGCGGCGGTCAGACGGGTGACCAGGCCCGAAAAGGGCCAGATCGCCGCCGCCAGCAACAGGTTGAAGGCCAGATGCGCCTCGACCGCCAGCCCGGTCTCGGGCAGCGGCACGGCGGTCAGCAGCTGCGCCGCCCGCCCGGCCAGCGGCAGCACCAGCAGGCAGCCGACGCCGCGCACGACCAGGTTGCCCAAGGCGACGCGGCGGGCGGCGATCCCCTGCCCGGCGGTGGCCAGGACCGGCGGAATCGCCCCGCCCAGATTGGCGCCCAGCACCAGCACCACGGTCAGCGCCGGGTCCATGCCCAGCGACAGCACCAGCATCACCACCGCCAGCGAGGACGAGCACAGCACCGCCAGCCCGGCCGCGAAGGCCAGCGCCACCGGCCAGGCATTGCCCAGCATGGCCAGGAAGGCCGCCATGGCCGCGGAATCCCGCAACGGCTCGGTCGCCTGGCCCAGCAGGGCCAGCGACAGCAGCATCAGCGCAATGCCGATCAGCGCCACCCCGCCCCCCGACCAGCCGCGGCGGTCCTGCCGGCGCAGCACATAGCCGACCAGCAACAGCACCGGCACCAGCGCCTCGATCCCCGAGGCGACGATCCAGGCGGTCAGGGCCGTGCCCAGATTGGCGCCCAGCAGCGCGATCTGCGCCATGCGGGGCCGGATCATGCCGCGATCCACGAAAGAGGCGGTCATCAGCGCCGTCGCGGTCGAGCTTTGCAGCCCCAGCGTCGCCACCAGACCCGAGACGAAGGCCCGCGGCCCGGTGCGCGTGCCGCGCCCCAGCACCATCTTGAGCCTGACCCCGAAGGCGCGCACCATCCCGTCGCGCACCAGCGCCAGCCCGAAGAGCAGCAGCGCCACGGCACCGGCCAGCTGGAACATGACGGACAAGGACTGCACGGCGCTTCACCTCCTGGCGCCGGGCCGGAACGGCGGACGGCGCATGCCTTCCCCCGATATTTGGCCCCTCGCCCGCAAGGGTCAATGGATGGCGGGGATTTGAGGCATTTCCCGCCGAGGCCCTTGCGCCCCTGCCACATCGGCAGGCGGCCGGCGCGGCTCCGGGGGCAGGATCGGCGCGCGCCCGGCCTCGGTCAGCAGATGCGGCCCGGTCTCGTCCAGGACGACGACGCTCAGCGGCCCGCCATAGGCGGCGCCGGTATCGATGGCCAGGCGGTTGCCGAAATGCGTCACCCGCTCGACCGGGCTGTGGCCATGCACCACCAGCACCCCGTGATCGCCGGCATCGTCCAGAAAGCCCTTGCGGATCCAGACCAGGTCATGCTCGGTCTGCCGGGCCAGATCGACCCCGGGCCGGATGCCGGCATGCACGAACAGCGCCTGCGGCGCCAGATGCCACAGCGGCAGCGCGTCCAGCCAGCGCAGATGCGCCTGGGGCACCGCGCGCAGCACTTCGGCACGGGTGCGGGCATGGTCGCGGATCTCGACCCCGTAAGAGGCCAGCGTCTCGGCCGCGCCCAGCGAGCCATGGTCCAGCCAGTGCCGCCCCGAGGCCAGACCGGGATCGATCCAGTCCGGCTGCAGCACGAGCCGCGGCAGGAAACGGTCGTGATTGCCCTTCAGCACGATCCAGGGCCGGCCCTCGGCCTGGCCGCGCATCAGGTAATCGACCACGCCGCGCGAATCCGGGCCGCGGTCCAGCAGATCGCCGACATGGACCAGCGTGCCGCCGCCGCCCCGCGCCGCATCGTCGCGCGCGATCAGCTCATGCGCCGCCGTGAGCAGGTCCAGATGGCCGTGAATGTCGCCGATGGCATAGGTCCGCATGCCGCCCCCGCAAATGAAGACCCCCGGAGCCTAGTCCGGGGGTCCGCAAGGTTCAAACCTCGAATTGCAGCGGCCGCACCTGCAGGAACTTGCCGGTGGCGCGCAGGGCCTCCAGCGCCTCAGGCTTCAGCGGCTCGTCAAGATAGAGGATAGCGATGGCATCGTCGCCGGTCTTGGTACGGCCCAGGGTGAAATTGGCGATGTTCACGCCCAGATCGCCCAGGGTCATGCCCAGCGCGCCGATGACGCCCGGCACGTCCCTGTTGCGGGTATAGAGCATATGCGCGCCGATCTCGGCATCGACATTGATGCCGCGGATCTGGATGAAGCGCGGCTTGCCGTCGCTGAACACCGTGCCGGCGATGGACCGCTCGCGCGTGTCGGTGACCACGGTGGCCTTGATATAGCCGTCGAAGACCCCCGACTTGCCCTGCGTCGTGGTCGCCACCTGCACGCCCCGCTCGGCGGCCATGACCGGGGCCGAGACCATGTTCACGTCCGGGTTGGTTGCCTGCATCACGCCCGCGATCACCGCGGCGTTCAGCGCCTTGAGGTTCATCTCGGAGGCGACGCCGTCGTAAAGCACGTTGATCGCCTGGATCGGCTCGTCGGTCATCTGGCCGATGAAGGCGCCCAGATGGCCGGCCAGCTTCAGCCAGGGCCCCATCACCGCCGCTTCCTCGGCCGTGACCGAGGGCATGTTCAGCGCGTTCTGCACCGCGCCGGTCAGCAGATAGTCCGACATCTGCTCGGCAACCTGCAGGGCCACGTTCTCCTGCGCCTCGGTGGTGGAGGCGCCCAGATGCGGCGTCACCACCACGTTCGGCAGGCCGAACAGCGGGCTTTCGGTCGCAGGCTCGGTGGCGAAGACGTCGAGCGCCGCCCCGGCGACGTGGCCGGATTTCAGCAGCTCGGCCAAGGCCTCCTCGTCGATCAGCCCGCCGCGCGCGGCATTGACGATGCGCACGCCCTTCCTGGTCTTGGCCAGGTTCTCGCGCGACAGGATGTTGCGGGTCTTCTCGGTCAGCGGCACATGCAGGGTGATGAAATCGGCCTTGGCCAGCAACTCGTCCAGCTCGACCTTCTTCACCCCCAGTTCCTTGGCCCGATCCTCGGACAGGAAGGGGTCATAGGCCAGCACCTTCATCTTCAGCCCCAGCGCCCGGTCGATGACGATGGAACCGATATTCCCCGCCCCGATGACGCCCAGCACCTTGTTGAAGACCTCGACGCCCATGAAGCGGTTCTTCTCCCACTTGCCCTCATGGGTCGAGACGCTGGCCTCGGGCAATTGCCGGGCCACGGCGAACATCAGCGCGATGGCGTGTTCGGCGGTCGTCACCGAGTTGCCGAAAGGCGTGTTCATCACGATGACGCCCTTCTTCGAGGCGGCCGGAATGTCGACATTGTCAACGCCGATCCCGGCGCGGCCGATCACCTTCAGATTGGTCGCGGCCTCCAGCAGCTTCGCCGTCACCTTGGTGGCCGAGCGGATGGCCAGCCCGTCATACTGGCCGATGATCTCCGCGAGCTTTTCCTTGTCCTTGCCGACATCCGGCAAATAATCCACCTCGACGCCGCGATCACGAAAGATCTGAACGGCGGTTTCCGAAAGCTTGTCCGAAACAAGAACCTTGGGCATTTCTCTATCCTCTGGATATGCGGGGGCCGGCGGCGGGCGACATGGCCCATCCGGCTTTCACCGTTTCACAAATACTCCGGGGGGTGCGGGGGGCAGCGCCCCCCGTTCACCGTCAGGCGACTTCCGCCTGCGCCTCGATCTCGGCCTCGAAGGCATATTCGATCCAGGGCATCAGCGCCGCGACATCACCGGTCTCGACGGTCGAGCCGCACCAGATCCGCAGGCCCGGGGGCGCATCGCGATAGGCGCCGGCATCCAGCGCCACGCCTTCCTTCTCCAGCCGCTTGGCGACGGCCTTGGCGAAGGCGGCGCCGTCCTTGATGCGCGCATCGGTGAATTTCAGGCAGACCGAGGTGGTCGAGGCGGTGGCCGGATCCTCGGCCAGGTCGGCGATCCAGTCGCGGGTGGCGATGAAGTCGCGCACCGCCTTGGCATTGGCCTCGGCCCGGGCGACCAGCGCCTTGCGGCCGCCCAAGGCTTGCGCCCATTTCAGCGCCACCAGGTAATCCTCGACGCAAAGCATCGAGGGCGTGTTGATGGTCTCGCCCTTGAAAATGCCCTCGATCAGCTTGCCGCCCTTGGTCATGCGGAAGATCTTCGGCAGCGGCCAGGCGGGAGTGTAACCCTCCAGCCGCTCGACGGCGCGCGGCGACAGGATCAGCACGCCATGCGCACCCTCGCCGCCCAGCACCTTCTGCCAGCTGAACGTCACCACATCCAGCTTGTCGAAGGGCAGATCCATCGCGAAGGCGGCCGAGGTGGCGTCGCAGATGGTCAGCCCGGCACGGTCGGCCGGAATGGCGTCGCCGTTCGGAACCCGCACGCCCGAGGTGGTGCCGTTCCAGGTGAAGACCACGTCATTGTCGAAATCGACCTGGGCGAAATCCACGATCTTGCCGTAATCGGCCTTGCGGACCGTGGCGTCCAGCTTCAGCTGCTTCACCACGTCGGTGACCCAGCCCTCGCCGAAGCTCTCCCAGGCCAGCATCTCGACCTTGCGCGCGCCCAGAAGCGACCACAGCGCCATCTCGACGGCGCCGGTATCCGAGGCGGGAACGATGCCGATGCGGTAATCCGCCGGCACGCCCAGCACCTCGCGGGTCAGGTCGATGGCCTCGGCCAGCTTGGCCTTGCCCACGGCGGCGCGATGCGAACGGCCCAGCGGCGCGTCGGCAAGCATGTCCAGCGAGAAATTGGGGATCTTGGCGCAGGGGCCCGAGGAAAAGCGCGGATTGGCCGGCCGCGCGGCCGGAGCAGTCTTGCCCATGATGTTAGCCTTCCAGCTATAAGCGCCGCGTTGGGGCGGCGTGTCCCGCTGACCGCCTTAGCGCCGGCGAGGGATTCCCGCAAGAAAAATTTGCAAGCGACGTTTGCGACAGATTCGCGGCATGAATCCGACCGATTGATCCGCGGCACCGCTTTGGCTAGTGCTGCCGCAAACAACCGCCAAGGGGCCTTCATGTTCACCGTCACCATCCTCGCCGCGCCCGGCCGCGCGGACCTGTCCGCCGCGCTGGTCGAGGAACTCCGCGGCGCCTGGAACGGTGGCCGACCGCTCTGGCTGGCCCCGGGCATCGCCGCCGAATTTCCCCTCGCCGCCGAGCCGCAGGATTTCTGGCAGGTCTGGGACAGGCTGCAGGCCGAGGGGTTCGACCTCGCGATCCAGCCGACCGCGGGCCGGCGCAAGGCGGTGCTGCTCGCCGACATGGATTCGACCATGATCCAGCAGGAATGCATCGACGAGCTCGCGGATGTCGCCGGCGTGGGCGAGCGCGTCGCCGCCATCACCGCCCGCGCCATGAACGGAGAGCTGAACTTCCACGAGGCGCTGCTGGCCCGCGTCGGCCTGCTGGCCGGCCTGCCCGAAACCGCGATCGGACAGGTGCTGGACAGCCGCATCACGCTGGCTCCCGGCGGCCGGCAGCTGGTCGCCACGATGCGGGCGCAGGGCGCCTATGCGGCGCTGGTCTCGGGCGGCTTCACCGATTTCACCGGCCCGGTCGCCGCGGCGCTCGGCTTCGACGAGCACCGCGCCAACACGCTGCTGGCCGAGGAGGGCGTGCTGACCGGCCATGTCGCCCTGCCGATCCTGGGCCGCGAGGCCAAGGTCGAGGCGCTGACCGACATCGCCGCCAGGCGCGGCCTCTCGCCCGCCGACGTGCTGGCGGTGGGCGACGGCGCCAACGACCTGGGCATGCTGCAGCTGGCCGGCATGGGCGTCGCGCTGCATGCGAAACCCGTGGTCGCGGCGCAGGTCAGCCTGCGAATCAACCACGGCGACCTGACCGCCCTGCTCTATCTGCAAGGCTACGCGGCCGAGGAATTCGCAGAATAGCCATGCGGGCATCCCCGCATCACCCCGCGGCAAAGCGCAGCGTGCAACCCGGCGTGAACTTGCGGTCATGACCGTTCGGTGACAGAAGCAGGGGATGAATCCGCGCCTCAAAGCCCTTGCCGTGCATCTGCTGACCGCGACCGGAGCGGTGCTGTCCATGCTTGCCCTGCTGGCCGCCGCCCGGGCGGAATGGTCGCAGATGTTCTTCTGGCTGGTCGTCGCCCTGATCGTGGACGGCATCGACGGGCCGCTGGCGCGGCGCTATCACGTCAAGACCAACTGGCCGACCTATGACGGCGTGTTGATGGACCTGATCATCGACTACCTGACCTATGTCTTCATTCCCGCCTATGCGCTGTTCATGTCGGGGCTGCTGCCGGGCTGGACCGGCTGGATCGCCATCATCGCCATCACCTATGGCAGCGTGATCTATTTCGCCGACACCCGCATGAAGACCCGCGACAATTCCTTTGCCGGCTTCCCCGCCTGCTGGAACATGGTGGTGCTGGTGCTGTTCGCGATCAAGCCGGATTTCTGGCTGACGCTCGCCATCGTGGTGACGCTGGCGATCACCATGTTCACCAATGTGAAATTCATCCACCCGATGCGGACCGAACGCTGGCGGTCGGTCTCGCTGCCGGTGACCGTGGCCTGGGTCGGCTTTTCGGTCTGGGCGGTGCTGGTCGATTTCCATCCCGAAAGCTTTGCCCGCTGGGGACTTCTGCTCAGCTCGCTCTGGCTGATCTTCGCGGGCCTTGCCCAGCAACTGACCGAGAGACGGGGTTGATCGCCGGGCGTTTTGCCGGGAATGTGCCCCTGGGATAAGCCAGGGGGACAGGGATGTTCGCGAAATTCATGCAGGCGGCCGCTGCGGCGGCCATGCTGGCAGCGCCGGCGCTGGCGGCGCCGGATTCGATCACGCTGGCCATGGTTCTCGAACCGCCGAACCTGGACCCGACCGGGGGCGCCGCCGCCGCCATCGACGAGGTTGTCTATGCCAATGTCTTCGAGGGGCTGACCCGCGTCGCGCCCGACGGCAGCGTGCAGCCCGGCCTGGCCGAAAGCTGGGAAAGCGCGGACGGCAAGACCTATCTCTTCCACCTGCGGCCCGGCGTGACCTTCCACGACGGCAGCGCCTTCGACGCGCAGGACGTGATCTTCTCGCTCGACCGGGCCCGGGCGCCCGACAGCACCAACGCCCAGAAGGCCCTGTTCGAGGGCATCGAGACGGTCGAGGCGCTGGACCCGCTGACCGTCCGCGTCACGCTGAAGGCCCCGGACGGCGGCTTCCCCTTCAAGATGGCCTGGGGCGATGCGGTGATGGTCGACCAGGCCAGCATCAAGGACATCGCCACCAGGCCCGTCGGCACCGGCCCCTTCAGGTTCGGCGCATGGCGACAGGGCGACCATATCCGGCTCGACGCCTTCGACGGCTACTGGGGCGAGAGGCCGGCGCTGAAAACCGCCACCTTCCGCTTCATCGGCGATCCCAGCGCCGCCTTCGCGGCGATGATGGCGGGCGACATCGACGCCTTCCCGATCTATCCCGCCCCGGAGACGCTGGCCCAGCTGCAGGCCGATCCGCGCTTCAAGGTGCTGGTCGGCACCACCGAGGGCGAGACGATCCTGGCCATGAACCACAAGCACCAGGCGCTGGCCGGGGTGAAGGTGCGCGCGGCCATCGCCCATGCCATCGACCGCCAGGAAATCATCGACGGCGCGATGTTCGGCTATGGCACGCCCATCGGCACGCATTTCGCGCCGCATCATCCCGATTACGTCGATCTGACCGCGAAATCGCAATACGATCCGGACCTGTCGAAAAAGCTGCTGGCCGAGGCGGGGGCCGAGAACCTGACCCTGCGCCTCGCCCTGCCGCCGACGCCCTATGCCCGCCGCGGCGGCGAGATCGTCGCCGCCAAGCTGCGCGCCGTGGGTATCCAGACGCAGATCACCAACATGGAATGGGCGCAGTGGCTGGAGCAGGTGTTCAAGAACGCCGATTACGACCTGACCATCATCAGCCATGTCGAGCCGATGGACATCGATATCTACGGCCGCGAGGATTACTATTTCAACTACCGGAACCCCGCCTTCGACGAGGTCATGGCGAAGCTCGACGCCACCACCGACCCGGCCGAACGCTCGGCGCTGCTGAAACGGGCGCAGGAGATCCTGGCCGACGACCACGCCAACGCCTTCCTGTTCCAGATGGCGAAGACCGGCGTCGCCAAGGCGGAGATCGAGGGGCTCTGGGAAAACACCCCCATGCCGGCTAACGACCTGACCCAGGTGCATTGGAAGGAATAGGGGGCGCCGCCTTTCACCGTTTCCCAAATACTCAGGAAACGCCGCCGCCCGTGCGGCGCTTCAGTTCCTCAGCACCAGGCAGCGCCCGCCCAGGCTGCGCAGCCGGTTGCAGAAGGCATGGGCCTCGGTCTTCGAGGAATAGCCGATCTGCGCGGTATAAAGCTTGCGCGGCCCGCCCGAGATCTTGCGGTGCACATAGCTGACCCGCTTGCCGCCCAGGATCGGCCGCAATTGCCGGTTCAGCCGCGAGACCTGCTGGCTGACCCCGGACTGGCTGGGATGGGTGGCGACGATCACGCCCCAGGGCCAGGGATGTTCGGGGGTCTGGAACTCGCGCAGCTTGCGCTTGCCGGCCAGCTCGATGCAGGCCTCGCGGAAGGGCCGCTCCTTGTCCAGCCGCACGTCCAGCCGCGCCGGAGGCGTGTCGCGCCAGATCCAGGCCGTCTGGCCGGTGATCGCCTGCACATAATCCTGCGTCTCCCAGGGCAGGCTGCCGCCCTGCGCGACGAAGCGCGCGGCCCGGTTCTCGCCGCCGTTATAGGCGACGGCGGCAAGGCCGACATTGCCGAAGCTCGCGGTCAGCGTGGCCAGATAGCGCGCCGAGGCCTCAATGGCCTTGGCGGGATTGAAGGGATCGTCCAGCCCGACCATCTCGGCCGTGCCGGGCATGAATTGCGCGATGCCCATGGCGCCGACCGGGCTGATCGCGCCCGGCTCGAACAGGCTTTCCTTCCACAAGAGCCGGGCGAAGAAATGCGGGTCGAGCCCGTTCCTGCCCGCCGCCCGCTCGATGGCGGTGCAGACATCCGGCACATAGCTCGCCAGCGAGATGCACTGGAGCCCGTCCTCGGTGCAGCGCAGCTTCTCGGAGGGGCGCGGCGCGCGCAGGCCCAGCAGCGCGTCCACCGCCTCATAGGCGGACGCGGCGGTTGCAGCCAGAACAGCGACAAGGGCCAGGACCAGACGGCGCATGCAAGACTCGGATGGATCGGGCAGGCTTCAGATAGCAGGCCGGGCGCGGCTTGGGAACCGCGCCCGCGTTCAATCGGCTTTCCTGCCCTTGCCGGGCTTGGCCTTGCCGGCCGGCTTTTCCGTCCCGGCGGCGGGGCCGCCAGCCGCCCTGGCCGCCCGGCGCTCGGCCTTGGCGGCCTCTTTCTCGGCCGCCTTCGCCGCCTGTTTCGCGGCCTTGCGCTCGGCCTTCTCGGCTTCCTTCACGCGCTTCTTCTCGGCCTTCTCGGCCTCCTTGATACGCTTCCTCTCGGCCTTGTCGGGCTTGGGCAGGACGGGACGGGCGGGCTTCGCCGCCTCGGCGGGGGCCGGTGCGGGCGGCGGCGCGGCGGGTGCGGCAGCGGCCGGCTCCGGCGATTCGCCCTGTTCCTTGCGGCGGCGCTTTTCGGCGGCAGCCCGGCGCATGGCCTGGGCCAGGGTCTTGCGCACCGCCTCGTCCTGCTCGCTTTCCTTCATCGCGCGCAGGTCGCGCTGCAGCGCCGTCAGCGCCGCCAGATCCAGCAGGCGAAGCGCCGCGGTCTGGGTCTGCTCGGCAAGCGCGTCCAGATCGCGCGAGGGGGTGGGGGTCTGATCGGCGGACTTGGCCATGGAGGCTTCTCCTTTCGGGCGCATTGCGCGCGGAATCTGCCATGCCGCGGCGGCGCTGGCCAGAGAAAGAACGCCCCGGCCTGCGGGACCGGGGCGCAAGACGGCGGAAATCCGGGCGCGAATTACTGCGCCGGGCCGGCCTCGGCGGTCTGCATCTCATGCGCCGGGGCAAGATAGCCGTTCGGCAGCTCGACCAGCGGCCCCTCCAGCGCCAGGCTTTCGGCGCGGGTGCGGACCTTGACCGCGGTGCCGCTGGGGATCTCGTCGAACAGGTCCATGATGTCCTGGTTGAACAGGCGGATGCAGCCGGCCGAGGTCGCCTTGCCGATCGAGGACGGATCCATGGTGCCGTGGATGCGATACATGGTGTCGCGCCCGCCCTTGTAGAGATAGAGCGCGCGCGAGCCCAGCGGGTTGTCCACCCCGCCGCGCAGGCCGCCCTTCAGCGGGCCGTAAAGCTCGGGCTGGGTGCGGACCATGTTCGCCGTCGGCGTCCAGCTGGGCCAGGCATGCTTGCGGCCGATGGTGGCGGTGCCCTGGAAGTTCTTGCCGGCCTGGCCGACCGCCACGCCGAAGCGCATCGCCTCGCCGTTGCCCAGCACATGGTAGAGGAAGCGGGCATAGGGGTCGACCACGATGGTGCCCGGCGCCTCGGGACCGTTATAGGCGACGCGCTGGCGGCGGTTGCGCTCGGTCAGATAGGCGGGGCGGACGGCGTGGATCTCGATCGGCTCGCCATTCGGACCGGAATCGGTCCGGGCGCCGTAGACGCCCTGATCGGCGGCGGGCGGCTGGGCCGGGGTCTGGGGCGTGGGCGCGCAGGCGGCAAGGCCAAGGCCCATCGCCAGCATGAGCGGTGCAAGGCGCATCGGTGTTTCCCTTCGTAACGTGCCGCGCCCAGGGAGACGCGGCCGTGGCAGCGGTGACATTGCGTCAGATCACAGGCACCGTCCGAGCAGAGGACGGGCACGGTTTCTGCCCTTTTATCAGCCTTCCCGGGCCTCCGCCGTCAAGGCCGCGCCCCGCAGACCGGCGCAATCGTTACCAAACTGTTGCCGAATCGCGCGGTTTTCCGTGCCCGCCCGGCCGCAACCGGATCCGGACGCCCCGTCAGGGGCCACGCCGGGGAACCCGGCCGCGCCGGAAATCGTTACCCCGCCAGACCGGTATTCGGGCCGGAAGCTTGAAAAGGAAGCGTTTCATGACCCTGACTGCCCTGCTTATCACCCTTATCATCGGCGCGATCGCCGGCTGGCTGGCCGGGCTGATCGTCAAAGGCCACGGCCAGGGACTGCTGATGAATATCGTCGTCGGCATCCTGGGCGCCGTCATCGCCGGCTGGCTGTTCCCCATGCTCGGGCTCGGCATGGGCGCATCGGCCCCGATCCTCGGCACGATCATCTTCGCCACCATCGGCGCGGTGATCCTGCTGGTGGTGCTGCGCCTGATCAAGCAGGCCTGATCGGAAACGAAAAGGGGGCCGCAAGCGGCCCCCTTTTGCATGGCCCGGCCGCCGGGTCAGGCGCGGGCGGGCTGCAGCGCCGGGCGCCCGGCCGTCTTCGCGCCGCGCAGGTAACGGCCATAGCCCAGGTCCTCGGCGGCGATATCCGGCCTGCGGCCCGAGATCAGGTCGGCGATCAGCCGCCCCGAGCCCGCCGACATGGTCCAGCCCAGCGTGCCGTGCCCGGTGTTCAGGTAAAGGTTCGGGATCGGCGTCGCGCCGACGATGGGCGTGCCGTCCGGGGTCATCGGGCGCAGCCCGGTCCAGAACAGCGCCTTGTCCGCATCGCCCGCCCCGCCGAACAGCTCGCCCACCGATTTCGCCAGCGTTTCCTTGCGCCGCGGGTTCAGGCTCAGGTCGTAGCCGGCGATCTCGGCCAGCCCGCCGACGCGGATGCGGTCGCCCAGGCGGGTGATCGCGACCTTGTAGGTCTCGTCCATCACCGTCGAAACCGGCGCGCGGCTTTCGTCCTGGATGTCGATGGTCAGCGAATAGCCCTTGAGCGGATAGACCGGCAGCTTCAGCCCCAGATGCCGCACTATGCGCGGCGAATAGGAACCCATGGCCAGCACATAGCGGTCGGCGGTCAGCCGGCCCTTGTCGGTGCGCACCGCGCTGATGCGGCCGCCCTCGGCCTCCAGCGCCTCGATGCTGACGCCCCAGCGGAAGGTCACGCCGGCCGCCGCCGCCATCTCGGCCAGACGGTTGGTAAAGAGGAAACAATCGCCGGTCTCGTCGCCCGGCAGGCGCAGCCCGCCGACGATCCGCTCAGCCGAACCGGCCAGCCCCGGCTCGGCGGCGACGCAGCCGTCGCGGTCCAGAACCTCGAAGGGCACGCCATCGGCCCTGAGCACCTCGATGTCCTTGCCGGCGGCGTCCAGCTGCTGCTGCTTGCGGAACACCTGCAAGGTGCCCTGCGTGCGCTCGTCATAGCGGATGCCGGTTTCGGCGCGCAGCTCGCCCAGGCAGTCGCGGCTGTATTCGGCCAGACGGACCATGCGGCTCTTGTTGACGGCATAGGCCGAGGAGGTGCAGTTCGCCAGCATCCGCGCCATCCAGGAGACGCGCTGCCAGTCCAGCCGGGGCTGGACCACCAGCGGCGCATGGCGCTGGAACATCCATTTCAGCGCCTTCAGCGGCACGCCCGGCGCTGCCCAGGGCGAGGAATAGCCGGGCGAGATCTCGCCGGCATTGGCGAAGCTGGTTTCCAGCGCCGGGCCGTCCTGCCGGTCGATCACCGTGACCTCATGCCCGGCCTTGGCCAGATACCAGGCCGAGGTGACACCCAGCACGCCCGCTCCAAGAATAATGACCTTCATCGTCGCGCACCCCCCAAATCCAAGTTGAGGGCAAGAATAGCAGCCCGTGCGGAAATGAATTCCCGATTCCGCCGCTGGATTGCGGTTCCTCGTCAAATTTATCCGAAGATATCGACAATATGTCGAATTTTCTTCGATCATCCCTGCCATTCGCGAAAGATCAGGCAGGCGCGGCAAGAATCGGCCTGCCCGATTGCAGCCCGGCGGGGCTGTGCCTAAGCTTGGCGCAATGTCCCAGGTTTCCCGGATCATGCCAGCCCCTGCCCGCAAGAGCCCCTTCGCCCCGTTCCGCCATCGCGATTTCCGCCTGCTCTGGTCGGCGACGCTGATCTCGAATTTCGGCGGGCTGGTGCAGGCGGTCGGCGCGGCCTGGATGATGACGCAGCTGACCGATTCGGCGACGCTGATCGCGCTGGTGCAGGCCTCGAACACCTTGCCGATCATGCTTTTCGCGCTGCTGTCCGGGGCGCTGGCCGACATCCTCGACCGCCGCACCCTGCTGCTGGGGGCGCAGATGTTCATGGCGCTGGTCTCGGTCCTGCTGGCGGTGCTGACCTGGCAGGGCTGGATGACGCCCCTGCTGCTCTTGTCGCTGACCTTCCTGATCGGGGTCGGGCAGGCGATCTACAACCCGCCCTGGCAAGCCAGCATGCAGGACCTGGTGCCGCGCGACGACCTGCCGGCGGCGGTGTCGCTGAACTCGGTCGGCTTCAACCTGATGCGCTCGGTCGGCCCGGCGGTGGGCGGCATCATCACCGCCGCCTTCGGTGCGGCGGCGGCCTTCGCGGTCAATGCGGTCAGCTACATCCCGCTGCTCGGCGCGCTGATGCGCTGGCATCCGGTGACGCCGCCGCGCGTCACCACGCCCGAGCCCTTCGTCGCCGCCGTGGGCGCCGGGCTGCGCTATGTGGCGCTGTCGCCGAACCTGATGCGGGTGCTGACGCGCGGGGCGCTGTTCGGCTTTTCGGCCATCGTCGTCATGGCGCTGCTGCCGCTGGTGGCCAAGCAGAACCCCTCGGGCGGCTCGCTGCTCTTCGGCCTGCTCCTGGGCTGCTTCGGCCTGGGCGCGATCTGCGGCGCGCTGATCAACCCGCATGTGCGCGAGCGACTGGACAACGAGAACGTGGTCCGCGTCGCCTTCGCCGCCTTCGGCGCCTCGGCCCTGCTGCTGGCGCTGACCGAAAGCACCTGGCTGCACGCGCTGGCCATGCTGCCGGCGGGGGCAAGCTGGGTGCTGGCACTGTCGCTGTTCAACGTCACGGTGCAGCTTTCGACGCCGCGCTGGGTGGTGGCGCGGGCGCTGGCGCTCTACCAGACCTCGGTCTTCGGCGGCATGGCGGCGGGCAGCTGGGCCTGGGGCTCGGTCGCCAACAATTACGACCTGGAGACGGCGCTGATCGCCGCCTCGGTGCCGCTGTTTCTGGGCGCGGTGCTGGGGCACTGGCTGCGCATCCCGGAATTCGGCACGCTGGACCTGGACCCGGTGAACCGCTTCCGCGAGCCCGAGCTGGCGCTTGACCTGCGCGGCCGCTCGGGCCCGATCATGGTGATGGTGGATTACGAGATCGATCAGCTGGACGTGCCGGAATTCCTGCGGCTGATGGCCTTGCGCCGCAACATCCGCCGCCGCGACGGGGCGCGCAACTGGGCGCTGCTGCGCGATCTGGAACATCCCGAACGCTGGACCGAAAGCTATCACATCGCCACCTGGGACGAATATGTCCGCCACAACCTGCGCCGCACCAAGGCCGATTTCGAGACCTATCAGGACATCAACAAGCTGCACCGCGGCAAGGAGCCGCCGGTCGTCCACCGCATGATCGAACGCCACACCGTCAGCCTGGACGACGACGTGCCGCTGGTCGGCAAGCTCGAGGTGCCCTGACCGCAAAGGCTTTACCGGCACGGAAAGCCGCACTAGCGTTTCCCCATGCTGCGCTATGTGATCCGCCGCCTGATCTCGCTTGGCCTGAGCCTGCTCGTGGCCTCGGCGCTGATCTTTTCGGTGGTCGAGCTGGTGCCGGGCGACCCGGCCGCCTTCATGCTGGGCACCGGCGCCCAGCCCGAGACGGTGGCGGCGCTGCGCCAGCAGATGGGCCTGGACCTGCCCTTGCCGCTGCGCTACCTGCACTGGCTGGGCGGCGTGCTGACCGGCGATCTGGGCCACAGCTTCACCTACAAGACGCCGGTGGCCGGGATGATCCTCGACCGCATGCAGGTCTCGCTGCCGCTGGCGCTGATGGCGCTGGCGCTGGCGGCGCTGATCGCCCTGCCCATCGGCATGTTCGCCGCCGCGCGCCGCGGCAGGGCGGGCGACACGGTGGTGATGGGGGCGACGCAGATCGGCATCGCGCTGCCGAATTTCTGGTTCGCCATGCTGCTGGTGCTGGTCTTCGCGGTGAATCTGCGGCTGCTGCCGGCCGGCGGCTTTCCGGGCTGGGACCATCCCGGCGCGGCGCTGAAATCCCTGATCCTGCCGGCTTTCGCGCTGGCCCTGCCGCAGGCGGCGATCCTGGCGCGCGTGCTGCGCTCGGCCCTGGTCGAGACGCTGGGACAGGACTACATCCGCACCGCCCGCGCCAAGGGGCTGAGCGCCGGGCAGGCATTGTCGCGCCATGCGCTGCGCAATGCGCTGATCCCGGTGCTGACCATCCTGGGGATGCAGTTTTCCTTCCTGCTGGCCGGGGCGATCATCATCGAGAATGTCTTCTACCTGCCGGGCCTCGGCCGGCTGATCTTTCAGGCCATCACCCAGCGCGACCTGATCGTGGTGCAAAGCGCGGTGCTGGTGCTGGTGGCGGCGGTGATCCTGGTCACCTTCCTTGTCGACCTGTCCTATGCGCTGGTCGACCCGAGGCTGCGCAGATGAGGGCCTCGCTGATCCTCGGCACCCTGCTTTCCGGGCTGGCGCTGGTCGCGGCGCTGGCTTCGTTCCTGTGGACGCCGGCGGACGTCACCCAGCTTGCCGTCGCGCAGAAGCTGCTGCCGCCCTCGGGCCAGCATTGGCTGGGCACCGACCATTTCGGCCGCGACATGCTGTCGATGATCATGGTCGGCGCGCGCACCTCGATCGCGGTGGCGCTGGTCGCGGTGGGCATCGGCATGGGTTTCGGCGTGCCGCTGGGCCTGCTCGCCGCGGCGCGCGGCGGCTGGATCGACGAGATCGTGATGCGCGGCAACGACCTGGTCTTCGCCTTCCCCAGCCTGGTCATCGCCATCCTCATCACCGCGGCGCTGGGGCCTTCGGCGCTGAACGCGATCATCGCCATCGGCATCTTCAACATCCCGGTCTTTGCCCGCGTCACCCGGGGCGCGGCGCTGCCGATCTGGACCTTGGACTATATCCGCGCCGCGCAGGTCGCCGGCAAGGGCGCGTCCCGCATCAGCGTCCAGCACATCCTGCCGAACATCGCCAACCTGCTGATCGTGCAGGGCACCATCCAGTTCAGCCTCGGCATCCTGGCCGAGGCGGGCCTTTCCTATGTCGGCCTTGGCGCGCAGCCGCCCACGCCCAGCTGGGGCCGGATGCTGGCCGAGGCGCAGACCATGGTGGCGCTGGCCCCGCATGTCGCCATTATCCCCGGCCTGGCCATCGTCGTCACCGTGCTGGGCCTCAACCTGCTGGGCGACGGCTTGCGCGACGCGCTGGACCTCAGATTGCGCAGGTCGCCATGATCGAACTCGCCAATCTCTCGGTCGAGATCGGCGCGCATGAGATCCTGCGCGACCTCGACCTGCAATTGCCGCCCGGCCGGATCACCGGGCTGGTCGGCGAAAGCGGCTCGGGCAAGTCCATGGCGGCGCTGGCGATCATGGGCCTTCTGCCCGAGGGCATGCGGGCCGAGGGCCGGGTTAACCTGGACGGCCTGAACCTGCTGGAACTGCCCGAGCGGGAGCTGTGCCGCATCCGCGGCAAACGCATCGGCATGATCTTTCAGGAGCCGATGACGGCGTTGAACCCGCTGATGACCATCGGCGACCAGGTGGCCGAGGTGCTGCGTATCCATCAGCGCCTGGACCGCAAGGCGGCGCTGGAACGTGCCCGCGACCGGCTGGACCGCGTCGGCCTGACCGCGCCGCGCTTTCCGCTGACGCTTTACCCGCACCAGCTTTCGGGCGGCCAGCGCCAGCGCGTCGCCATCGCGCTGGCCATCGCGCTGCGCCCCGACCTGCTGATCGCCGACGAGCCGACGACCGCGCTGGACGTGACCACGCAGGCCCGCATCCTCGACCTGCTGCGCGGGCTGGTGCGGGACGAGGGGATGGCGCTGCTGCTCATCACCCACGACCTTGCGGTGGTCTCGGGCATCGCCGACCGCGTGGCGGTCATGCAGCAGGGCCGCATCGTCGAGGAGGGTCCGACCGAGACGGTGTTCCGCCAGCAAAGCCACCCCTATACCCGGGCGCTGTTCGCCGCCTCGACCCATCAGCCGCGGCTGGTGCTGCCCGCCACGAAACCCCGGCCGCTGCTGCAGGTGGACGGGGCGGTGCGCGAATACCCCCTGCCCCGCCGCGGCCTGACCGCGCCGCGCGGCAGCCTGCGGGCGGTGGACGGGGTCAGCTTTCGCATCGAGGCCGGGGAATCGGTCGGACTGGTCGGCGAATCCGGCTGCGGGAAATCGACGCTGACGCGGGCGATCCTGGGCCTCGATCCGCTGCAGGGCGGCCGCATCCTGCTGGACGGGCAGGAAATCCGCGCCGGCCGTGCCATGCCGGCCGATCTGCGCGCCAGGATGCAGGTGGTGTTCCAGGACCCGTTCGGCAGCTTCGATCCGCGCTGGCGGGTCGAGCGGCTGGTGGCCGAACCCTTCCACCTGACCGGCCTGCCCCGCGACTGGCGCGAACAGGTGGCCGAGGCGCTGTTCGAGGTCGGAATCACCGGCGCCGAGGCCATGCGCCGGCGCATCCACGAATTCAGCGGCGGCCAGCGCCAGCGCATCGCCATCGCCCGGGCGCTGATCATCAAGCCGCGGCTGATCGTGCTGGACGAGGCGGTCAGCGCCCTGGACGTGCGGGTGCGGGCGCAGGTGCTGGACCTGCTGGCGCGGCTGCGGGTCAGCCATGGCCTGTCCTACCTGTTCATCAGCCACGACCTGGCGGTGGTGCGCCAGATCACCGACCGGGTGCTGATCATGGAGAAAGGCCGCATCGTCGAAAGCGGCCCGACCCACGCGGTGATGCAGGCGCCGCAGCACGCCTATACCCAAAGCCTGCTGGCCGCGACGCCGAGGATCCCGCCAGAATGGCAGGCTCACGAACAGGTCAGCGGGGTTGCACTTTCTTCGCCCGAACCATAGGTGCTGCGGGCTTGTTGAACGCAGACCCGAAGATGACACGCACAGATCACGGCCAGGGCCCGGCCATGGGCCGAAAATCCCGCCCGCCAGCGGCAAGACCCGGCCGGGGCGGCCTGGGCGGCGGCCCCTTGCCAGCGATGCCCGAATCGCCGATTCCCGACTGGGCGCCGCGCAACCGCACGCCCGATCCGCGGACCGAAGGCCCCGCACGCCCGGACACCTGCGGCGCCGAAAATCGCAATCCGGGGAAAAGCCAAAGCCACGCCCGACGGCAGGGCTTGCAACTTGCTGAATTTCCATGACCTTCATGGCAGCGGTCCGGCAGGCCCGGCCGTAACGACAACAGGCCCCGCGCAGCCGCAGGGCCTGTTGCTCCTCCCCTGTCATGGCGGCCAGCCTCCCCGCGTAGCCGCCCAGGTATCCTTCTGATCAGGCGTTGATCAATTCCGCCTGACGCACGATCACTTGTGCCTGACGGATGGACGCTATGTCAACCAGTCTACCTTTGTATACGGTCGCGCCGGCGCCGGTCCGTTTGGCCTCTTCCATCGCCGCCAGGATCTCGCGCGCCTCGGTCACCGCCTTTTCGCTGGGCGAGAACACCTCGTTCGCCAGCGCCACCTGCTTGGGATGGATCGCCCATTTGCCCACCATGCCCAGCGTGGCCGAGCGGCGGGCCTGCGCCCGGAAACCCTCGTCGTCGCTGAAATCGCCGAAGGGGCCGTCGACCGGCAGCACGCCATGGGTGCGGCAGGCGGCGACGATGGCGGTCTGCGCCCAATGCCAGGGGTCCGACCAGTATTTCGCGCCCTCATGCAGCATGTAGTAGTTTTCCTGGGTGCCGCCGATGCCGGTGGTGGCCATGCCCATGCTGGCGGCGAAATCCGCCGCGCCCAGGCTCATCGCCTGCAGCCGCGGGCTCGCGGCGGCGATCTCCTCGACATGGGCGATGCCGGCGGCGGATTCGATGATCACCTCCAGCCCGATGCGCTTCTGCCGGCCCTTGGCGGCCTCGATGGCGGTCACCAGCGCGTCCACGGCATAGATGTCGGCGGCATTGCCGACCTTGGGGATCATGATCAGGTCCAGCCGCTCGCCGGCCTGCTCCAGCAGGTCCACCACGTCGCGATACCACCAGGGCGTGTCCAGCCCGTTGATGCGGACCGACAGCGTCTTGGTTCCCCAGTCGATGTCGCCGATGGCCTGGATGATGTTGCGCCGCGCCTGCTCCTTGTCGTCCGGCGCCACCGAATCCTCCAGATCCAGGTTGATGACATCGGCGGCCGAGCCGGCCATCTTGGCAAACAGCGCCTCGCGCGAGCCGGGTCCGAAAAGCTGGCAGCGGTTCAGGCGGGCGGGCGGGGCGGGTTGCGTGCGGAAGGACATGGCGTGCCTTTCGGGTAAGGATGTTTCAAACGTTGCTGCAAAACTGATAGATAGTTGCTGCATCTGCATCAAGCTGATTTTGCGCCTGCGAAAACGCCCGCATCTTGACGCCCTGCCGCTTTCGGCGCAGGACCGCGTTGCAAGCCTCTGGGACAGGAGAAACGACATGACCCGCACCGTCTATCTGAATGGCGACTACCTGCCGGAAACCGAGGCCAGGGTATCGATCTTCGACCGCGGCTTCGTGATGGGCGACGGCGTCTACGAGGTGACCAGCGTGCTGGACGGCAAGCTGCTGGATTTCGCCGGCCACATGAAGCGCCTGACCCGCTCGCTGGCCGAGCTGGGCATGGGCAACCCGCTGACGGACGAGGAATGGCTTCACGCGCATCGCCAGCTGGTGACGCTGAACGACGTGACCGAGGGCATGGTCTATCTGCAGGTGACGCGCGGCAATCCCGGCGACCGCGACTTCGCCTATCCGCCCGAGGACACGCCGCAGACCGTTGTGATGTTCACCCAGTCCAAGCCCGGCCTCGCCGCCAATCCGCAGGCGAGAACCGGCCTCCGGGTGATCTCGATCCCCGACCTGCGCTGGCACCGGCGCGACATCAAGACGGTGCAGCTGCTCTATCCCTCGATGGCCAAGATGGAGGCCAAGGCCAGGGGCGCCGACGACGCCTGGCTGGTCGAGGACGGCTTCGTGACCGAGGGCACCTCGAACAACACCTATATCGTCAAGGACGGCAAGATCGTCACCCGCCCGCTGTCGAACGACATCCTGCACGGCATCACCCGCGCCTCGCTGCTGCGCTATGCCGCCGAGGCGCAGATGCAGATCGAGGAACGCCCCTTCACCATCGAAGAGGCGCAGGCCGCGGACGAGGCCTTCTTCACCTCGGCCTCGGCCTTCGTGCTGCCGGTGGTCGAGATCGACGGCGTGAAGCTGGGCCAGGGCACGCCCGGCCCGGTGGCGACCCGCCTGCGCGAACTCTATCTGGAGGAATCGCTGAAGACGGCGGTCTGAGCCGCGACCAGCGGAAACCCAAGGGGCGCGCGGGACAGCCCGCGCGCCCCTTCGCGTTCCCTCCCCCGGGGATCAGGTCGCGGCGGTCTCGCGCACCAGGCTGATCGCGCGCACGTCGCGGGCCAGCGTGTCGCGCAGGATGGCGATGTCCTCGCCGTTCAGCACCACGCGCACATCGTCGCCGTCCTGCACCAGCTCGTATTCCTCGTCGCCGGCATAATCCTCGGCCAGGGTGATGGTGATGTTGTCCGCACCGCCATAGGCGATATCCGCCGCGCCGCCCGCATCGCTGCGCAGCATGATCAGATCCGCGCCGTCGCCGCCATCGACGATGTCGCCCGCCCCGGCATGGATCGTGTCGTTGCCCTCGCCGCCCAGCAGCGTATCCGGCCGCTCGGGGTCCGAGGCATCGGGCGACAGGATCAGGTCGTCGCCCTCCTCGCCGTCGATATAGACCGAACCGCCGTGATCCTCGATCCGGTCGTCGCCCTCGCCGCCGGTGATCGAGTGATGGCCCAGATTGGTGATGATCGTGTCATTGCCCAGCCCGCCGTCGATGGTATCGCTGCCCTCGTCGGCGCCCAGGTCCAGCGCGCCGTAAAGGTCGTCCCCGCTGCCCAGATAGATCTCGTCGTCGCCGCTGCCCGCCAGGACCGTATCGTCGCCATAGCCCGCGCCGATCAGGTCGTTGCCCGAACCGCCATCGATCAGGTCGTCGCCGTCATAGCCCAGGATGCCGTCATCGCCGTCGGTGCCGGTCAGGACATTGTCCTCCTCGTCGCCCTCGATCAGCGCATCGCCATGCAGCCGGGGATCGTCGGCGGGCCCTTCCGGCGGATGGTCGTCGTCATTGCCGGATACCAGCGAGCCGATACCGACAAGGCCCAGCAAGCCCAGCATCAGGAAAATGGTCTGGTTCATCACGAAGTCTCCAAAGCGGTCGCCGGCAAGATAGACCGGCCCCGCCCCGCCCGGCAACCGCCGGAACACGCCCGGGTTCTTTCTTGGGCAAATATCCCGCAGGGGGAGTCCGCCGCGCCCGCGGCGGACGGGGGACGCGAAGTCCCCCTGCGGCGCCGCCGCCGGTCAGTGCCCCAGGATCTGGGACAGGAACAGCTTGGTGCGTTCGGAGCGGGGGTTGTTGAAGAACTCCTTCGGGGTGTTCTGCTCGACGATCTGGCCCTGGTCCATGAAGATCACCCGATGCGCCACCGCCTGGGCGAAGCCCATCTCATGGGTGACGCACAGCATGGTCATGCCGTCCTCGGCCAGCTCGATCATGGTGTCCAGCACCTCCTTGATCATCTCGGGATCCAGCGCCGAGGTCGGCTCGTCGAACAGCATGATCCGCGGCCGCATGCACAGCGCCCGGGCGATGGCGACGCGCTGCTGCTGGCCGCCCGACAGCTGGCCGGGATATTTATGGGCCTGCTCGGGGATCTTGACCTTGGTCAGGAAATGCATGGCCGTCTCCTCGGCCTCGCGCTTGGGGATCTTGCGCACCCAGATCGGCGCCAGCGTGCAGTTCTCGAGGATGGTCAGATGCGGGAACAGGTTGAAATGCTGGAACACCATGCCGACCTCGGAGCGCACCTTGTCGATGTTCTTCAGGTCGTTGGTCAGCTCGGTCCCGTCCACGATGATCTTGCCGGACTGGTGCTCCTCCAGCCGGTTGATGCAGCGGATCAGCGTGGACTTGCCCGAGCCCGAGGGCCCGGCGATGACGATGCGCTCGCCCCGGCTGACCACCAGGTCGATGTCGCGCAGCACGTGGAAGGTGCCATACCATTTGTTGAGCTTGACGATCTCGATCGCGGTCTCGTCGCTCAGGGCGGGGGCGGGTGCGGTTCCGGTGGTCATGCAGGTCTCCTCAGCGGTGGTCGCGCTTCAGCCGGCGTTCCAGATACATGGAATAGCGCGACATGCCGAAGCAGAGGATGAAGAAGATCGCGCCGACGAAGATGTAGGGCTCCCAATAGGCGCCTTTCCATTCGAAGCTTGCGCGGATGGTGTCGGCCATGGCCTTCAGCGGGTCGAAGAGCCCGACGAAGACGACCAGCGTCGTGTCCTTGAACATGCCGATGAAGGTCGAGACGATGCCGGGGATCGAGATCTTCAGCGCCTGCGGCAGGATGATCAGCCGCTGCGCCTTCCAGTAGTCCAGTCCCAGCGCGTCGGCGGCCTCGTATTGGCCCTTGGGCAGGGCGGCCAGCCCGCCGCGGATCACCTCGGCCATATAGGCGGCGGCGAACAGCGTCACCATGATGATGACCCGCAGGATGATGTCGAAATTCGTGCCCGGCGGCAGGAAATAGTTCAGAAGCAGCGAGGCCACGAACAAGAGCGTGATCAGCGGCACGCCGCGGATGAACTCGATGAACATCACCGCCAGCATCTTGATCACCGGCAGGTCCGAGCGCCGCGCCAAGGCCAGGATCACCCCCAGCGGCAGGGACAGCGCGATGCCGGCGACGCCGATGGTGATCGACAGCACAAAGCCGCCGAACTGGTCCGAGGAGACCGGGCGCAGCCGCAGCGGCAGCATCCCCGCCAGCGCCGAAGCCAGCGGCCCGGCCAGCAGCAGCCACCAGGCCGCGGCCGCCACCACCCCCAGCGCAAAGGCCAGCAGGCCGAAACGCGAGGCCAGCAGACGCCAGACCGCGAAGCCGATGCCGAAGCCGGCCAGCACCATCGCCTCGCTCCACAGCGATCCGCCCCAGAGCAGCCAGACGGCGATGAAGGGATAGACCAGGCTGGCCAGCAGCGACCATTGCGGCCGGGTCTCGATCAGCGCCGACCAGAGCAGCATCAGCGCCGCCATTCCCAGCAGCGCCCCGGTGCCGGCGCCCAGCAGCGCGGCGATGACGAAGGTCAGCACCACCGACAGGCCCAGCACCACGCGCCGCGCCCGGGCGCTGTCGGCAAACAGCACCGGCGCCAGCGCCAGGAACAGCAGGCCGAAGGCCAGCACCGGGCGCCAGTAAAGCGCCTGCGGGTAGAAGCCGAACAGGAACTGGTTCCAGCGATGCTTGATCAGCGCGAAGCAGGCGCCCGAGGCGCCCTGCCCCCAGGTCTCGGCGATGATCTGCCGGCATTCGGCCATGCTGCCGGCGTTCCAGACCGAATGCGAGAGCCAGGGGCCGACGGTGCCGACCACCAGCCAGACGATGCCCAGCCCGACAAAGGTCAGCGCGATGTTCAGCGGCCCCGAGAACAGGTTCTCGCGCAGCCATTTGATCGCGCCGGATTCGGCCAGCGGCGGCGGCTCGGGCGGCAGCATGGTCTCGCGCACATAGGCGACGGTTTCGGAATGCGTCTCGCTCATCTCACCGCTCCTTCAGCTTGACGCGGGCGTTGAAGATGTTCATCCCGGCCGAGATGATCAGGCTGAGCGCCAGATAGATGCCCATCATCAGCACCATGCATTCCATCTCGCGCCCGGTCTGGTTCAGCGTGGTGCCGC
This sequence comes from Paracoccus sp. J55, assembly GCF_000513975.1. Classification (NCBI taxonomy): domain Bacteria; kingdom Pseudomonadati; phylum Pseudomonadota; class Alphaproteobacteria; order Rhodobacterales; family Paracoccaceae; genus Paracoccus; species Paracoccus sp. J55. The sequence continues at coordinate 70,590 of NZ_AZVA01000014.1, forward strand.
CCAGCGTGCCGCGCAGGTCCATGTAGCCGACGGCGATGGCCAGCGAGCTGTTCTTGGTCAGGTTCAGGTATTGCGAGATCAGCGGCGGCACGATCACCCGCAGCGCCTGCGGCAGAACCACCAGCGACATGGTGCGGCGCGGCCGCAGGCCCAGGGCAAAGGCCGCCTCGGTCTGGCCGCGGCTGACCGCCAGGATGCCGGCGCGCACGATCTCGGCGATGAAGGCGCCGGTATAGAGCGTCAGCGCCAGCCACAGCACCACGAAGGCGTTGTCGAGGTTGATGCCGTCGGCGAAGTTGAAGCCGCGCAGCACCGGCGGGATCAGGTGCAGGCCGAAATACCAGGTCAGGAACAGCACCGGCACGGCGAACATCGCCAGGCTGATCCACCAGGTCCGCGGCCGCTTGCCGGTCCGGTCCTGCACCCGCTGCGCCCAGCGCCGCAGCACGCGCCAGCCGGTCCAGGCGGCGGCGATGACCACGGCAAAGGCGATGAAGGCCCAGCTGATCCCCTCGCGCCCCAGCGACAGGGTGCCGGGCGGGTTGGTCATGCCGATCGAGGGGATGGCGGTATAGCGGTTGGTCGGCGCGATCATGTCGAACAGGATCATGTCCGCGGCCGGGTTCTCGCCCCGATAGGCGTTGGGCGGCGGCATGACCTCGGTAAAGATCGCAAGGCAGACCAGGATCCACAGAAGCAGGGGAATGTTGCGGAAGACCTCGACATAGATCGTCATCAGCCGCGCGATCAGCCAGTTCGAGGACAGGCGCAGCACACCCACGATCACGCCCAGGATCGTCGCCGCGATGCAGCCCAGGATCGAGACCAGCAGCGTGTTCAGCAGCCCGATCACGGTGGCGCGCAGATGGGTATCGTCGGAATTGTACGGGATCAGCTGCTGGGGAATGTCATATCCCGCGCGGCGGAAAAGGAAATCGAAGCTGAGCGTCTTGCCCATGGCGGACAGGTTGCGCAGCGTGTTGTCGATCAGCCAGCTCGCCGCCAGCATCACCAGGATGAAGACGATGGCTTGCAGGGTCAGCGAGCGATAGCGCCGATCATAGATCAGCATCGACAACCGGAACGGCGGAGTGTCCGCCCCCGTGTAGGTGACCATGTATTAACCCCCTGTATCCGGCTGAATTCGGGCCTTTGGCCTCTGGCTTGCCGGCTTGTCATGTGCGGGCGGGGGATGCGCCCCCGCCCGCCCTTGTCGGATGCGCTTACCGGAACGGCATCGCATACATCAGGCCGCCCTGGGTCCATTGCGCGTTCAGGCCGCGCGCCAGGCCGATGGGGGTCTGTTCGCCGATGGTGGCGGCGAAGATCTCGCCATAGTTTCCGCCGGCCTTGATGGCGCGCTTCGCCCATTCGGCGTCCAGCCCGATCATCTTGCCCAGCTCGTCGGTGGTGCCCAGCAGGCGCTGCACCTCGGGATTCTGCGAGGATTTGGCCAGCTCGTCGATATTGGCCGAGGTGACGCCGTATTCCTCGGCCGCGATCAGCGCGTAAAGCGTCCAGCGCGCGATGTCGCCCCAGTTGTTGTCGCCGTGGCGCACCGCCGGGCCCAGCGGCTCCTTCGAGATGATCTCGGGCAGGATGATGTGGTTTTCCGGGTCCGCGAAGCTGGCGCGGGTCGCGGCCAGGCCCGAGGCGTCGGTGGTATAGGCGTCGCAGGCGCCGGCCATGTATTGCTGTTCGCCCTCGGCGTTGCTGTCGATGTTGACCGGCCGGTATTCCATGTTGTTGGCCTTGAAATAGTCGGCCAGGTTCAGCTCGGTCGTGGTGCCGGTCTGGATGCAGATCGTGGCGCCGTTCAGCTCCTTGGCCGAGGAAACGCCCAGGTCCTTGCGGACCATGAAGCCCTGGCCGTCGTAATAGTTCACGCCGATGAAGTCGAGCTTGAGGTCGGTGTCGCGCTGGAAGGTCCAGGTCGAGTTGCGGGCCAGCAGGTCCACCTCGCCCGAGGAGAGCGCGGTGAAGCGGGTCTGCCCGGTCGTCGGCACGTATTTCACCTTGGTCGCGTCGCCCAGCACCGCGGCGGCCATGGCCTTGCAGAAGGCGACGTCGAAGCCGGACCAGTTGCCGTTCGCGTCCGGGGCGGCAAAGCCGATCAGGCCGGTGTTCACGCCGCAGTTCAGCACGTCGCGGGCCTTGACCTCCCTCAGCGTGTCGCCTTCTGCGGCCAGAGCACCCGAGGCCGCCAGGGCGACCGCCGTTACCGAGCCGAAGAATACTGATTTCTTCATTGATTTCCCCACTGTTGTTCCCGGTCTCGCCCAGGAATGAGCCGATGCGAGGCCCGTTGGCGAGCCCGTTTGAGCAAGGAGCGTTTATGCCCCCATAAGCGGCATTGTGCCGATGAAGGGCGATGCGTCAAGAAAGAACCCAAACGAACCGTTTCAGCCGCGGCTGAGACGCCAGAACCGCTCAGAATCGCGCATGGCGGCCAGGCGGGCGGCGGCGGCCTCGTCGGCCTCGGTGTCGCGGCCCCAGCGTTGTGCCTGAAATTCCTCGTCGATCCGGGACAGGGCATGGGCCGTCTCGGCATCGATCCGGCCGTGGATCACCGCCAGCCCCAGGATCAGCGAGCCGGGCAGGGTCACGAGATCGTGCAGTGCCGTCAGCCCGAACGGGTCCAGCGCCGCGACTTCTGCCTGAAGTTTCAGCAGCACCGCCGGGTCCTGCGGCACCGGGATCACGCCGTGGGTGATGCGCAGGGGCGCCCTGAGCTCGGTCGCCGCCCAGTCGATCAGCGGGTCCCAGCCCGCGGCCTGGGCGCGCACCAGCGCCTCGGGCGCCTCGGCGCGATAGGACAGAAGGTCGGTGCCGCCGTAATCGCCCAGCATCGCCGCAACCTCGTGGAACTGCGGCACGACCTTCTCGATGGCCGAATTGGCGGCGCGGGTCAGCGGCATGCGGTTGGGGTCGATCACCTCGTGCACCGCCTGCCATTCCCCGGCGATGGCCAGCGCCAGCGCCTCGGTCGGCAGGCGCAGCGGCTGCTTGCCCGGGGTGCGCAGGGGGCGCTCGTCCAGCAGCACGGCCCAGGCGCCCTCTTCCTTGTGGATCGCGACCGAGGCCCAGAAGCGCCGCGCCTTCCATTCACTCATCGGCCCACTCCAGCAATGCCCGGGTCAGCGCGGGATAATCCGGCGCCACCAGCCGCGCCCCGGCCGCCTGCAGGGCCTCGGCCGGGCGGAAGCCCCAGCCGACTCCGAAACCGGCCATGCCGGCCGCCCGCGCCATTTCCATGTCGAAGGTGGAATCGCCGACCATCACCGCCCGCCCGGCGCCCACGCCGGTTTCCGACAGCGCGCTTTCCAGCATCGCCGGATGCGGCTTCGAGGGATGGCCGTCGGCCGATTGCCGGGTGACGAAGCGCGCGGTCAGCCCATGCGCATCCAGAATCGCCGCCAGCCCCCGCGCCGGCTTGCCGGTGGCGATGCCCAGCGCCACACGGTCCAGCGAGGCCAGCGCATCAAGGCAGTCCAGCGCGCCGGGATAAAGCGGCGGCAGCGCCCCGGCCGCGCGCGCGGCGATGAAGGATTCGCGATAGCCGGCCACCACGCGCTCGTGCAGATCGGGGCCCGCGCCGGGCAGCAGCCGCTCGACCGCGACCGGCAGCGACAGGCCGACGATGGACAGGATGCGCGCGGGCTCCATCTCGGGCAGGCCGGCGGCGCTCATGCCGTGATTCATCGCCTGGGTGATTTCCTGCTGGCTGTCCACCAGCGTGCCGTCGATGTCGAAGATGACCAGTCTCATGGCGGCCTATGCGGGATCGGCAAAGGGGTCTTCGGGTACGTCCTGCTCGGCCCAGCCCAAAGTCTTCCAGGTGCGCGCCATATGCTCGGGCAAGGGCGCGGTGACGGTGATCAGCTTCTTGGTGATCGGATGCTCGAAGCGGATCATGCGGGCGTGCAGGTGCAGCTTGCGGCTGATCTCGCCGCCCAGCTGGGCGCCCCAGCCGTCGCCCAGGTTCTCCTGCCCCGAGCCGCCATATTTGCCGTCTCCCACGATGGGATGGCCGATCTCGGCCATATGGGCGCGCAGCTGGTGGGTGCGGCCGGTGACGGGCACCATGGCCACCCAGGCGACCCGGCCGCCCAGCGCGTCCAGCACCGCGTAATCGGTATGGGCGCGCTTGGCGCCCTCGGTCGTCGCGACATCCGAGGGATGCACGGCGATCATCTTCTCGCCCTCGCCGCCCCGGCCGCGGCCCGGCGCCTTCACCAGCCCGTATTTGATCGAGCCCATGCGCAGATGCGGCACGCCGGCCACGGCGGCCCAGTAGATCTTGCGGGTCAGCCGGTGCCGGAACGCCTCGGACAGCGCGCGGGCGATGCGGTCGGTGCGCGCCAGCAGCAGCACCCCCGACGTGTCCTTGTCCAGCCGGTGCACCAGCTTCGGCCGGTCCTTGTAGCCGAACATCAGCGCCTCGGTCAGCCCGTCCACATGCCGGTCGCCCTGCCCCGAGCCGCCCTGCGAGGGCAGGCCCGGCGGCTTGTTCAGTGCGATGACGTGCTCGTCCCGCCACAACACGCAGGACTGGATCATCTCGGCATCCGACAGCTTGACGCGCGGCTTCGCCGCCGGCGCGGGGGCGGCGCCCTCGGGCAAAGGCGGCACGCGCACCTCCTGCCCGGCCTCGATGCGGGTATTGGCCCTGACCCGGCCGCCATCGACGCGCAACTGGCCGGTCCGGCACCATTTCTCGACCGCGCCCTGGGTCAGCTGCGGAAACCGCTTCTTGAGCCAGCGGTCGATGCGCTGCTCGCCCTCGTCCGCGCCGACGCGAATGGTCTGCACGCTGCTCATGCGAAGATCCCCCGGCCAAGGGCCAGCCCGGCGGTCACCGCCGCCAGCGACAGCAGCACCGAACCCAGCACATAGCCGAGCGCGGTGACGGCGGCGCCGCGCTCCCACAGGGTCATGGTGTCCAGCGCAAAGGCGGAAAAGGTGGTGAAGCCGCCCAGCATCCCGGTCAGCAGGAAGGGCGCCAGATGCTGGCCGCCCCGATGCGCCAGCAAGGCCGCCAGCAGGCCCATCGCCAGGCAGCCGGCGATGTTCACGCTCAGCGTGCCCAGCGGGAAGCCGGGGGTCAGCCGGCCGGCCAAGATATTGACCCCGTAGCGCGCCGCGGAACCCAAGGCCCCACCCAGCGCGACCTGAAGGAAGGTATGTTTCATGCTTTGTCCTCTGCCCGCCGCTTCTGGCGCAGCCCGGCGAACCATTCAACGCGCTTTTTCAGATCGCGCTCGAATCCGCGCTCGACGGGCAGGTAGAACACGGGGCGCTTCATGCCGTCGGGGAAATAGTTCTGGCCCGAGAAGGCGTCCTCGGCATCGTGGTCATAGGCATAGCCGGCGCCGTAACCCTGTTCCGACATCAGCCCGGTCGGCGCGTTCAGGATATGCTTGGGCGGCATCTGGCTGCCCGAGCGCCGCGCCAGGTCGCGCGCCGCCTTGTAGGCGGCATAGCCCGCGTTCGATTTCGGCGCCAGCGCCAGATAGATCGTCGCCTGCGCCAGCGCCAGTTCGCCCTCGGGGCTGCCCAGGCGTTCGTAAAGCGCCCAGGCGTCCAGGCAATGGCGCTGCGCCGCCGGATCGGCCAGGCCGATATCCTCGATCGCCATGCGGGTCAGGCGCCGGGCAAGATAGCGCGGGTCCTCGCCGCCCTCGAGCATCCGCGACAGCCAGTAAAGCGCCGCGTCCGGGTCGCTGCCGCGCACCGATTTGTGCAGGGCCGAGATCAGGTTGTAATGCTCGTCGCCGGACTTGTCGTATTTCGCCGCACGCCGCATCAGCCGCTGCGCCATCTGGTCGGTGTCGAGCTTGCCGGTCGCCCTCCAGGCCATCACCTGCTCGATCAGGTTCAGCGCCGCGCGGCCGTCGCCGTCGGCCATTTCCAGCAGCCGGTCGCGGGCCTCGCCGGTCAGCGGCAGGGCGCGGCCCAGCTCCTGCTCGGCGCGCTGCGCGAGGCGTTCCAGGTCCGCAAGGCTCAGCCGCTCCAGCACGATGACCTGGGCGCGGGACAGCAGGGCGGCGTTCAGCTCGAAACTGGGATTCTCGGTGGTGGCACCGACCAGGGTGATGGTGCCGTCCTCCATATGCGGCAGGAAACTGTCCTGCTGCGCCTTGTTGAAGCGATGGATCTCGTCGACGAACAGCAGCGTGCCGCGGCCCTGGCTCCGGCGCAGGCGGGCGGCCTCGAACACCTTGCGCAGTTCCGGCACTCCGGAAAAGATCGCCGAGATCTGCACGAAGGCCAGGTCCGTCTCTTGTGCCAGAAGCCGGGCGATGGTGGTCTTGCCGACCCCTGGCGGTCCCCAGAGGATCAGCGAGGACAGGCTGCCGGCGCCGAGCATGGCGCCCAGCGGGCCGTCGGGGCCAAGCACCTTGTCCTGGCCAACGACATCGGACAGCCGCGCCGGACGGATCCGGTCGGCAAGGGGGCGGGCGGCGCTGCGCGCGGGTTCGCCCAAGGGGGGCTCTGTGTCGAATAGGTCTGCCATGCGGGCGACATGTTACGCCGCCCGCATCACCTGCGAAAGGCCCTCCTCCTGGCGTCGTGCATCAGTGCATCTTGGCCGCCAGGTTGATCGAGACGCACTGGAAATAGCCGTCGTCGATCCAGACCACCGGACCCATGGCCTGCGCGTCCAGACCGCAGGGCACCAGCCAGCGCGGCCAGGTCGAGGCGACCAGGCAGACCAGGCGCGAGGCGCCAAGCTCACGGGCCGAATTGGTCATCTCGTGCACGAGGTTCAGGTGCACGCGCCGCCGCTCGCGCTGCGGGATGGTATGGTCCACGAACAGCCGGCTGGCTTCCCAGGTGCCGGCCTCGACCGGCGCCGGTTCGTCCAGCAGGTTCTGCGGGATCGAGCCGCCCAGCAGGTCCAGCTGGGCATCGCGGATCATGTAGGAATACATGCCGCAGCGCGCCGTGGTGGGCGTCAGGCGCACGCCGGCCAGCACCCGGCCGTTTTCATGGATCGCCACCCAGCGGCTCATGGGCGTGTCGTACTGGTCGAACTCCATGTCGTCCGTCTGGGGCAGGTTCCAGCGCTTCTGGACGATGAAGCTCTGCTTGCGGGCGCGGAAGATATTCGCGAAGAGCTCGCCGTGATTGTGGAGGTTGGCGAAGGAAAGTGTGGTGGTCTGCATGGTCTTCTCCTGGGGTTCTTTGTGGTGGTGGCCCCCAGGTGTAAACCGCAACGGCGGACGGACCGTATTACAGCAAGCGGTAGTCCTTGGCCCGTTGCAGCGCCTCGGCCGTCGTGCGCGCCATGAGTCGTTCGCGTGCCGAGATGAGACGTGCCTTGAATGCGCTTTCCGTAATACCAAGCTTGGCAGCCGCCGCTGCATGACGATCGCCCTCTGCGATACACCGAAGGGCCTCTTGCTGAGCCTTCGTCAGGCTCTCCGGCGGCTCTGTGATATCGTGAAGCCGTCGTACCATTGTCGAGATCGCTTCGATCTCGTCATCCGTGAATTCCCGTTTGTCATGGGCAAAGCAGCAAATCGTGCGCGACTTGATCGGGCCGTGCGCCACCGCCAGCCCGTAGCGCAGGCCATGATCCGCGGCGTCCTGAAGAATCGAAAACGGGTCCGGGATGGGCAGCACGCTCCATCGGCAGGCCCCGGTCGTCGAGAAGCCCCAGGCGATGGTGGGGTCGCGCAGGGCATAGGCCCGTTCGGAATAGCGCTGAGCCCATTCCTTGTTATAGGTCTGGAACTGCATCAGCGGTGCAGCAAAACGAATGTGCAGCCCGATGAAATAGCCCGCCGGAGCGAGCTTTTTCAGCTTGGCGAGTGCTGCATTGATTTCCGCGCGAGATGACATGACGTTTTGGACAGATTGCGTTTTCTTCGAGTTACCAGGAAAAATGGCACGGTTCACAGTGTATTCAAGCAATACCGTGCTTGCGAGCGACGTTTTTCGGACTGCCGTCGGGTCAACTCGGCGGCACTTTGGGCATAGCCGCCTTTCCCCGCCGAGCGCAAGACGCGCCGCGATCCTGCAATTCCCGTATGTTTTCCGAAGGCGCATGCAACCATTTGGAGAAAATGAACAGATCGGTTCATTTTGCGCATGCCGGGCAACAATCGCGTGACTGTTGCAAAAAGCCCGCAGCCATTGCTGTGGCTGCGGGCTTATACGATCGCTTAACCCTAAGAAAGAGTTAAATTTCTTACGATTCGTCAGCAGCCGATTCGGCTTCCAGGCGGGCGCGGTCGCCCGCACCTTTGGCGCTGGTGTCGCGCTCGACGAATTCGATGATTGCCATCGGGGCCATGTCGCCATAGCGGAAGCCGGCTTTCAGGATACGGACATAGCCGCCCTGACGGTCCTTGTAGCGCGGGCCCAGCACCTCGAAGAGCTTGGCGACGTGATCGTCCTGCTTGAGCTGGGCGGCCGCCTGACGGCGGGCATGCAGATCGCCGCGCTTGGCCAGCGTGATCAGCTTCTCGACGATGGGACGCAGTTCCTTGGCCTTGGGCAGGGTGGTCTTGATCTGCTCATGCTCGATCAGCGAGCCGGCCATGTTGGCGAAGAGCGCCTTGCGGTGCTCGTGGGTGCGGTTCAGACGGCGATAGCCGCGGGCGTGACGCATGATGTTTCTCCTTCACGTCTTTTGCTTTGTCCGGCAGCCCATGCGTTGCGGGCCGCTCTCCTTGGGGCGGAATGCCCGGTCTTCCGGGGCGCCATGCCGGGCATGGCACCCCGGTATTCCTTAGAACTGGTCGTCGAAACGCTTGGCCAGATCCTCGATGTTCTCCGGCGGCCAGTCCACGACATCCATGCCGAGATGCAGGCCCATGCTGGACAGCACCTCCTTGATCTCGTTCAGCGACTTGCGGCCGAAGTTCGGGGTGCGCAGCATCTCGGCCTCGGTCTTCTGGATCAGGTCGCCGATATAGACGATGTTGTCGTTCTTGAGGCAGTTGGCCGAACGCACCGAAAGCTCCAGCTCGTCCACCTTCTTCAGCAGGCGCGGGTCGAATTCCAGCCCGTCCTCGGCATCCGAGCGGGTAGCGGTTTCCGGCTCGTCGAAGTTCACGAAAACCGAAAGCTGGTCCTGGATGATGCGCGCGGCATAGGCCACGGCGTCTTCCGGGGTCAGCGAACCGTCGGTTTCGACCTTCATCGTCAGCTTGTCATAGTCCAGAACCTGCCCCTCGCGGGTCGGGGTGACCTCGTAGCTGACGCGCTTGACCGGCGAGAAGATGGCGTCGATCGGGATCAGGCCGATGGGCGCGTCCTCGGGGCGGTTCTTGTCGGCCGCGACATAGCCCTTGCCGTTGGCGACGGTCAGCTCCATGTGCAGCTCGGCGCCCTCGTCGAGATGGCAGATGACGTGGTCGCGGTTCAGGATGGTGATGCCGGAAGTTTCCTGGATGTCGCCGGCCTTGACCTCGCCCGGGCCCTTGGCCGAGAGCGTCAGGCGCTTGGGCGCGTCGACTTCCATCTTCAGCGTCACGCCCTTGAGGTTCAGGACGATGTCGGTCACGTCCTCGCGCACGCCGGGGACGGACGAGAATTCATGCAGCACGTTGTCGATCTGAACCGAGGTGATGGCGGCGCCCTGCAGCGAGGACAGCAGCACCCGCCGCAACGCGTTGCCCAGCGTCAGGCCGAAGCCGCGCTCGAGCGGTTCCGCCACGACGGTGGCCACGCGGGACGAATCGGCACCCGGCTTGATTTCAAGCTGGGTCGGCTTGATCAGTTCAGCCCAATTCTTATGGATCATGCGTTTGCCTCCATACCAGTTTCCGACCCATGACCGTGGCCGGAAACGCCCGAGGTGAAATGCGAAAAGCGCGCCCGCGCCGAAACACGGCGCGGAACGCGTCAAAGTCTTGGCCGATCAGACCCGGCGGCGTTTCGGCGGGCGGCAGCCGTTATGCGCGATCGGGGTCACGTCACGGATGGCCGTGATGTTGAAGCCGACGGCGGCCAGCGCGCGCAGCGCCGATTCGCGGCCCGAACCGGGGCCCTGAACCTCGACCTCGAGGGTGCGGACGCCGTGCTCCTGCGCCTTGCGGCCGGCGTCTTCGGCGGCCATCTGCGCGGCATAGGGGGTCGATTTGCGCGAGCCCTTGAAGCCCATGGTGCCGGCCGACGACCACGAGATCGCATTGCCCTGCACGTCCGAGATCAGGATCTTGGTGTTGTTGAAGGACGAGTTAACATGCGCCACGCCGGTGGCGATGTTCTTGCGTTCCTTGCGCTTGATACGGGTTTTATCGCGTGCCATTGCCTCTGCCCCCTCTTACTTCTTCTTGCCGGCGATCGGTTTCGCCGGGCCCTTGCGGGTGCGGGCGTTGGTATGGGTGCGCTGACCGCGGACCGGCAGGCCGCGGCGGTGGCGCAGGCCACGATACGAGCCCAGATCCATCAGGCGCTTGATGTTCATCTGCGTCTCACGGCGCAGGTCGCCTTCGACGGTGAGGTTGGCGTCGATATATTCGCGGATCTGCAGGACCTCGGCATCCGACAGATCGTTCACGCGGCGCGCCGGGTCGATGCCGACAGCCGTGATGATCTGTTCGGCGAATTTCGGGCCGATCCCGTGGATATAGGTCAGGGCGATGGGGACGCGTTTCCCCGTCGGAATGTTGACGCCAGCAATACGAGCCACGCGTGGTTCCTTTTCCATGTTGCGGTTCCGTAGCGCCGGAACCTTTTTTCACAACCAAAGACCCGAAAGCCATGCCTTCGGGCCTTGAAGCGGCACCCGGGACGCCCGGGTGATTCTCTTGCGAGATGCTGCGAATTAAGGGATTCGCAAGGGAAGGTCAAGCCTAGGACGGAATCCGGTCCAGCACCTTGGCCACCTGCGCCCCCACCTCGTCGATGTCGGCCAGGCCGTCCACCGGGTTCAGGTTGCCCTTGACATAGTAATAGCCGATCAGCGGCGAGGTCTTCTTGTAATATTCCATCAGCCGGGTCTTGAGGCTGTCCTCGTTGTCGTCGGCGCGGCGGCGCAGGTCGGTCGAGCCGCAGACGTCGCATTTGCCCGGCTCTTTCGTCGGCTTGGTCTCGTCGTGATAGACCTCGCCGCAATTGCCGCAGGTGAAGCGGCCGGTGATGCGCGAGATCAGCGCCGCATCGTCCACCCGCATCTCGATCACCGCATCGATGCGCTGGTCCATCTCGGCCATCAGCGCCTGCAGCGCGTCGGCCTGGGCCAGGGTGCGCGGGAAGCCGTCGAAGATGAAGCCCTTGCCGCCCTGCCCCAGCTTTTCGCGGATCAGCCCGATGACGATCTCGTCGGTCACCAGCTCGCCCCGGTCCATGACCTCGGCGACACGCTTGCCCATCTCGGTGCCCGAGCTGCGCGCCTCGCGCAGCATGTCGCCGGTAGAGAGCTGGACGAGGCCGCGCTCGTCGATCAGCCGCCGGGCCTGCGTGCCTTTGCCTGCGCCGGGCGGGCCCAGCAGAATGATGTTGATCGCCATGTCGTCCCTCTCCTACCCCTTATGGTGGGTTTCCCCTTAACGGCGCGCGGGGGCCTTGCGGGGCTTGGCCGCCCCCGTCTTGCCACGCTTGCCGCGCAATTGCGATTTCTCGATCAAACCTTCGTATTGATGGGCGAGCAAGTGGCTTTGCACCTGGTTGATCGTGTCCATCACCACACTGACCACGATCAGCACCGAGGTGCCGCCGAAGTAGAAGGGGATCGCCAGCTGGTCGCGGATGATCTCGGGCAGGAGGCAGACGAAGGCCAGATAGGCCGAGCCGATCACCAGGATCCGGGTCACCACATAGGTCAGGTAATCCTCGGTCCGCTTGCCCGGGCGGATGCCGGGGATGAAGCCGCCCTGGTTCTTCAGGTTCTCGGCCACGTCCTCGGTCTTGAAGCTGACGTTGAACGTGTAGAAATAGGTGAAGAAGATGATCATCGCCGCGAAGAACAGCAGGTAAAGCGGCTGTCCGGGACCGAAATAGGCCAGGATCGTCGACATGACCGGGCCGGTCTGGTTGCCCGAGAAGGTCGAGATCGTCACCGGCAAGAGCAGCAGCGAGCTGGCGAAGATCGCCGGGATCACGCCGGCCGGGTTCACCTTGATCGGCAGATGGCTGGACTGGCCGTCATAGATCTTCATCCCGACCTGACGGCGCGGATACTGGATGTGGATCTTGCGCAGCGCGCGCTCCATGAACACCACGAAGGCGATCACCGCGGCGACCATGACGATCACGCCCAGGATCACCGGGGTCGAGATGGCGCCCGAGCGGCCCTGCGCCAGGAACTGCGCCAGGTGCCCCGGGATCTCGGCCACGATGCCGACGAAGATGATCAGCGAGATGCCGTTGCCGATGCCGCGGGCGGTGATCTGCTCGCCCAGCCACATCAGGAACATGGTGCCGCCGACCAGGGTGATGACCACCGAGGCCCGGAAGAACATCCCCGGCTCATGCGCGAGGTTGCCGTGCTCCAGGCTGACGGCAAGGCCCCAGGCCTGGAACAGCGCCAGCGCCACGGTGCCGTAGCGGGTATACTGGTTGATCTTCTTGCGGCCCTGCTCGCCCTCTTTCTTGAGCTGCTCGAGCGCCGGGACCATCGAGGCCAGAAGCTGCACGATGATCGAGGCCGAGATATAGGGCATGATGCCAAGCGCGAAGACGCCCATCCGCCCCAGCGCGCCGCCGGTGAACATGGACAGGATGCCGCCCAGCCCGGCCTGCGCCTGGTCCATGAAGTTGCGCAGCGCGGCGCCGTCGATGCCGGGCACCGGGATATAGGTGCCGAGGCGGTAGATGATGAGAAGTCCGAGGGTGAACCAGATCCTCTGGCGCAACTCGGTCGCCTTGCCGAGCGCGCCCCAGGAAAGGTTCGCGGCCATCTGTTCTGCGGCTGACGCCATGCTTCGTGCCCCTTCGTGGCAGCGCCGCCGGATCGTTTCCCGATCCCGCGGCGCCTGGAAAACTTGGATAGCTATCTATGGGGCGCGGGCGCGCCCTTCAACAGCTTATTCGGCCGCGGGAGCGTCAGCCTCGGCTTCTTTCGCCGGGCGGGTGACGGTGAGCTTGCCGCCCGCCTTCTCGACGGCCTCGACGGCGGCTTTCGACGCACCGGCGACGGTCAGGTTCAGCGCGGCCTTGAGCTCGCCCTTGGCCAGCACGCGCACGCCGTCCAGCTTGCGGCGGATGACGCCGGCGGCGACCAGCGCGTCCTCGGTCACGTCGGCTTTCGCGTCCAGCTTGCCCGCGTCGACGAAGGCCTGCAGCTGGCCCAGGTTCACCACCGCGAATTCCAGGCGATTCGGCTTGCTGAAGCCGCGCTTGGGCAGGCGGCGGTAAAGCGGCATCTGGCCGCCTTCGTAACCGTTCAGCGCCACGCCCGAACGCGAGGTCTGGCCCTTGATGCCGCGGCCGGCGGTCTTGCCCTTGCCCGAGCCGGGGCCGCGCGCGACGCGCTTCTTCTTGCGGTTCGCGCCGGGATTGTCGCGGAGTTCATGCAGTTTCATATCGCTTCTCCTTGGCCGGAAGCGCCCCATGAAGCGAAGGGGGCGGACACGGCATTTCTTGCTTGTTGAGTCGGTGTCACGGGGACACCGGCGGCTTCTAGCGGCTGTCACCGCCGCGGTCAAGCTGGCCCGGCCCCGGCATGGTCCCGAGACGACCACCCCGGGAAAGCCGGCCCGCCGGGCGCGGCCCGTCAAGAATGCGTCGCGGCCGGCCCACGCCAGGACCGGGCACATCCTTCGCCTCGGGACGCCGCACCGACCCGCTCGCGGACCGCGCCCCATGCCGCGCGATCCGCCGGCCGATCGGCATCCCCCGATGCCGCCCGCTTTTGCCGAGCGAACGAGGCGGACCGCGGCCCGCCCGGCCGTAAGGTGTTCGCCCGCGACGCCCTGAAGGTCGGCGCGATCAGAACGCCACCCACAGCCCAAGCTTCACCGCGCGCTCGCCCAGCCCCGAAAGCGGCTCGATCATCCCCAGCTCCAGCCTTGCCGGCCCGATCAGGTCGCGGACCGCCGTGACGGCCAGCTTGGCGCCGAAGCCGCTGTCCTCGCGCTCCTCGGCCCGGACCTGGCCGATGAGCATCAGGCTCTCGCCGGCATGCCAGCCGAGGGTAAGCTCGGCCTTGGCCTCGGATTCGGGGGTGAGATAGCTTAGCAGCCCCGCACCCCGGGCGGCGAGTTCGGCGATCTCCGCCTCGTCCTTCATCGCGCCGGCGATCTTGTAGCGCGCCTCGACCGACAGCCAGCCGCCGCGCGGGACGCGGCGCAGGACCGGCAGCGAATCGAAGCCCCGCCCCCATCCCACGGCGATCTGCGCCAGCGGCAGGTATTCGCCGCGCCGCTCCAGCGCGCCCATGCCAAGCGCCGCCGAGAAGCGGTTCGGCCCCTCGCCCCGGTCGAGCGCGCGCTGCAGCCAGAACATGGCGCTGGTCTCCCCGCCGCTGGACCGCCCGAGTTCCAGCCCCAGCGTCACACGCGGGCGCAGGCCATATTCGGCATAGAGGCTGGAATAGGCGTTTCCCTGCACGTCGCGCTCGCCCGAGAAGGACAGGAAGACGCCCTTCTCCTCACGCGGCCAGGGACCGGCCACCGCACTGCCGGACAAGGCCAGAAGGATCGGCAGAACACAGCGGAACAGGGGGCGGAACAGACAGGGCAAGGCAGGCTCGAACGGCTGGAAGATGGGCCGAGCCTAGGGGAAACGGGTTAGCGAAAGGTTAACGGATGAACGAAAACGCCCCGGAGCAGCTCCGGGGCGTTTTGATTTCCGGCAGAGGCGGGACGATCAGCCGCGCTCTTCGATGATGGTGACCAGATGCGGGATCTTGGCGACCATGCCGCGCACGGCCGGAGTGTCTTCCAGCTCGCGGGTGCGGTGCATCTTGTTCAGGCCCAGGCCCTTCAGCGTCTCGCGCTGGATGGCCGGGCGGCGGATCGGCGAGCCGATCTGCTTGACGACGATGGTTTTAGCCATTCTTGCCTCTCCTTACGCTTCGGCGGCGGCTTCGGCGGCCGGCTTGTCGTTCGAGGGCAGGATCTCGGCCACCTTCTTGCCACGACGCTGGGCGACGTTGCGGGGCGAGGCTTCCTTCTTGAGGCCGTCGATGGTGGCGCGGATCATGTTGTAGGGGTTCTGCGAGCCCTGCGACTTGGCCACGACGTCCTGGACGCCCAGCATCTCGAACACGGCGCGCATCGGGCCGCCGGCGATGATGCCGGTGCCCGGGACGGCGGTGCGCATGATGACCTTGCCGGCGCCGTGACGGCCCTCGATGTCATGATGCAGGGTGCGGCCGTCGCGCAGCGGCACGCGGATCAGGCCGCGCTTGGCCTGCTCGGTCGCCTTGCGGATCGCCTCGGGCACTTCTTTCGCCTTGCCCTTGCCAAAGCCGACGCGGCCGCGCTGGTCGCCGACAACCACCAGGGCCGCGAAGCCGAAGCGCTTGCCGCCCTTGACGGTTTTCGACACGCGGTTGATCGCGACCAGACGGTCGGCGAATTCCGGGGTTTCCTCGCGCTCTTCGCGGCGACCCCGACGATGTTCACGTTCTGCCATTCAGGCATTCCTTGTAATCTGGCGCGCGATCCGCGCCGTTGAACCCAATCCTGGTGGGCGGCCGCGCGGGCGACCGGCCCCCGGATCATCGGGGCGGCGCGCCCCTATCGGAAAGCGCCGCCCGCATCAGATCAGAACTTCAGACCGCCTTCGCGGGCTGCGTCGGCCAGAGCCTTGATCTTGCCGTGGAACAGGAAACCGCCGCGGTCGAAGATCACCTCTTCGACGCCGGCCTTCTTTGCGCGCTCCGCAATGGCAGCGCCGATCTTGGCCGCGGCTTCCAGGTTGTTCTTGCCGACAACGCCCAGGTCCTTCTCGAGCGACGAGGCCGAGGCCAGCGTGACCCCTTTCGTATCGTCGATCACCTGGACGCTGATGTTCTTGGAAGAACGGTGGACGGACAGACGCGGACGACCGTCCGAGATGGCCCGCAGTTTGTTCCGCACGCGCAGGCGGCGCTTCTGGAACAGCTCTCTCTTGTTCAGTGCCATTTCTCGCGCCCCTTACTTCTTCTTGCCTTCCTTGCGGAAGACGACCTCACCCTTGTAGCGGATGCCCTTGCCCTTGTAGGGCTCGGGGCGGCGCCACTCGCGGATGTTCGCGGCGACCTGGCCGACGATCTGCTGATCGATGCCCTCGACCACGATTTCCGTCTGCTTCGGGGCCGTGATCGTCACGCCTTCCGGGGTTTCAAAGTTCACGTCATGCGAATAACCCAGAGCCAGCTTCAGGGTCTTGCCCTGCATCTGGGCGCGATAGCCGACGCCCTGGATTTCCAGCTCTTTCTTGAAGCCTTCGCTGACGCCGGTCACGAGGTTCGCCACCATCGAGCGCGACATGCCCCATTGCTGGCGCGCGCGCTTGGACAGCCCGCGCGGCGTCACGGTGACGCCGCCATCCTCGACCTTCAGGGTCACGTCATCCGTCGCGGTGAAGGACCGGGTGCCTTTCGGCCCCTTCACCTCGATCGTCTGGCCTTTCACTTCGGCGGTCACGCCCTTGGGCAGTTCGACCGGCTTCTTACCAATCCGAGACATCCTGCCCTCCTTAGAACACGGTGCAGAGGACTTCGCCGCCGACATTGGCGTTGCGAGCCGCTGCATCCGACATCACGCCTTTCGGCGTCGAGACGATGGAGACGCCCAGCCCGTTGCGAACCAGCGGGATCTCCTTGACCGAAGCGTAGACCCGGCGCCCGGGCTTGGACACGCGAGCCAGCTCGCGGATCACCGGGGTGCCTTCGTAGTATTTCAGGCTGATTTCCAGCTCGGTATGGCCCGAGGGGGTTTCAACCTTTTCGTAGCCGCGGATGTAGCCTTCGGCCTTGAGCACGTCGAGCACCCAGGCGCGCAGCTTGGAGGCGGGCGTGCGGACGGTCGATTTGCCGCGCATCTGCGCGTTGCGGATGCGGGTCAGCATATCGCCGAGAGGATCGTTCATCGACATATTGCCCCCTTACCAGCTCGATTTGACCATGCCGGGGATCTGGCCGAACGAGCCGAGCTCGCGCAGCATGATCCGCGACAGTTTCAGTTTACGGTAATACGCATGCGGACGGCCGGTGAGCTGGCACCGGTTGTGCAGACGCGTGGCCGAGGAGTTGCGCGGCAGTTCAGCCAGTTTCAGGCTGGCCTTGAAGCGCTCTTCCATCGGCAGGGACTGATCGTGGACGATCTCGTTCAGCGCGGCGCGCTTGGCGGCGTATTTCTGAACCAGACGCTCGCGCTTCTTCTCGCGCTCGACCATGGATTTCTTAGCCATATCTTCTTCCCTCCGCGATCAGCTGTTGAAAGGCATGTTGAATGCCTTCAGCAGAGATTTCGCTTCCGCGTCGGTCTTCGCGGTGGTGCAGATGATGATGTCCATCCCCAGAACTTCGTCGACCTTGTCGAAGTTGATTTCCGGGAAAACGATGTGCTCCTTCAGGCCCATGGCATAGTTGCCGCGGCCGTCGAAAGCCGAGCCCTTGACGCCGCGGAAGTCGCGGACGCGGGGCAGCGCGATGTTGATCAGGCGGTCCAGGAATTCATACATCCGGTCGCCGCGCAGCGTCACCTTGCAGCCCAGCGGCATCTCTTCACGGACGCGGAAGCCGGCGATCGACTTCTTGGCCTTAGTGATGACGGCCTTCTGGCCCGCGATGAGCGACAGCTCCTCGGCGCCCTGCTTGACCTTCTTGGTGTCCTTGACGGCCTCGCCGATGCCCATGTTCAGGACGATCTTGTCCAGGCGCGGGATCTGCATGTCGTTCTTGTAGCCGAACTCTTCCTTGAGCGTGGCGCGGATCTGGTCCTTGTAGAGCGACTTGAGGCGCGGGGTGTAATTGGCTTGGTCCAGCATCAGATCACGTCTCCCGTGGTCTTGGCGAAGCGGACCTTCTTGCCGTCTTCCACGCGGAAGCCGACGCGGGTCGCTTTGCCGTTCTTGTCCAGCAGCGCCAGGTTCGACAGGTCGATCGGCATGGCTTTCGCCACGCGGCCGCCCTGGGTGTTCTGGGTCTGGCGCTGGTGACGGATCGCGATGTTGACGCCGTCAACGACCGCCTTGTTCTCTTTCGGGAACACCGCGGCGATCTCGCCCTGCTTGCCCTTGTCCTTGCCGGTCAGCACGACGACCTTGTCGCCCTTTTTCAGCTTGGCAGCCATTACAGCACCTCCGGGGCGAGCGAGATGATCTTCATGAAGTTCTTGGCGCGCAGCTCGCGCACGACCGGCCCGAAGATACGGGTGCCGACCGGTTCGCCCTGGTTGTTCAGGATGACGGCGGCGTTGCGGTCGAAGCGGATCGAGGTGCCGTCCTCGCGCTTCACTTCTTTGGCGGTGCGCACGACGACGGCCTTGCGGACGTCACCTTTCTTCACGCGGCCGCGCGGGATGGCCTCCTTGACGGAGACGACGATGATGTCGCCCACCGACGCATAGCGACGGTGCGAACCACCCAGGACCTTGATGCACTGCACCCGGCGCGCGCCGGAGTTGTCAGCGACATCCAGATTGGTCTGCATCTGGATCATTTGGTTACTCCCGACCTTTGGGGACCGGCACGACCATGATCATGGGCCGGCCCCAGGGTATCGATTAAACTGGGCCTCAGGCCGAAGCCTCGGTGGCTTCGGTCAGCACGGTCCAGCGCTTGGTCTTCGAGATCGGCGCGCATTCGACGATGCGAACGGTGTCACCGACCTTGAACTGGTTCTGCGCGTCATGCGCGCGGTATTTCTTGGACGACCGCACGGTCTTGTGCAGCAGCGGATGCTTGAAGCGACGCTCGACCAGGACGGTGACGGTCTGTTCGTTCTTGTCGCTGACGACCTTGCCTTGCAGGATGCGTTTGGGCATGGACCGGGCTCCTTAGTTCGACGCCGCGGCTTCCGCCGCTTTCTGGTTCAGAATGGTTTTCACACGGGCGACGTCGCGGCGGACGGCGCGCATGCGGGCGGTCGATTCGAGCTGGCCGGTGGCCTGCTGGAAGCGCAGGTTGAACGCTTCCTTCTTCAGCGCGAGCAGCTGTTCCTTCAGCTGGTCAGGCGTCTTGTCTTTCAGTTCCTGCGCTTTCATGCGCCTTTTCCTTTCAACATCACCGGAGAGCCCCTGCCATGCAGGGCCACCCTGATTCCGGTGGAGTTTCATGTGAAGGCTTGCCCATACAGGCATCGCCGGTTCTTGGCAACCCTCTTTGCGGGAAGGGCTGCAAATGAAGCGCCCCGCCGTTCTCCGGCGGGGCCCATCTCTCTCGCTTCGGTGGGCGGGGCGCCGAGGCGCGCCCGCGCCGCCTTACCAGTCTTCGCGCGCGACGATGCGGGTCAGCACCGGCAGCTTCTGCGCGCCCAGGCGCAGGGCTTCGCGGGCGATGGCGTCGTTCACGCCGTCGATCTCGAACATGATCCGGCCGGGATGGACGCGGGCGGCCCAGTAGTCCACCGAACCCTTGCCCTTACCCATCCGCACTTCGGTCGGCTTCGAGGAAACCGGCACGTCCGGGAAGATCCGGATCCAGACCCGGCCCTGACGCTTCATGTGGCGGGTGATCGCGCGGCGGGCCGCTTCGATCTGGCGCGCGGTGACGCGCTCGGGCTCGATGGCCTTCAGCGCGTAGGAGCCGAAGTTCAGGTTGAACCCGCCCTTGGCTTCGCCGTGGATGCGGCCCTTGTGCTGTTTGCGGAACTTGGTCCGTTTCGGTTGCAGCATTGCTTCTTCTCCTTAGCGCGCGTCGCGGTCGCGATCACGGCGCGGGCCGCGGGGCGACGGGCCGTCCTGCGCTTCGGTGGCGCGGCGGTCGCGGGCCTGCGGATCGTGCTCCATGATCTCGCCCTTGAAGATCCAGACCTTCACGCCGATGATCCCGTAGGGGGTCGAGGCCTCCGACAGCGCATAGTCGATGTCGGCGCGCAGCGTGTGCAGCGGCACCCGGCCCTCGCGATACCATTCGGTGCGGGCGATCTCGGCGCCGCCCAGGCGGCCCGAGACGTTCACCCGGATCCCCAGCGCGCCCATGCGCATGGCGTTCTGCACCGCGCGCTTCATGGCGCGGCGGAACGACACCCGGCGTTCCAGCTGCTGGGCGATCGACTCGGCCACCAGCTGGGCGTCCAGCTCGGGCTTGCGGACCTCGACGATGTTGAGGTGCAGTTCCGAGGCGGTGAAGTTCGCAAGCTTCTTGCGCAGGGTCTCGATATCGGCGCCCTTCTTGCCAATGATCACGCCCGGACGCGCGGCATAGATCGTGACGCGGCACTTCTTGTGCGGGCGCTCGATGATGACGCGGCTGACGCCGGCCTGCTTCACTTCCTGATGGATGAAGTCGCGGATCTTCAGGTCTTCCAGCAGCAGATTGCCGTAGTCCTTGTCATCCGCATACCAGCGGCTGTCCCAGGTGCGGTTGACCTGGAGACGCATCCCGATGGGGTTTACCTTCTGACCCATTACGCGCGCTCCTCGACCTGACGCACCTTGATGGTGATTTCCGAAAACGGCTTCATGATCTTGCCGTAACGACCACGGGCGCGCGGACGGCCACGCTTCATGACCAGGTTCTTGCCGACCCAGGCCTCGGCGACGATCAGATTGTCCACGTCGAGGTTATGGTTGTTCTCGGCATTGGCGATGGCCGATTGCAGGCATTTCTTCACGTCGCCGGCGATGCGGCGCTTCGAGAAGGTCAGGTCGGCCAGGGCCTTGTCCACCTTCTTGCCGCGGATCAGCGCCGCGACCAGATTCAGCTTCTGTGGCGAGGTGCGCAGCATCTTGGTCTTCGCGAACGCCTCGTTCTCCGCCACGCGGCGCGGATTCTGTTCCTTACCCATGACGATTACTTCCTTTTCGCTTTCTTGTCGGCGGCGTGACCGTAATAGGTCCGCGTCGGCGAATATTCACCGAACTTCTGGCCGATCATCTCCTCGGTCACGGCGACCGGGATGTGCTTGTGACCATTGTAGACGCCGAAGGTCAGGC
Source organism: Paracoccus sp. J55 (assembly GCF_000513975.1). Classification (NCBI taxonomy): domain Bacteria; kingdom Pseudomonadati; phylum Pseudomonadota; class Alphaproteobacteria; order Rhodobacterales; family Paracoccaceae; genus Paracoccus; species Paracoccus sp. J55. The sequence goes on from NZ_AZVA01000014.1 coordinate 91,577, forward strand.
CGACGAATTGCGGCAGGATGGTCGAACGGCGCGACCAGATCTTGATGACATCCGACTTGCCGGATTCGCGGGCCTTTTCCGCCTTGCGAAGCACATATGCGTCGACAAAGGGGCCCTTCCAAACTGAACGTGCCATGGATTAGCGTCCCTTCTTCGCGTGACGCGACCGCAGGATGTACTTGTCGGTCGATTTGTTCGTGCGGGTGCGGTTGCCCTTGGTGCCCTTGCCCCAGGGGGTGACCGGGTGGCGGCCACCCGAGGTCCGGCCCTCGCCACCGCCATGCGGGTGGTCGATCGGGTTCATCGCGACGCCGCGCACGCTCGGGCGGATGCCCTTGTGGCGGTTGCGGCCGGCCTTGCCGAGGTTCTGGTTCGAATGGTCGGCATTCGACACGGCGCCGATGGTGGCCATGCATTCCTGACGGACCAGGCGCAGCTCGCCCGAGCTGAGGCGGATCTGGGCATAGCCGCCGTCGCGGCCGACGAACTGGGCATAGGTGCCGGCCGAGCGGGCGATCTGGCCGCCCTTGCCGGGCTTCAGCTCGACGTTGTGGACGATGGTGCCGATCGGCATGCCGCTGAAGGGCATGGCGTTGCCGGGCTTCACGTCGACCTTGGCGCCGGCGATCACCTTGTCGCCCACGGCCAGGCGCTGCGGCGCCAGGATATAGGCCTGCTCGCCGTCTTCATATTTGATCAGCGCGATGAAGGCGGTGCGGTTGGGATCGTATTCGATCCGCTCGACCGTGGCCGAAACATCGAACTTGGTGCGTTTGAAATCGACGATGCGGTAGAGACGCTTCGCCCCGCCGCCCTTGCGGCGCATCGTGATCCGTCCGGTGTTGTTCCGGCCGCCGTTCTTGGTCAGCCCCTCGGTGAGGGATTTGACCGGGCGCCCTTTCCAAAGCTCCGAACGGTCGATCAGAACCAGCCCACGCTGGCCAGGCGTCGTCGGCTTATACGACTTGAGTGCCATGCTCTCTGTCTTCCGTTGCTTTGGACCGTGATTGGTCCGTTTCAGTCAAAAGGCGACGGCCCCGCTGCCGGGGCCGTCGATTCGTCGGCTTCTATCAGAGGCCGGTCGAGACGTCGATGCTGTTGCCAGCTTCCAGCGTCACATAGGCCTTCTTCACGTCCGAGCGGACGCCGGGGCGGCCGCGGAAACGCTTGGTCTTGCCCTTGGTGATGGTGGTGTTGACCGCCTTCACCTTGACGTTGAACAGGGCCTCGACGGCCTGCTTGATCGCCGGCTTGCTCGAATCCTTGGCCACCTCGAAGACATAGGCGTTGGCCTCGGAGACCAGCGTCGCCTTCTCGGTGATGATCGGCTTGACGATCACGTCGTAATGTTCGGGTTTCACGCTCATTTCAGGCGAGCCTCCAGGGCTTCGACACCGGCGCGGGTCAGCACGAGCGTATCCCGGCGCAGGATGTCATAGACATTGGCACCGATCGAGGGCAGCACATCGACGCCTTCCAGGTTGCGGGCGGCGCGGGCGAAGTTCTCGTTCACTTCGGCGCCGTCGATCACCAGAACCCGCTTCCAGCCGTTTTCCTTGACCGCCTTGGCGACGGCCGCGGTCTTGGCTTCCGCGATGTTCAGGCTGTCCACGACGACCAGCTCACCCGCGGCGGCCTTGGCCGACAGCGCGTGCTTCAGGCCGAGCGCGCGGACCTTCTTGGGCAGGTCGAAGGCGTGCGAGCGCGGGGTCGGGCCCTTGTAGACGCCGCCGTGACGGAAGATCGGCGCCTTGCGCGAACCGTGGCGGGCGCCGCCGGTGCCCTTCTGGCGGTAGATCTTCTTGGTCGAGTAGCTGACATCCGACTTGCCCAGCACCGAATGGGTGCCCGCCTGCGCTTTCGCACGCTGCCAGCGCACGACGCGATGCAGCAGGTCCGCACGCGGCTCGAGCCCGAAGATGTCATCGCTCAGGTCGATGTCCCCGGCCTTGCCGGCATCGAGCGTGATAACGTCGAGTTTCATCAGTTGTCTCCTTCGGGCGCGGCGGCCTCGGCGGGGGCGGCAGCCTCGGCCTGGGCAGCTTTCGAACGGGTCGCGGCCGGGAAAACGGTGTTTTCGGCCAGCGGCTTCTTCACGGCGTCCTTGATCGTGACCCAGCCGCCCTTCGAACCCGGGACCGAGCCCTTGACCATGATCAGGCCACGCTCGGCATCGGTCTTGACGACCTGCAGGTTCTGGGTGGTGACGCGGACGGCCCCGAGGTGACCCGCCATCTTCTTGCCCTTGAACACCTTGCCCGGGTCCTGGCACTGGCCGGTCGAACCATGCGAGCGGTGGCTGATCGACACGCCATGCGAGGCGCGCAGACCGCCGAAATTGTGCCGCTTCATCGCACCGGCAAAGCCCTTGCCGATCGAGGTGCCGGCGATGTCGACATACTGGCCCTCGAAATAGTGGTCGGCGATGATCTCCTCGCCCACTTCCACCAGGTTTTCCGGCGCGACGCGGAATTCCGCGATCTTGCGCTTGGGCGCGACATTCGCCTTGGCGAAATGGCCGCGCAGCGCGGCGGTCGTGCGCTTGGCCTTGGCCTCGCCCGCGCCGAGCTGCAGCGCCACGTAGCCGTCTTTCTCGGCGGTGCGCTGAGCGATGACCTGCACGTTGTCCACGTGCAGAACGGTGACGGGCACCTGACGCCCGTCTTCCAGGAACAGCCGGGTCATGCCCAGCTTCTTGGCGATAACACCAGTCCGCAGCATGTCAGCCTCCTTACACCTTGATCTCGACATCCACGCCGGCGGCGAGGTCGAGCTTCATCAGGGCGTCCACGGTCTGGGGGGTCGGGTCGACGATGTCCAGCAGGCGCTTGTGCGTGCGGATTTCCCACTGGTCGCGGGATTTCTTGTCGATATGCGGACCGCGCAGAACGGTGAATTTCTCGATCTTGTTGGGCAGCGGAATCGGACCACGGACCTGGGCGCCGGTGCGCTTGGCGGTGTTGACGATTTCCTGCGTGCTGGCATCCAGGACGCGGTAATCGAACGCCTTCAGCCGGATGCGGATATTCTGGCTTTGCATTATCATCCCTCTTGCGGGGAGTTCCAGTTGAGAGGCTGACCGCGCACCACGCGCTGCCAGCATCGAACCGTATCAAATAAGAGCAGGCCGCCCCATTACATGGCGGCCCGGCACAATGCAACCGATTCTCCGTGAAAAAGGACGAGGAGCGGCGGCGATGGCGCCCCTTTAGCCGCTTCGGCCGGCGCGGTCAAGCCTGGCCGGGGCCGACCCGGCGCTTGCGCCACCGCAATCCCGGGATAGGAGAGCCGGCGCGGGCCAGACGCTCGTCACCCCGCACCGCCCCGCCAGGGAGATCGGCGATGCACGACCGCCAGCTGCTGGGCCGGGTGGACCAGAAAATCCTGATCCCGCGCCGCCGCCCGCACAGCGTCATGGCGCGCGAAAAGCTGGCGCCCCGCTGCCGCCCACTCGACTGCGCACCGGTCATTGCCGCCTTCGCCCGGCCGGTCGGACGGGACGGGACGCCAATGCCGCCGCATGGCATCGCCTTCCATGACACGGAAAAATTGCAGGCGGTCCTGCTGCGGCACGGAATCGATCTGGCGCTACATGAGCGCCCCGGTGGAATACCGCGCCTGCTTGATCGCGGATGCGCGTTGCGGGCTGCGGACCCTGGCCCGGTCCGATATCGACCGGGACAAAACGATCGGCAGCATACGCAAGGAATTCCGTCGCGCGGGCCTTGCCGAACTGATCTGAAAACCACGCCCCGGCACCCGCCCGCGCGCCCTCGCCCTGGGCCGCCCCGCGCCCGCGCGCTTCTTTCTTGTGCAAATATCCCGGGGTCCGGGGCAGAGCCCCGGAAAGCCCGCGCCGCCCCAAACGGCAAAGGCCGCCCCTCGCGGAGCGGCCTTCCTCATCGCGATATCCCGGCAGGGATCACCCGATGACGGTCCCGGAGCGCAAAGCCCGCGGCGCAAGGCAGCGCGGGCCTGCGCCCCGCCACCCGGCCGCCGCGGACCAGCCCGTCACTTCAGGATCTTCGACACCACGCCGGCGCCGACCGTGCGGCCGCCCTCGCGGATCGCGAAGCGCAGCTTCTCTTCCATCGCGATCGGCGCGATCAGCTCCACCGTGAACTTCAGGTTGTCGCCCGGCATCACCATCTCGGTGCCCTCGGGCAGACGAACCGTCCCGGTCACGTCCGTGGTCCGGAAATAGAACTGCGGACGATAGTTCGCGAAGAACGGCGTGTGCCGGCCGCCCTCTTCCTTGGTCAGGATATAGGCCTCGGCCTCGAACTCGGTATGCGGCGTCACCGAGCCGGGCTTCGCCAGCACCTGGCCGCGCTCCACCCCGTCGCGCTCCACGCCGCGCAGCAGCGCGCCGATGTTGTCGCCGGCCTCGCCGCGGTCCAGGAGCTTGCGGAACATCTCCACCCCGGTGCAGGTGGTCTTCTTCGTCGGGCGGATGCCGACGATCTCAAGCTCGTCGCCCACGTTCACCGCGCCACGCTCGACGCGGCCGGTCACCACCGTGCCCCGGCCCGAGATCGAGAACACGTCCTCGATCGGCATCAGGAACGGCTGGTCAACCGCGCGCTCGGGCGTCGGGATGTATTCGTCCACGGCGGCGATCAGCGCCCGGATCGAATCCTCGCCGATCTCCTTGTCGCGGCCTTCCAGCGCCGCCAGCGCCGAGCCCTTGATGATCGGGATGTCGTCGCCGGGATAGTCGTAGGACGACAGCAGCTCGCGCACTTCCATCTCGACCAGTTCCAGCAGCTCCGGATCGTCCACCTGGTCGACCTTGTTCAGGTAGACGACCATGTAGGGGATGCCGACCTGGCGGCCCAGCAGGATGTGCTCGCGCGTCTGCGGCATCGGGCCGTCGGCCGCGTTCACCACCAGGATCGCGCCGTCCATCTGCGCAGCGCCCGTGATCATGTTCTTCACGTAGTCCGCGTGGCCGGGGCAGTCCACGTGGGCATAGTGCCGGTTCTCCGATTCGTATTCCACATGCGCGGTCGAGATCGTGATGCCACGCGCACGCTCCTCGGGGGCGCCGTCGATCTGGTCATAGGCCTTGAATTCACCAAAATACTTGGTGATCGCAGCCGTCAGCGTCGTCTTGCCGTGGTCAACGTGACCGATCGTCCCGATGTTGACGTGCGGTTTCGTCCGTTCAAACTTTGCCTTTGCCAT